>JBHHWG010000063.1:0-15734 GCA_046756385.1 Sphingomonadales bacterium | reverse complement strand
CCCAACGAACTTGAATTTCTCAAGCGCGTTGCGACGATCTTCAGGTTCGACGACGCCCGGTTCGCCCGCATCCGCGAAGGCCATCTGGGCCCGGACGAGGCCGACGCCTACGCCATTCTCGGCGTGCCGGCCGACATTGCCGACGCCGAACTCAAAAAGGCCTATCGCGAGCTGGTCCGCGAGCACCATCCCGACACCCTGATCGCCCAGGGCCTTCCGCGGGAATTCATCGACGTCGCTAATGAAAAACTGGCGGCGATCAACGACGCCTTTGACCGAATCGGGAAGGAGCGCGGCTTCAAGTGAGCGCGGCGACACCGGCAATGATCGAGCGGCCGTCGCCCAATTTCAATGTCCGCCCGGCGGGTCGGCCGATCGACATGTTGCTCCTGCATTACACGGGCATGCAAAGCGCCGAGGCGGCGATTGATCGTTTGTGCGATCCCAGAGCGCGGGTCGGCGCCCATTATTTGATCGACGAGGACGGCACGGTTTACAGGATGGTCGCGGAGGAGTCGCGCGCCTGGCATGCGGGCGTGGCGAGTTGGGCCGGGGAGAGCGATATCAACGGCTGCTCGATCGGGATCGAGCTGGTCAATCCGGGCCACGAATTCGGCTACCGGCCTTTTCCCGATGCCCAGATGACGGCGCTTGAAATCCTGAGTCGGGATATTCTCGCCCGCCATCCAATTCCAAAGGCCCGGGTGCTCGGCCATGGCGATGTTTCGCCGGCGCGCAAGCAGGACCCCGGCGAACTGTTCGACTGGGCGCGGCTGGCCGCGAAAAATATTGGCCTTTGGCCGCGCTCCGTATCGGCGGCCGAAGGCGAGACCCTGGCCTTCGGCGATGCCGGGGCCGAGGTTCTAGGGCTTCAGCAAGGCTTGGCCCAGTTCGGCTATGGACTTGCGGTTAACGGGCGTTTTGATGGCGGAACAGAGGCCGTGGTCACTGCGTTTCAGCGCCATTTCCGGCAACAGCAAGTGGACGGCAGGGCGGACGGGGAAACCCGCGCCGTGCTTCGGGCGCTGAAAGTGCTCTAATCCTCGTCGCCCCTGAGCACTTCGTCGGTATGGCGCGCATTGGCGTGATCGCCGGGCAGGCCCGGTTTGTCCTTGCGCAGTTCGCCGATATTCGTTGCCGAAATGAAGTCGTTTGTCGCCGTCTTCTCTTTGTCCGATCCAAAAATCGAGCAGCCGCCGACGGCCCCGGCGCTTATCGTTACGAGTGCGAGAACGGCCCCTGTGCGAAGCCATTTCGGTATGCGGTTTGTTGTTCCGGCCATGGGAGTGGCGTTCCTTTCGTTGTTAATCCGCCGACAATCCGCCTACAGGCGGCCCGATATGGCGGCGGCCCGCATTGTTCCCCGAACCGCGCGCTGTTGCAAGATGCTAATAGACCCTTGACCGGGTCGGCGACCGGGAATACATCCTTTAGCGGTCAGACGGTCGGATGGCCGCTGCCGCAAGTCCCGAAAGGGCGCGGGAGAGGAAAGTCCGGGCTCCACGGGAACAGGGTGGCGGGTAACGCCCGCCGGGGGTAACCCCAGGGAAAGTGCCACAGAAAGCATACCGCCGATGGCCCCTAGGGGCACAGGCAAGGGTGAAAGGGTGCGGTAAGAGCGCACCGCGTCGCTGGTGACAGGGACGGCATGGTAAACCCCACCCGGAGCAAGACCAAATAGGGACGGCATGCGGGCTTGTTCTCGCGGGTGTGTTTCCGCACCGCCGTCCGGGTAGGTCGCAAGAGCCTTGCGGCGACGCAAGGCCTAGATGAATGGCCATCGCCTGGCTTCGGCCAGGGCACAGAACCCGGCTTACAGACCGTCTGACCTTTTTCCCTTGCCCCTCGACGGGGGTTATACCAAGTTTCCTTGATAGAGACTCATTTGACCGGCCGATGGCGAAAGCGGCGCTGGCGAGGCTGTTCATCGGGGCTTTTCATCGGGGCTTTTCATCGGATATTGTCGCAACATCCTGGTCACTGTTTTTTTCTAACACTAATGCTGTGGATTGTTATCACGCCCCTTGTTATTCCAACTGAGCAGGGTTATAGGTGGTCCTAGCACGTCGTTAACGCCTGTTGGCGGGTCTCTGCTTCTGTGGTTTCCAAGCAGTCGAATCCAGCACTATCGTTAAGACTGCGCCTCGCCGGCGCCCTTCGCCTGGCGAGTACCACATGATCCAAGAGGAATAAAATGCCTACAGGTACTGTTAAATGGTTTAACCCGGTCAAGGGTTTTGGTTTCATCGCGCCTGACGAGGGTGGCTCGGATGCTTTCGTGCACATCTCGTCGGTCGAGCGCGCGGGTCTCGAGACCCTCAATGAAGGTCAAAAAGTCTCGTATGAGCTCGTGCAGGGCCGCGACGGTCGTGCCGCTGCCGAGAACATCAAGGCTTCCGACTAACGCACGCTCCTTCGACTCTCGCTCGTGGCGCCAGTTATTAGCGCCACGAGCGAGAGGCGGTTAACTGATGACTGACTGACAGGGCTTGTCGCAGGTTCAGTCGGAACATCGCCGCGATTAGACGGTTGCGGCGGATGGTCTGCTGACGTCCATACATTTAGCGCGATGCCGGCACATACTTCGCGTGAAGGTGGGACAGTGTGTTGACGGTAGCCCTTTCGGGTTGACAGCCGCGCGGAATTGACAGTCGCGAGTTGACACCTGCACGGAATTGTGGAATTTTCATTTCGTTATGACAAAGAGCTTCAACATTTCGAAGAACTGGTGGTGGCCGCTTAAATAGGCGGTCAGAACAAGCTCATATGTCGTGTGACTGGCTGCCTCGGAAGAGGGCGGCCAGTTTTTTTGGCTTAAAGCAAATCCCCCTCAACCGATACAGTCTCTTGACGACTCGGGCCCGGCGAACGGGTCATGAGCATATTTTTAGAGCGTTTTTAACTTGATCCAGATTAAGTTAAAAACGCTCTAGGCATGGGAATTCGAGAGATGCCAGAAGAGGTGATGGAAATGCAACCTATGGCACAGGCCGGCGAGATGAACGCCGGACCACAGGCTATGGAACCGGACGTCCTGGTTATCGGCGGGGCCTTGCAAAAAGTGCTGTCGGGTCGGGACCTGGACGCGGCACTGAGTGAGTCGCTGTTTGGCGCGCTGGTGGCCGGGCAACTGAGCGATATTGAAATCAGCGCGTTGGCGACGGCCCTCAAGGTAAAGGGCGAATGCGCCGCTGAAATTGTCGGCGCGGCACGGGCGCTAAGGCGGGCGGCGCTGGAGTTTCCGACGCCCGATTATCCATTCGCCGATAGTTGCGGCACCGGCGGCGATGGCGCCGATACGGTCAATGTTTCGACCGCGGCGGCGTTTGTGGCCGCGGCATGCGGCATGCCTGTGGCCAAGCACGGCAACCGATCCGTGTCGTCCCGTTGCGGCTCTCTGGATTTGCTGGAGGCGGTCGGCGTCCGAATTGATGCCGCGCCGGAGGTATCGCGACGCTGTCTGGATCAGGTGGGCCTGTGTGTCCTCGATGCCCGGCAATATCACAGTGGAATCCGCCACGCGATGCCGGTGCGCCAGGCGCTGGCGACTCGTACGATTTTCAATGTGCTGGGTCCGCTGGTTAACCCCGCCGCGCCGACCTGTCAGTTGCTTGGCGTGTATGATCCCAAGCTGTGCCGGCCGATGGCGGAGGCGCTCCGGCAGCTTGGTTGCCGGTCAGCGCTGGTGGTGCACGGTTGCGGGCTTGATGAGATTGCGATGCACGGCGCGACACAGGCGGTCCTGCTACGCGACGGAGAGCTTCTCGATCAAACGATCGCACCGGAACAGGCCGGGCTGACCCGCGCCCCCCTTGAAGCCCTGAAGGGCGGCGGGCCGTCTGACAACGCCCGGTGGTTTACGGCGATTCTTCAAGGGGACGGGCCGCCGGCCCATCTAGATGCTATTGCCCTGAATGCCGGGGCGCTGTTATGGCTCGCCGACGTCGCCGGCGATTTGCGCGACGGCGTTGCCCGGGCGCGGGCCGCATTGGCGGCCGGCGAACCTTTCCTGATATTAGAAAGGTTGATCGAGCTCAGTCATGGCGCTTAACGAAATCATCGCGCACAAGCGCACGGAAATAGCCGAGCGCGCCGAGCGTCGCCCCCTGGAAAGCTTTATAGGCCAGTTGACGCCTTCTGATCGCGGTTTGCGTGGCGCGCTGGCCCGGCCTGGCGCTCGCTTCATCATGGAATACAAGAAGGCGTCCCCATCGCGTGGCGCAATTCGGGGGGACCTCTCACCTGAAGACGTGGCCGGGATTTACGGCGGCGTCGCCGACGCCATCTCGGTGCTGGTCGATGAAAGGTTTTTCGCCGGTTCGCTTGCCTATTTGCGGGCGATCCGGGACCGGGTCAGCCAACCGGTGCTGTGCAAGGACGTTGTCGTCTCGCCGTATCAGGTGTACGAGGCGCGTCTTCATGGGGCGGACGCGGTATTGCTGATGCTGTCGGTGCTTGATGATGATGAATATCGCACCTGTGCGGCAATCGCCCGCCGCTTTGACCTCGATGTCGTGACCGAGGTGCATGACGAGGACGAGACCCGCCGGGCGGTCGAACTCGGCGCCCCGATCATCGGCATCAATAACCGTGACCTGCGCACGCTCAAAGTGGATATCGCGGTTACCGAGCGGCTGGCGAGCCTGGTTCCCGAGGATCGGCTGGTCATCTCCGAGTCCGGCATTCACGATCACCGCGATGTGCGGCGGCTGGCCCGCCACGCCAACGCGTTCCTGGTCGGAACCTCGCTCATGGGCGACCGGCGGATCGATCTGGCGGCGCGCCGTCTTGTCCATGGGCGGGTCAAGGTCTGCGGCCATGCCGTGGCGGACGGCCTGCAAAGCGCCTGGCAGGCGGGGGCGGTTTATGGCGGCCTGATTTTCGCCGAGCGATCCAGCCGATATGTCGATCTGGCGCGGGCCGGTGAACTGGCCGCGAGCAGTCCGATGCCGCTCGTGGGCGTGTTCGTCGATCAGCCGGCCGATGAGATCGAGGCCGCGGTCCGCGAATGCGGGCTTGAGGTCGTGCAGCTTCATGGCGGTGAGGATGCGGATTTTATAGCCAAGCTGCGCCGTCGCTTGCCCGGCGACTGCGCGATCTGGAAAGCGCTGCGGGTGAGCGGGACACCGCCGGCGGAACTGCCGGGGGAGGCGGACCGGGTGCTGCTCGATACTTATGTGCCGCGGATGTGTGGCGGCACTGGCCAGCGCTTCGACTGGCGTGATCTGGCGACTCGGCGCGACAAGGATCGCATCGTTCTCGCGGGTGGGCTGGATGCCGGCAATGCCGCCGAGGCGGCTGGGATTGGCGCCTGGGCGCTGGACGTCAATTCGGGCGTCGAGCGGGCCCCCGGCGTCAAAGACGCCACCAGGCTGGCCCGCTTTTTCGCTGCCTTGCGACCGTCAGTGCGCGGCGATAAGGCGGTAACAGCGGATTAGCGCATGGATCGATTTGCAGACATGTTTGCCCGGCTTGCGGCATGCGATGAAGGGGCGTTCGTTCCCTTTGCCGTTGTCGGCGATGGCGGCGACGAACTGTTTCTGGAAATCGTTCGATCCCTGGTCGCTGGCGGGGCCGACGCCCTCGAACTGGGGGTGCCCTCGAAGCGCCCGATTTATGATGGCCCCACCATCGTCAAGGCCCACCGCCGGGCCGGGGAAGCGGGCGTTACCGCGCGCCGATGCTGGGGGCTGATCGAACAGGTCCGGGCCGCATATCCCGATCTGCCAATCTGCCTGATGAGCGACTTGCCCAATATCGCGGGCCTCGGTGTTACTGAATTTTGCAGCGCTGCAAGCTGCGCCGGCGTCGACGCGGTTCTGGCGGTGGGGGAGGACGGCAACCTGGCGTCGCGGGTCAGGGACGCCGCTGAAGCTGCCCAATTGCAGTCCGTGATGCTATGCGCGGCCGATGCGGGTGACGCGGAAATTTCCCGTGCCGCGCGTTTCTCCCAAGGGTTCGTATATCTCGTAAGCCGATCCGGCCCGACCGGCGCCGAGACCCCGATGGGCGCGCCCCATCCCCGGGTGACCAGGCATCTCAAGGGGTTGGACGCGCCGCCCGCATTGATCGGTTTCGGCGTGTCGAAGCCCGACCATGTGACGGCTGCTCTCGACGTCGGAGCCGAGGGTGTGATCTGCGGCTCCGCCATCGTCGAGCGGATCGAGGAGCATTTATCTTCGCCCGAGGCTTTGGGGGAAGCGCTCTCAAGCTTCGTTGAGACCATGAAAGCCGCGTGCCGTCGGCCCCAATAGCGGCAAGCAGTCATTTTCTTCGGGCTCGTGCCGACACCAAATCCCCGCATTCATGTCCCAATGGCGCCCTGTTTCCATCATATTTCCGCCCGTTTTTTCGGATAGCCTTTGAACACTTGTTTAATGGTTGATCACCCTTTGTTCCGCAGTCCTGTTAACGGAGAAGGATTTCCTGCCAGTTATTTGATAAATAGCGCCTTTTCGGCATCTAATCCCATTGACGCCCATGAAATCCCATGTTATCCCAAATCATCCCAATATTGTAACTGATGGCGGCGAATCGTCGGTAAAATTGGGAATGGCAGGGAGCGTTAATGCGGGGGAGCAAAGTGGCGCTGTTCCTATCCACATTTACCAACAAGGTCGACAAGAAGGGCCGGGTTTCGGTGCCCGCCTCTTTCCGTGCCGCCATGGTTGGTCAGGGCTGGGCTGGAATCATCGCATTTCCGTCGTTCGTAAACGCTTGTGTGGAGGGGTGTGACGTCACCTATATGGAGCGCCTGACCCAAAGCATTGATCAATTCGCCGTGTTCTCCGAGGAACATGAGGCCTTTGTCACCTGGACCCTTTCCAAGGCGCACCAGCTCCCCTTCGATTCCGAAGGCCGTATTGTTCTCCCCCAGAAGCTCGTGGAACACGCGGAGATCGACGGGCAGGTGACTTTCGTCGGGCGCGGCAAGACCTTTCAGTTGTGGGAACCCGCGGCCTACGAGGTGTTCGAGGCCAAGCAACGCGAGATTGCGCTGCGCGAGCGCGGCAAGCTGCGCTTGCCACCCCTGATAGGGGGGGAAGTGGCGTGACCGGCAGGTTGAACATGTCCGGCAATGATCCTGCCCTGGCCCATATTCCGGTCATGGCCGCAGAGGTGGTCGAGGCGCTGGCGGCCCGCGACGGCGCTGTGTTTGTTGACGGAACCTTCGGCGCTGGCGGCTATTCGCGGGCCCTGCTCGGGACGGCGCGCTGTACCGTGTGGGGGATCGACCGCGACCCCCTCGCCGTCAGCATCGGCGCCCGGCTTGAGCAGGATTTTCCCGGACGGGTGACCGTGATTCAGGGCAGCTTCGGCGAGATGGACCGGCTGCTGCAAGAGCGCGGTATTGACGCGGTCGACGGGGTGGCGCTCGATCTCGGGGTGTCGTCGATGCAGATCGACGATGCGACGCGCGGATTTTCGTTCCGTTTCGACGGCCCGTTGGATATGCGGATGGGGAACGCCGGCCGCACCGCCGCCGACATCGTCAATTCCGAAGACGAGGGCGAACTCGCCGATATCATCTACAAGTTTGGCGAGGAGAGGGCTTCGCGACGGATCGCCAAGGCGATCGTCACGGCGCGCCGCGCGTCTGCGATCATGCGCACCAGCCAACTGGCGCAAATCGTCGCTGACGCACTGGGTGCACGCGGCCGGGCCCAGGATATCCACCCGGCGACCCGGACGTTTCAGGCATTGCGCATTCATGTCAATGACGAACTCGGCGAGCTCGCGAGGGGACTGGCCGCCGCTGAGAGGTTGCTTGCGCCGGGCGGCAGACTTTGCGTCGTGTCTTTTCATTCACTGGAGGACCGGATCGTCAAGCTGTTCCTGCGCGAGCGTTCGGGCGGCGGGCCGAAGGGCTCGCGTCATCGTCCCGCCGTCCCCGACGCGGGCGGGGCGGAAGGCGGGCGCCCTTCCACTTTCAAATTGCTCAGCCGGCGGGTCAGCAAGCCCGGCGCGCCGGAGATCGCCGCCAATCCACGCGCACGCTCGGCACGACTGCGGGCTGCGGTCCGAACCGCCGCCGCGCCATGGCCTGTACAGGTGGCGGCATGAGACGGCAGGTTACATGCGCCGTGCTGATTTTGGCGGTGTCGGTGTCCTACGGGCTTTATCGGCTGAAGTATCAGGTTCGCGATCTTGAGCGCCAGGCCACGGAACTGGCGCGGCAAGTCGAAAGGGATGGCGCCGCAATCGAGGTATTATCGACCGAGCTCAGCTATCTCACCCGGCCAGAGCGTTTGCAGGCGCTTAACGATCGCTTTTTGAAATTGACGCCGGCCGAGGCGGTCCAGATCGGGTCACTGGGCGACGTCCCGGCGCGCCGCGCCCGGCGTCTCGCCGGCATGACGCCCGCTTCCGATGGTGGGAGTGAGGGCCGATGACCGCGCCGTCCGACATCCAGGTCAGGCTTGAGGGCGTCGGCAAGCTCGCCATTGAAAATGCCCGAAACCGGCTGATTGTTCCCGCCGTTTTGTTTGTCTTGTGCTTCGCCACCTTGGGATGGCGGGTCGTCAGTCTGGGAATTTCCGGCAGTGATGAAGTCACGCGGTCGGCCCGGGAAGTGCCGGGCCCAACGGCCAGCGTTGAGCGACGGTCAATTGTCGATCGAAATGGCGTATTACTGGCTGGCAATCTGAGTACGAAATCGCTCTATGCACATCCGCGCCTGTTGCTCGATGCCGACGAGGCCGCCGACCGGCTCGCCGATACGCTGCCCGACCTCGATCGCCGACAATTGCATGCGCGGCTCGCTTCGGGGCGCAATTTCGTCTGGATCAAGCGTAAACTCATCCCCCGTGAGCAGTGGGCGGTTAACAGGCTTGGCATTCCGGCTTTCGGATTCAAGTCTGAGATGCGGCGCGTGTACCCGCAGGGCTCGTTAGCAGCCCATGTGCTTGGTCATGTCGATATCGATAATGCCGGCATCGCCGGTGTCGAGCGTTATTTCGAGGACGAACTGGCCCATCCCGAGGGGAGGCGAGAGCCGCTGTCGTTGGCGCTCGACGTCAGGGTGCAGCACGCTTTGCGCGACGAGCTTTCGCGAGCGATGGTCGCGCACAACGCCGCCGGAGCCGGCGGTATTGTCATGGACGTCGAGACTGGCGAGATGCTGGCTTTAGTGTCGCTGCCCGATTTCGACCCCAACCAACCGGCGGAAGCTTCGGACGCCGCCAGGTTTAATCGCGTCACTTTGGGCGTTTATGAAATGGGGTCAACGTTCAAGACCTTTACGATCGCTCAGGCGTTGGACTCCGGGGTTGCCGGGCTTGGCGACAAATATGACGCCACCGAGCCGATTCACGAGGCTCGCTGGACGATCCATGACGACCACCCCAAGGCGCGCTGGCTTTCCGTTCCCGAGATCTATATCTTTTCGTCCAATATCGGTTCCGCGAGGATGGCGCTCGATATCGGGGTCGAGGCCCAGCAGGCATTTTTGAGCCGCGTCGGCATGTTCCGCCGATCGGAAATCGAACTGCCGGAGGTCGGCGCACCGATCGTCCCGACCGAGTGGCGCAAGATCAATGCCATGACCGTGGCCTATGGGCACGGCATTGCCGTCAGCCCGGTCCAGTTGGTGAGCGGCATCGCCGCGATGGTCAATGGCGGCGTTTTGCGGCCCGCGACCGTGCTCAAGGTTTCAGATCGCGCGCAGGTTGGCGGGACCCGCGTGATCAACGCCGATACCAGTGAGGCGGTCCGCGCGATGATGCGCCTGGTGGTGGCTCAGGGCACCGGTCGACAGGCTGACGCCAAGGGCTATCTGGTCGGCGGAAAAACCGGGACCGCGGAAAAAAATATCGGCGGCAGCTACAGTCGCGAGGCGCTGCTGTCGTCCTTCGTCGGCGTGTTTCCGAGTACAAAGGCCCGTTATGTCGTGTTCGCGATGCTTGACGCGCCCCAGGGCAACGCCGAAACCCTTGGCTTTGCCGGTGGCGGGTGGGTCGCCGCGCCGGTGGTTCGCCAGGTTGTGACGCGGATCGCACCGATGCTGGGCGTTCGTCCGCACGATACGGAGGCCGAGCCCACATCGGCGGTGACGTTGGCGGTGGCCGGCCGCATGGATCTGCCATGATGCAGGGGAGTTGTCATGAGCCAGAAAGTGTCGCCATGAGACTGTCGGAGCTCCTGAACGGGAATGGCGCCGGCGGCAATATCGATATCCGCGGCTTGGCTTCCGATAGCCGCGAAGTGCAGCCGGGCTTTCTGTTTGCGGCGCTCGCCGGAGTCAACTCCGACGGCTCCGACTTTATCGACGACGCGATCGCGCACGGCGCCGTCGCGGTGTTGGCCCCTCCCGGCGCATCGATCGGAGCCAGGCGGGTCCACGTCCTGACGGACGAAAATCCGCGCCGGCGGTTCGCATTGATGGCGGCTCGGTTCTTCGGCGGCCAGCCGGAAACCGCCGTCGCGGTCACCGGCACCAATGGCAAATCCTCGGTCGTGAGTTTCGTGCGCCAAATCTGGACGCAACTGGAATATAAAGCGGCCAGCGTGGGTACCCTTGGGGTCGCGGCCCCCGATATGAAGCTGCCCCCGGGCCTGACGACGCCCGATCCGGTCACGCTTTATGGGGCGTTGAAAAAGCTCAAGGGCCAGGGTGTCGATCATGTGGCGCTCGAAGCTTCCAGCCACGGCTTGTCGCAACACCGCCTCGACGGCCTTCGGCTTAAAGCGGCGGCCTTGACCAATGTGACACGCGATCATCTCGATTATCACGGTTCGGCCGAAAATTATCTCGATTCCAAGCTTCGACTTTTCGGCGAGGTCCTGGCGCCCGGCGGCATCGCGGTGCTGAATGCCGACGACGAGTCCTACCAGGATGCGAAACCCCGGTGCAGGGCACAAGGCCATCGGGTCATATCGGTGGGAGCCAAGGCCGACAATATAAGACTGATGATCCGGCAGCCGACAAGTAACGGCCAAATGCTCACCATCCGGCACGATAGCAAAACTTACGAGGTCGAACTGCCGCTGATTGGCGATTTTCAAGCTCAGAACGCCTTGATTGCGGCCGGATTGGTGATTGCGAACGGGGAAACCCCCGACAATGTATTTTCCGCTCTTTCCCATCTGGAGGGGGTTCCGGGACGCCTGCAACTCGTGGCTAGGCACCCCGCGGGCGCGCCAATCTTTGTCGATTTCGCCCACACGCCCGACGCGCTGGCCTCGGTTCTGCGCGCGTTGAGGAGCCATTGCCCGGGTCGGCTTTGCGTCGTGTTCGGCTGTGGCGGCGACCGGGATGAAGGCAAGCGGCCGCTGATGGGCCGCATGGCCGCCATGCTTGCCGACAAGGTTTACATTGCCGACGACAATCCGCGGTCCGAGGATCCGGCAAGAATTCGCGCTGATATCAAAGGATCCTGCCCGGACGCGACCGAAATCGGCAATCGCGCCGAGGCGATCCGCACCGCGATTGCCGCGCTTGAAGCGAGAGATCTGCTGGTGGTTGCGGGCAAGGGACACGAGCGGGGCCAGGTGATCGGCGGTCAGGTCTGTCCCTTCAGTGACATCGATCAAGTGCGCACTGCCGTCGGGGCGGTGGAACATGATGGCAATGGCTGAGCATCTTTGGACATCAAACGACGCCGCCGCCGCCGTCAACGGACAGGCGCGCGGTGAATGGACTTGCACGGGGGTCGCCATCGATAGCCGGGAGGTTAAGGCCGACGATCTGTTCATCGCATTGAAGGGCGAAAAAAGCGACGGGCACGGATTTGTGGCTTCGGCGTTGGAGCGCGGCGCTTCGGCGGCCATGGTCTGTGAAAAACTTGTCGGTCTGGCCGATGACGCGCCGGTTCTCGTGGTCTCCGACACCATGAGCGGCCTTCAATCTCTGGGGCAGGCGGCCCGGGCACGGGTGCAAACCGAGGCCGGGGCAACAATTGTCGCCGTTACCGGCAGCGTCGGCAAGACCGGCACCAAAGAGGCGCTTCGAACCGTGCTCGCGCGTCAGGGCATCGTCCATGCCAGCGTCCGAAGCTTTAACAATCATGTCGGCGTGCCATTGTCGTTGGCGCGCATGCCCCGCGCGACCGACTTTGGTGTCTTCGAGCTGGGTATGAACCGGCCCGGTGAAATCGGCCCGCTTTCCCGGATGGTCCGGCCGCATGTCGCCGTGATCACCACGATCGAACCGGCCCATTCCGCCTTTTTCCCGTCGATCGAGGATATCGCCAGATCGAAGGCCGAGGTGTTCGAGGGCTTGCAAGCCGGCGGCGTGGCGGTACTAAACCGTGACAACCCGCAATTCGGCTTGCTTTCGTCACTGGCCAGGGAGGCCGGTGTCGAGACCATAATCGCGTTTGGCGAACATGAGGACGCCGACGCCCGACTACTCAAATACCGGATGCATCATTCCTTAAGCTGCGTCAGCGCCGACATATGCGGGCAAACGATCACCTATAAGATCGGCATTCCGGGCCGCCACTGGATAATGAACAGCCTTGCGGTACTCGGCACGGCCGCCGCGGTCGGCGCTGATTTGGGTCTGGCGGGACTTGCGTTGGCCGATGTTGCGCCGCTGGCGGGCCGGGGCAAGCGCCACGAGGTGCGAATTGACGGCGATAAGATCGTGGTAATCGATGAAAGCTATAATGCCAGCCCGGCCTCGATGCGTTCGGCGCTGGCCGCGATGGCGGCCATGCACGGGGGAGAGCCGCACCGCCATGGCCGCCGGATCGCGGTGCTGGGCGATATGTTGGAACTCGGGGACAGTGCCGCCAGAGAACATGAAAGCCTGGCCGAGCCTGTCCTGGAAGCGGGCGTCGATCTGGTGTTCGGGGTCGGGAACAATATGGTCCGGCTGATGGAGACCTTGCCCAGGGTCCGGCGCGCGGGCCATGCGGATAGCGCCGAGACTATCGCTTCCCTGGTCGCCGCTCAGGTCCGGCCCGGGGATCTGGTGATGATCAAGGGCTCGAACGCCCTTGGGCTTAATTGCGTGGTCGAGGCGCTGGTCAAGCTGGGTAAGCGGCGTTGTAAGCCAGAACAAATAGTCAGTGGGGACGGGTGACGGGCGATGTTTCATTATTTTCTGGTGCCGTTCAGCGATCAGGTCAGCTTGTTCAACCTGTTTCGGTATCTGACCTTCCGCACCGGTGGCGCGATAATCACCGCGCTCATTGTGTGTTTCGTGTTCGGTCCCCGGATCATCAATTGGCTCAAGTCCAAGCAGCGCAATGGCCAGCCGATCCGCGATGACGGCCCCGAGCGACACCTGATCGAAAAGCAGGGCACGCCGACGATGGGCGGTTTTCTGATTCTGTTGGGCCTTTCCGTCGGCACTCTCCTGTGGGCGGATATCTCCAACCAGTATGTGTGGATTTGCCTGCTCGTGACCGTCGGGTTTGGCGCGGTTGGCTTTACCGACGACTATTTGAAGGTTGTGCGCGGCAGCTCCCACGGCGTTCCGGGGAAGCTTAAACTGGTGCTCGAGGCGCTCATCGCGGGCGGCGCCGCAGTGTGGATCATGCAATTATCGGCGGAACCGCTGGCGGGCATGTTGGCGCTGCCGTTCTTTAAAGACGCCTTGATAAATCTGGGATGGTTTTTCCCGGTATTTGCTGTCTTTGTGATGATCGGCACCTCCAACGCCGTCAATCTGACGGATGGGCTGGACGGTCTTGCGATCATGCCGGTAATCATCGCGTCGGCGGCATTTCTGTTTATCGCCTATCTGGTGGGCAACGCGGTATTTGCCAATTATCTGCAATTGCACCCGGTGCCGGGCGCCGGTGAACTGGCGGTGTTTTGCGGAGCCGTTGTCGGCGCGGGGCTCGGCTTCTTGTGGTTCAACGCACCGCCAGCGATGGTGTTCATGGGCGATACCGGCAGCCTGTCCCTGGGTGGCGCGCTCGGTACCGTAAGCGTCATTACGAAACACGAGGCGGTGCTCGTCATTATTGGCGGTCTGTTCGTTCTCGAAACTGTTTCGGTGATCGTTCAGGTCTGCTCATTCAAGCTTACGGGCCGGCGAATTTTCCGGATGGCCCCGCTCCATCATCATTACGAGGAAAAGGGTTGGGCCGAGCCTACTATCGTGATCCGGTTTTGGATCATTTCCGTGATTCTTGCGCTTGTCGGTTTGGCGACGCTCAAATTGAGGTGATGGGATGATCGATCTCGGCCATTACTCAGGCAAAACCATGGCGGTGTTCGGGCTGGCGCGAAGCGGACTCGCGGCGGCGCGCGCCCTTTTGGCCGGTGGCGCCCGTGTTTTGGCCTGGGACGAGTCCGAAACGGCTCGCGAGCGGGCCGGGGATAAGGGTGTGCCGCTGACCGATCTCCACAAAATTGACTGGAAGTCGGTTGACGCCCTGGTGTTAAGCCCGGGCATTCCGCTCCATTATCCCGAACCCCACCCGCTGGTGCGTGCGGCGCGCCGGGCCGGTCGGCCGGTGATCGGCGATGTTGAGTTGTTCGCGGCTGCCTTGAAAGATGGGCCGGGGCCAGGGCCAATGTCGGGTCTGGTCGCCGTAACCGGCACCAATGGCAAATCGACCACGACGGCCTTGATCGGCCATGTGCTTCAAGCTTGCGGGCGCAAGTCGATCGTCGCCGGCAATATCGGTCATCCGGTGCTGGCGCTTGACCCGGTCACGAAAGACGATATCCATGTGCTTGAGCTGTCGTCCTATCAGATCGATCTGACCTGCGATCTGGCGCCGGATGTCGGGGTGCTGCTCAACATCACCCCCGACCATCTTGATCGTCACGGCGATATGAACGGCTATGTCGCGGCGAAAAAGCGTCTGTTCGACGGACAGGGGCCCGGCCAGATGGCGGTGGTGGGGATCGACGACGACCACGCGGCGGCGGTGCGTCACCAACTGCTGACCGAGGGCAGGGACCTCGTAATTCCCATATCGGCCAAGGGTTTTGTCAATGGCGGCGTCTGGGTCGCGGACGGCATTCTTTATGATGGAATTTCGGGAGCGCCGGTCCCGGTCGGCGATGTTTCGGCGGCGCGGGGGCTTCCCGGCCGCCACAACTGGCAGAATGCGGCGGCGGCTTATGCCGTGGCGCGGGTCATGGGCTTGCAATCGCGCGAAATAGTCACCGCGCTGGAAAGCTTCCCCGGCCTTGCGCACAGGCTGGAGACCCTGGCCGAAGTGGCCGGCGTGCGCTTTGTAAATGATTCCAAGGCCACCAACGCCGACGCTGCCGCGCGAGCGCTGGATGCCTTCGATTCCGTCTACTGGATCGTTGGCGGCAAGCCAAAGGTCGGTGGGATCGAAAGCCTCAGGGGCAAATTCAACAAAGTTCGGCGCGCTTATCTGATCGGCGAGGCAAGCGACGGTTTCGCTGCCGCCATGGGCAAGGATCTCGCCCACGTGTGTTGCGGCACGCTTGAACGTGCCGTCGGCCTGGCGGCGGCGGATGCCCGCCGGGAGCGCGGCGCTCATAACGTCGTGCTGTTGTCGCCGGCCTGCGCGTCGTTCGATCAGTTCGCCGACTTCGAGGTCCGGGGCGACGCCTTCCGGGCCGAAGTGCGGGCGCTGGTCAAAAACATTGCGGAGGGCCAGGTGGCATGATCGGCTTCACCCGCACCGATACCAGTATTCTGAGCCGGTGGTGGTGGACCGTCGACCGGTGGATGTTGCTGGCGCTGGGGCTGCTGGTCGCGACTGGGGCGCTGTTGGTGCTCGCCGCCAGTCCGGCGGTGGCCGAGCGTTTCGGAAGCGATTCCTTTTATTTCGCCCGGCGGCAGATGGTGTTCC
>JBHHWG010000062.1:0-15838 GCA_046756385.1 Sphingomonadales bacterium | reverse complement strand
ACCTACATCCACGGCATCGGCCGCTCGAAAGCCACCGAGATCTGCGCCAAGGTCGGAATCCCGACCGAGCGGCGGGTCAACGGGCTGACCGACGACGAGGTCATGCAGATCCGCGAGGCCATCGACCGTGAGTACATCGTCGAGGGCGACCTGCGGCGTGAGGTGGCGATGAACATCAAAAGCCTGATGGATTTGGGACTTTATCGCGGTCTGCGTCATCGTCGCGGATTGCCGGTGCGCGGACAGCGTACCCACACCAATGCCCGAACTCGGAAGGGCAAGGCAAAGCCCATCGCGGGCAAGAAGAAATAGCCGGTTTTGGAAAGGTAGACGGGAATGGCACGAGAGAAGACACGGGTGCGGCGCCGCGAACGCAAGAATATTACGTCCGGCGTGGCGCACGTTGTGGCTACCTTCAACAATACCATGATTACGATTGCAGACGCCCAGGGCAATGCGATTTCCTGGTCGTCGGCCGGATCGCAGGGTTTTAAGGGATCACGCAAATCGACGCCTTATGCCGCTCAGATGGCGGCCGAGGATGCCGGCCGGAAGGCGCAGGAACATGGCATGAAGGTTCTCGAAGTTGAGGTAAAGGGGCCGGGTTCGGGACGTGAGTCCGCCCTGCGCGCGTTGCAGTCGATCGGCTTTACGATTACGTCCATTCGGGACGTCAGTCCGATCCCGCATAATGGTTGTCGGCCGCCGAAACGGCGCCGGGTATAATCGCAAGGTCTGTTGGCCAGCTTTGGTTTGGCTTTCGAAAAGCTGGTTGGGTGTGACGCGCTGAACAAAGTGCGCTTAACGAGCTGAAAGAAGGCCTTTCCTGAAAAGGCTATCATCCAGAGCACAAGGTTATTGTCGTGATTCATAAGAATTGGCAGGAACTGATCAAACCGAACAAGCTTGAAATCCGGCCGGGCGCTCGGCCGGAACGTCAGGCTACAGTCGTGGCCGAGCCTCTGGAAAGGGGCTTTGGGCAAACGTTGGGCAACGCGTTGCGACGCATTTTGCTGTCGTCACTTCAGGGCGCATCGGTGACGTCGCTGCAAATAGACGGCGTGCTGCACGAATTTTCGTCGATCCCGGGCGTACGGGAGGACGTGACCGACATCGTTCTGAACATCAAGTCGCTCGCGCTTAGAAGCCATGGCGATGTCCAGAAGCGCCTGACTCTGAAGGCCAAGGGGCCCTGCGAAGTGACCGCGGGCATGATCACCGAGATTGCGGATGTTGAGGTTCTTAATCCGGAACTGGTGATTTGCACGCTGGAGAAGGACGCGGAAGTCAGCATGGAGATGACCGTTGAGATGGGTACGGGCTACGTGCCGGCTAACCGCAGCCGGCCCGAGGACGCCCCGATCGGGCTCATCCCCGTGGATGCGCTGTACAGCCCGGTAAAGCAGGTCGCTTACAAGGTCGAAAAGACCCGCTCAGGCCAGAGCCTGGACTATGACAAGCTGACCATGTCTGTTGAGACCAATGGCTCGGTGACCCCTGAAGACGCTGTGGCGTTCGCGGCTCGTATCTTGCAGGATCAGTTCCAGCTTTTCATCAACTTCGAGGAGCCGGAAGTAACGAGCGCTCATGAGGAAGATACGGAGCCGGAGTTTAACCGGCATCTGTTGCGCAAGGTCGACGAACTCGAACTTTCGGTTCGGTCGGCGAACTGCCTCAAGAACGACAATATCGTCTATATCGGCGATCTGATTCAAAAGTCCGAGGCGGAAATGCTGCGTACGCCGAATTTCGGCCGCAAGTCCTTGAATGAAATCAAGGAAGTTCTGGCCACGATGGGTTTGCGTTTGGGCATGGAGGCTCCTGGCTGGCCGCCCGAAAACATCGAGGAAATGGCCAAGAAGCTTGAGGATCAATATTAGGCGAGCCGTGAGCGCCCGCCCCGGCTGGAGAAAATGCCATGCGGCATGGAAAAGTAAAAGGAAAGCTCAACCGTACGAGCAGCCATCGCAAGGCCTTGTTGGCCAATATGGCGACCGCGCTGGTCAAGCATGAGCAAATTAAGACGACGCTACCCAAGGCCAAGGTGCTGCGGCCGTACGTCGAGAAGTTGATTACACTGGGCAAGCGCGGCGATCTTCACGCCCGCCGTCAAGCACTGTCGAAGCTGCCGGAGCGGGCGACTGTCGAAAAGCTGTTCGGCGTGCTGGCTGAACGGTATGCCGAGCGCGACGGTGGCTATACCCGGGTGCTGAAAGCGGGTTTCCGATATGGGGATGCGGCGCCAATGGCGGTGATCGAACTGGTCGATCGCGACCCGGAGGCCAAGGGTCTGGATTCAGGCCCGGTGCCTGACGAAGACGATGAAGACGTGGCGGCGTAGTTTCCCCGCCAGGTTTGTTGACGTTCCGGAAGGCAGCCACTTGGCTGCCTTCCGTTTTTGTGGAACTGTTGCTAGATTGAGCTTACGCGCATTGTCTGCGGGACGAAGAGTTGGAATGTTTGTGCCTGAACCGATCAGCGGGAAATTGCGCGGCCGGGTTGCGGCCGTGGCGGCGGCCCTGGTCTTGTTGTCCAGTGGCCCTGGATTGTCGCAGACCGCCAAAACGGCGCCTGAAAGCCGGGCGCAGGTCGAATTGTCCTACGCCCCGGTCGTGGCCAAGGTGGCGCCTGCCGTAGTGAACATCTACACGCGCCGGGTCGTGGCGACGGCGGGCGTGTCGTCATTGTTCGACGATCCGTTCTTTCGCCGGTTTTTTGGGCGGGACTTCAATTTCGGCCAATCCAGGGAGCGGGTGCAAAACTCGCTGGGCTCCGGCGTCATCGTCTCGGCCGATGGCAGGATCGTGACCAACAACCACGTCATTCAGGGCGCCGATCAGATTACCGTGGTGCTGACCGATCGCCGGGAATATGAGGCCGAGTTGCTGTTCGCCGACGAGCGAACCGATCTTGCGGTGCTGCGCATCGACACCGGGGGCGAGGTCCTGTCGTTCCTGGAGTTCAGCGATTCCGACGGGGTGGAGGTCGGCGATATCGTGTTGGCGATCGGCAATCCGTTTGGGGTTGGCCAGACGGTCACCAGCGGCATTGTTTCGGCATTGTCCCGAACCGGGATCGGCATTTCGGATTACCAGTTTTTCATCCAAACGGACGCGGCGATCAATCCGGGAAATTCCGGCGGCGCGCTGGTCGGTCTCGATGGCCGGCTAATCGGGGTCAATACCGCGATCTTTTCCCGGTCGGGGGGCTCGCACGGCATCGGCTTTGCAATCCCCGCGAACATGGTGCGCTCGGTGGTCCAGGGCTCGGTTGTGGATGGCAAGCTGGTGCGGCCATGGATTGGCGTCGGCGGTCAGGCTATCACCACGGAAATTGCTGAATCCCTGGGCCTCGACCGGCCGAGTGGTGTGCTGGTCAACGCGATTTACCCGGACGGTCCGGCGGATCGCGCCGGCCTGAAAGTGGGCGATATTGTGCTTCGTGTCGATGACCAGGAGATTTTCGATCCCCCGGGTCTTCAGTTTCGAATGGCTCTGAACCCGATTGGCGGAACCGCTTCCTTTTCGGTGCTCAGAGGTGACAGAGATCAGAAAGTGCTCATCCGGCTGGACGCGGCGCCGGAAATTCCACCCCGGGACAAGACGCAGTTGCGCTCGCGATCACCGATGCGGGGGGCGACAGTGGCCAACCTGTCGCCGGCGCTGGCGGAAGAGTTGAAGATCGACACGTTTCTGGAAGGCGTCATTGTGCTGGGGATTGGGCGCGGCAGTTCGGCCCATCGGCTGGGTCTGGTGCCCGGCGATGTTTTTGTCGCGATCGACGACAATCAGATCGGCACGGTCGACTCCCTGGAGGATGTGATCGCGAGCCACCGGGGCGAATGGACGATCAAGATCCGGCGCAACGGCAAAATTCTGTCGGCCACGATCCGACAGTGAGCGATCTGTTCGGGCAGCAATCGCCGGGCGATCAGGGCGACAGACCCCTTGCCGACCGGCTGCGCCCGCAATCACTGGATGAAGTCATCGGCCAGGATCATCTGATCGGCGCTCAAAGTCCGATCGGGCGGATGCTGGCCGCCAACCGATTGTCGTCGATCATCCTGTGGGGGCCCCCGGGCACGGGAAAGACCACGATCGCCCGGCTTTTGGCCGACCGAACGGACCTTCATTTAGAGCAGATCTCGGCGATATTTTCCGGCGTTGCGGATTTGCGCAGGGCGTTCGAAGCAGCACGCATTCGTCGCTCGCATGGGGGTGGAACGCTGCTGTTCGTGGACGAGATCCATCGATTCAACCGATCGCAACAGGACGCCTTTCTGCCGGTCGTCGAGGACGGCACTGTCATACTGGTTGGCGCGACCACCGAAAATCCGTCTTTCGAGATCAATGCGGCGCTCTTGTCCCGGACCCAGGTGCTGGTGCTCAATCGGCTCGGCGATTCGGCGCTTGAGGAGCTGCTGAAGCGGGCCGAGGCGCTTGAAGGCAGGAAACTGCCGCTCGAACCGGATGCCAGAGTCAGTTTACGCGCCATGGCCGACGGCGACGGGCGCTATGTGCTTAATCTGGCCGAGGATCTGTTTGCGCGGGGAAATGGAGATATTCTCGACACGCGAGCCCTGTTGACGGCCGTTCAACAGCGGGCGCCGATTTACGACAAGGGACGGGACGAGCATTACAACCTGATCAGCGCGCTCCACAAGTCCCTGCGCGGGTCGGACACCGATGCCGCTCTTTACTGGCTGGCGCGCATGCTCAATGCCGGCGAGGACCCGCTTTACATTCTGCGCCGGCTGGTGCGGTTTGCGATTGAGGATATCGGATTGGCCGACCCCAACGCGGTGGTGCAGGCGCTGGCCGCCAAGGATACTTATGAGTTTCTGGGGTCCCCGGAAGGTGATCTGGCGTTGGCCCAGGCAGTGATCTATCTGGGCACCGCGCCTAAATCGAACCGCGTCTACAAGGCCCTCGGGGCGGCGGCTGACGCGGCAAGGAAACTCGGCTCGCCAATGCCGCCCAAGCATATCCTCAATGCCCCGACCGGCATGATGAAAAGCCTGGGGTATGGCAAGGGCTATAAATACGATCACGCGTTGGAGGAAGGGTTCTCGGGCCAGAATTACTTTCCCGATAACATGGACCGGCGCGAATTTTACCAGCCCGGCAAGCATGGCTTTGAGCGCGATCTGGCCAAGCGGCTCGAATACTGGAACAAACTACGCGCCCGGCTCGGTGAGGGCGGTGGAAACGGGTGACTGGTGGTGCAAATCAGACAGATGGGACGAGAGAGCAGGATAAGCGCGTGAACTGGAATATGATTCTTGCGGTCGGCGCGGGGGGTGCGCTCGGCGCCATCGGGCGTTATATAGTCGCCGGCAAGGTGGCGCGGCTGATCGGCGGCAGCCTGCCGCTGGGCACCCTGGCTGTCAATGTCATCGGTTCCTTGTGCATGGGCCTGCTGATCGAGCTCGTGGCTTTGCGCCTGAATTTGTCGATGCAGATGCAGGCGTTTCTGGCGGTCGGGCTGCTGGGGGGCTTTACCACTTTTTCCAGCTTTTCCATGGAGGTCGTTCTTTTGATGGAGCGCAACAATTACAGCGCGGCGTTCTCTTATGCCCTTGGGTCGGTCGTCCTCTCCGTGGTGGGACTATTCGCAGGCATGTATTTTGTAAGGGCTGTTTCGTCTTGAGTGCCGTCAAAACCCTGATCGTTCAAAAGGCCGAGGCCGGCATGCGCCTCGACCGCTGGTTCAAGACCCATTACCCGATGATCGGTCACGGCAGGCTTGAAAAATTGCTGCGGACCGGCCAGGTCCGGGTCGATGGCGGGCGCGCCAAGGCCGGGCAGCGGATCGAAACCGGCGCCCGGATCCGCATTCCGCCGCTGGGCGATGACCCGGCTGGCCCGCCGAAGGACAGGCGCGGCCCCAGGCCATCGGTCTCCAGGGAGGACATCGCGGCGCTGGAGGCCCGCATTCTGCATATGGACGATCATGTCATTGTGATCAACAAGCCGGCCGGGCTTCCGGTTCAGGGCGGTAGCAAGACCACGAAACACCTTGATGGCATGCTCGGCGCGCTTCAATACGGCAAGCCGGAGCGGCCGCGGTTGGTTCACCGGCTCGACAAGGACACCAGCGGCGTGCTGGTGCTGGCGCGTGACCGCCGCACCGCAACCCGTTTGGGCGATGTCTTCCGCTCCAAATCGGCGAACAAGTTATACTGGGCACTGGTGGCCGGCGTCCCCCGGCCGCGCTGGGGACGCATTGATGCACCGCTGGAGAAGTTGGGCGACCACCAGGGCGAGCGGGTCGAGTATAGTGAAGGGGGAAAGCGCGCCATCACGGAATATGCGGTGATCGAGGCTGCCGGGTCGCGCGCGGCATGGCTTGTGCTCCGTCCCCTCACGGGAAGAACCCATCAGCTTCGGGTGCACTGCAAGGTACTGGGAACGCCAATAGTCGGGGACGGCAAATATGGTGGCAGTGAGTGCTTCCTGTCCGGTGTCAGCGGCAAGATGCATTTGCATGCCCGGTCGATTTCGATTCCGCTGCCCTCGGGCAAGATGATAGAGGTCAGCGCGCCCATTGACGGCCACATGCTCACTACATGGAAGATGTTTGATTTCAATGCCGATTATAATGATGATCCGTTCGCCGATGCGCTCGCCTGATCCGGGAGGGACGGGACCGCGTGTGGCCAACGGCCAGGAGACGCCCATGTGTAATCCATGGTTGTTGCAATGAAACGCGATCAGACAGGCCCTGTCAGGCTGGTGGTGTTCGATTGCGACGGCACCCTCGTCGACAGCCAGCAAATGATTATCGCAGCCATGGAGCAGGCCTTCGCCAGCGCCGAACTGCCGCCGCCGCGGGCCGTCGACGTGCGCCGGCTGGTGGGAATTTCATTGCATGAAGCGATCGCCGCCCTGGCGCCGCGGGTGTCGCCCGGCGATCAAGCCGCGATCTGCGAAAACTACAAAACCGCTTTTGGCGATTTGCGGCGCAACGGCGACCAGGAGCCCTTATATTCAGGCGCCGCCGAGGTGCTCGAGCGGCTCGACGCGGCAGGCTTTTTGTTGGGATTGGCGACCGGGAAGTCACGGCGCGGCGTCAACCATACTTTGGGCCAGCATGGACTGTTGTCCCATTTCGCGACCATCCAGACCGGCGATTCCGGCCCCGGCAAGCCGCATCCCGCGATGCTGGAACGCGCGATGGAGGAAGCCGGCGCCACCCCGTCGCAGACCGTTCTGGTCGGCGACACCACCTTTGACATGGAGATGGCGGGCCATGCCGGAGCGACGGCGATCGGCGTTAGCTGGGGCTATCACGAGCCCGGGGAATTGACCGACGCCGGCGCGGTCACGGTTCTGAAGCATTTCAACGAGCTGGCTCGCGTTCTGACGGATTTGGCACGACATGAAAAGGTTTTATAAGAGAGCCGATTACCGGGCCGAGGATGAGGGCTTCGCGATCACCCTTGACGACCGGCGGGTGCGGACCCCCGCAAAAGCCTTTCTTGATGTGCCCTTCGAGGCCCTGGCTCGCGCCATTGCCGGGGAATGGGCGGCACAGGGCGAGGAAATTGCGCCGGATGCCATGCCCCTGACCCGGCTCGCCAATACCGCGATCGATCGCGTTGTGGGCCGGAAATCGGAAGTGGTCGATGAAATCACCCGCTTTGCCGAGACCGATTTGTTGTGCTGCCGCGCCGATGGCCCGGATAGCCTGGTGGCGCGCCAGAACGAAAGTTGGCAGCCGCTGATCGAATGGGCGAACGAGCGCCATGGCGCGCGGCTGGCGGTAACCTCTGGCGTTTTGCCGGTCACGCAGGACGACACGGCCGTCGCAGCCCTGAGGGCGGCGGTGGACGCGTTTTGTCCGTTCGCTGTTACCGGGCTGCACGGCGTGATCACGGCGACCGGGTCGGTGGTCGTCGGTCTGGCGGTTGCGGAGCACCGGTTATCCCCGGACCAGGCCTGGTCAGTAAGCCAGATCGACGAGGATTTTCAGGCCGAAAAATGGGGTGAGGACGAAGAAGCGATGGAGGCGCAGGCCCGCAAGCGCACCGAAATGATGGACGCGGTGCGGTTCCTTCGGCTTTGCCTGGGTTGACCTGAACCGATTTGTTTCCACTGGCGTTTTTATCCTATTCCGGGCAGGCTTGGCCAACCCAGGACTGGAATGATACGGCCGATAAAATACTGAGGAAGGTGAGGAAATATGCGGGAGATCCTCGAAAAGCTGGAGGAAAAGCGTGAACTGGCGCGCCTTGGCGGCGGCGAGCGGCGGATCGAGGCGCAGCACGCGCGCGGCAAGCTGACCGCGCGGGAACGCATTGAGCTGCTGGTCGATGAAGGCTCGTTCGAGGAATTCGATATGTTCGTCGAACACCGGTGCACCGACTTCGGCATGGCCGACAAGAAGGTTCCGGGCGACGGCATCGTCACCGGCCACGGCCAGATCAACGGCCGGGAGGTCTTCATCGCCAGCCAGGATTTCACGGTCTTCGGCGGCGCGTTGTCCGAGGTTTACGCGGAAAAGATCACCAAGATCATGGACATGGCGCTGACCACCGGCGTCCCGGTGATCAGCATCAATGATTCCGGCGGCGCCCGTATTCAGGAGGGTATCGCCTCGCTCGCCGGCTATGGCGAGGTGTTCCAGCGTAACATCCTGGCTTCGGGTGTCGTTCCCCAGATGTCGCTGATCATGGGGCCATGCGCCGGCGGCGCTGTCTATTCCCCGGCGATGACCGACTTCATTTTCATGGTCAAGGACACGTCCTACATGTTCGTGACCGGGCCTGATGTGGTCAAGACCGTGACCCGCGAGAGTGTGACCCAGGAAGAGCTTGGCGGCGCGGTAACCCACAGCAGCAAATCGAGCGTCGCCGACCTCGCGCTGGAAAACGACGTCGAGGCGCTCAGGGAAATGCGCCGGTTTTACGACTTCCTGCCGTTATCGAACCGGGAGGACCCGCCGGTGCGGCCGACCGAGGATCCCGCCGACCGGCTGGAGATGTCCCTCGACACTTTGGTTCCGGCAAATCCGAACAAGCCTTACGACATGCACGAGCTGATTGGAAAGGTCGTCGACGAGGGGGATTTTTTCGAGCTTCAACCCGCCTTCGCGCCCAATATCGTCATTGGCTTCGGGCGCATCGAGGGCCACACGGTGGGTTTCGTCGCCAATCAGCCCATGGTTCTGGCCGGCTGCCTGGATATTGACAGTTCGCGCAAGGCGGCGCGTTTCGTGCGCTTTTGCGACTGCTTCAACATCCCGATCGTCACGTTCGTCGACGTCCCCGGTTTCCTGCCCGGCACCGCCCAGGAATATGGCGGCATCATCAAGCACGGCGCCAAGCTGCTTTTCGCCTATGGGGAAGCCACGGTGCCCAAGATCACCGTCATTACCCGCAAGGCCTATGGCGGCGCCTATGACGTGATGAGCTCGAAACATCTCGGCGGCGACATCAATTACGCCTGGCCGACCGCCGAGATCGCGGTGATGGGCGCCAAGGGCGCGGTGGAAATCATCTTCCGTAAGGAGGCCGATGATCCGGTGAAGCTTCAGGCGCGCGAGCAGGAATATAAGGACAAGTTCGAAAACCCGTTCATCGCCGCCCAGCGCGGTTTCATCGACGACGTGATCATGCCGCACTCAACCCGAAAACGCGTCGCCGGGGCGCTCAGGCTGCTGCGCAACAAAGAGGTCGAAACGCCCTACAAGAAACACAGCAACATTCCGCTTTAGAGCGTTTTTAACTTAATCTGGATCAAGTTCGGCTGTTTATATGCCGCCCTGGCGGCGCCCTTAAAGCCTTGCATAGCGCTGCTATGCTGCGTTTTAACGACTTGCCAGGACAACATCTAAACACCCTCCTTTTGATCCAGATGAAGTTAAAAACGCTCTAGTTCAGATCACCTTTGAAAACCGCTGCTCCGGTTTGCGCTCCAGATAGCGGTCGAACGCCATGCAGATATTGCGCACCAGGAGGCGGCCGGCGGGGGTGACCTCGATGGCCTTGTCGGTGAGCGTGAGCAGGCCATCGGCGGCCATTGGCTTCAGCGTTTCCAGCGTATCGGCGAAATAATCGACGAACCGAATACCAAAGCGTGCGTCGATAGCGGCAAAGTCGAGCCGGAAATGGCACATCAGTTCGGTGATCACGGCGCGCCGCAACAGATCGTCATCGTCGAGTTCGAGGCCGCGAAGCACCGGCAGGCGGCCGGCGTCTATCAGTTTGAAATATTCCTCGGTCCCGCGCACATTCTGGGAGAAGCTGGCGGCGATTTTCGAAATCGCCGTGACCCCCATCGCCACCAGGTCGCATTCGCCGTGGGTCGAATAGCCCTGAAAGTTGCGATGCAGCGAGCCCTCGCGCTGGGCGTGGGCCAGTTCGTCACCGGGTTTGGCGAAATGGTCCATGCCGATGAACAGATAACCGGCGTCGATCAGCTTATGGATGATGAGCTGCAAAATTTCGAGCTTGTCGGCGGGCGAGGGCAGGGCGTCAGCATCGATGCGGCGCTGGGGTTTGAACAGATGCGGCAAATGCGCGTAGTTGTAAACCGACAGCCGGTCCGGATCGATATCGAGGACCTTGTCGAGCGTGCGTTCAAAGCTTGCAACGCTTTGGTGTGGCAGTCCGTAAATGAGATCGAGGCTCACCGACTTGAAGCCTTCGCGCCGCGCCGCCTCGATCGCCTGGCGGGTTTCGTCCTCGCTTTGAACCCGGTTGACCGCCTTTTGAACGGCGGGCTCGAAATCCTGAACGCCGATGCTCATGCGGTTAAAGCCGACTTGGCGCAACAGCGCAATGGTGTCCGGCTCGACACAGCGCGGATCAATTTCGATCGAATATTCACCGCTGTCATCAGCTTTCAGGGAGAAATGGCGCGCGGTTTGGGCCATCAAGGCCTGCATCTGTTCGTGGTCCAGGAACGTCGGGGTGCCGCCGCCCCAATGGAGCTGCGCCACCGGCCTGTCACGGTCGAACAATTCGCCTTGAATCTCGATCTCGCGGAACAAACGCTCAAGATAGGGCGCCGCCCGGGTATGGTCGCGGGTCACGATCTTGTTGCAGGCGCAGTAGTAGCAAATCGTGGCGCAGAACGGCAGATGGAAATAAAGCGATAAGGGCTTGTCAGGGGCCCCTTCCTGGCCGTTCTCGTTGCTCAACTGCGCGAAACGCCGATAGGCGGCCTCGTCGAACCGCTCGTGAAATTGCGGCGCTGTCGGGTACGAGGTGTAGCGCGGTCCGGTAAGGTTGTGGCGGCCGATCAGATCGGCGTCGAATAGGATCGATTGGGTCATTTCATTCCTGACGATACGGTAGGGATGACCGTACCAGCATGGCACCGTGGACGGCAACATACATGACAAAAGGCAAGGCCCACAATAGGGTCGAAAGCATCATCAGAATACCGGGCTCAAGGCCGTAGGCGGCGGCCAGGCGGGACAACGCGGCCATGAACATCAGGCCGAACGCCAATACCATCAGACCGTGCGGCTTGAGCGGCCGTCCGGTATGGCGCAGCGCCACCCGGGTCAGGAAACCGATTTTCATCAGGCCGAACGCGCCCACGGTAAAGGCGTGGACCGAAGCCATGTCGGGCGCCAATCCCCACAAATCGCCAATCGCCCGCAAGGCGACCGAGGTGAGGAACCAGAGATAGGACAGGTTCATCACCCACAGCAGCGGATGGCCCAGGGTTCGATGGCCCTGCCAGCGGGCCATGCGCACCCCGTGGACCGCGAACGCAAGGATCGCCGCCACGCCGCTTAGGGTGCTTGCTGGTGCATACAGCCCGGTCGCGGCATAAGCGAGCACGGTCAAGACCGCGAGAACCTCAAGCGGGATGATGAAGCGGATGCGGCCTTGCCAGCCGTCATTTCCCAGTTCGGTTTGGGTGAATATCGGGGTCAGGAAGCCGCCGACAAGGGTATAGAGCACGATGATCGCATAAAGGAACAGGCGCAGGCCGAACCGTGCCGCCGTTTCGTCGCCACCGGCAACGCCAAGGTGAAACAGTAAATTGCCGGTAAAAAACGCCGCCAGAATCACCAGAATCGCGATAAAGGCCTTATAGCGGGATTCAAGCAGGCTCGGCGTTATCAACACCGCCAGCAAAGGAAAAAAGGCGAGATCGAGCGCCGCCACGACCGCCGTGGGCAAAACGGGCGTCAGCCACATTGCAACCCTGCCGGTGAGCCAGACCAGAAACAGCAAGGCCAGCGGCCCTCGGTCGATTGGACGACATTCGCCCCAGCTTGGTATGCCGGTGATCACAAAGCCGGTGATCACCGCCGCGCCATAGCCGCATAACAGTTCGTGACCGTGCCACAGATTAAGCGGCCATGTGCCTGGCGAAGGGCTGAGCAGCCCGGCATAGGCCGCCAACCAGAACAGGATCGTCAGCGGTCCGTAAATCGCGCCGCCGAGGAAGAACGGACGAAAGCCCGCGCTCCAGATCGCCGCATCGGTCCAGGGCTTGCGCGGCGGCAGTCTTTCAGCTTCCGCGGATTGTTGGGTCATGGGGCGTTACATGATCAGGCCGCCGCCAGCGAGCAGCACCTGGCCAGAGATATAATTCGCCTCGGGCAGGCACAGCAGATATACGGCGCCCGCCGCTTCTTCCGGTTTTCCGGCGCGTCCCAGCGGGACCACCATGTCCAGCATGGCGCGCAATTCCGGTCTGACCCCCATGCGGATTTCGCGATCGCCGATCTGGGCTACTTCGTCCCCGGAGCCAATGGGTTGGGTCATGCGGGTTTCGATATAGCCGAAGGCGGCGCAGTTGACATTGACGTTGTAGCGGCCCCACTCCTTGGCCAGCGCCCGGGTCACACCGATGATAGCGGCCTTGCCGGCGGAATAGCCGACCTGGCCGACATTTCCGTAGAGACCCGCGATCGAGGTGACATTGACGACTTTGCGATAGACCTCGCGCCCCTCCGCCTTTTCCTTCTTCGCCATCTCCCGGATATATTCCGATGCGGCGCGTAAAATGCGGAACGGCGCGGTGGCATGAACGTCGATCATTGCCTCCCACTGCTCGTCAGACATTTTCTGAATCACCGAATCCCAGGGATAGCCGGCATTGTTGACAATGATGTCGATGGCCCCGAAGGTATCGAGCGCGGTGGTCACGAACTGGTCGCCGAAGCCGGTGGCGGTTACATCGCCGACGCAGGCCACTGCTTTGCCGCCCAGCGCCTCGACCTTGGCGATGGTCTCTTCCGCCGGCTCTTCGTCGATGTCATTGATGACGACCCTGGCGCCTTCCGAGGCCAGCTTGAGCGCGATTTCCTGGCCAATGCCCCGGCCTGATCCGGTGATAAGTGCAACTTTTCCGTCGAGTTTGCTCATTTTCCCATGTCCGTCTGTTAACCCTGTACCGAGCCTTTCTCCTGAAGCGCGGCGTATTCCAGTTCAGACAACCCCGCTTCAAACAGGATTTCCCTGGTATGTTCGCCATAATTAGCAGGGAACGCGAAATCCGTCTCCCCTCCATGAATGTCGACCGCGGGGGGCTGCATATGAACGATCTTGCCGTCGGGGGTTCGGGTGGTCGTGAGCTTACTTGACACCGCCGCCAGCCGGCGCACCTGGGGCACGTTCAGGATCGGCGCATGGGCGATCCTGGCGGCGGTGAAATCCCGCGCCAGCTCTTCTTGCGTATGTTGCCGGGTGATGGCGCCGATATCGCGGTAAAGGGCCTGACGCTCGATATGGCGGCCCTCATTTGTCGTTCTGACTTCGTTGGCAAGGGCGCTGAATTTCGGGATTTCCGTTAACCGCCGCCACTGGATGTCATTGCCGATTGCGATATAGATATAGCCGTCGGATGTGGGATAGGCGTTGGTGGGGATGAACTTGCGGTGCTCGTTGCCGCAACGGGTGATTTCGGAATAGTCGCAGTCGAAGTCCAGCAGCGGCAAGGTTGTAATCAGCCACGAGGCGGCGGCCTGAAGCATGGAGACATGAATTTCCTTGCCTTTGCCGGTTTCCGCGCGCTCGGCGAGTGCGAGGCAAACGCCCGCGAACACCTCGTCACCGGCCTTGAGGTCAATCAGCGGAATGCCGGACAGGGTCGGCGGCCCGTTCTCCGGGCCGGTCACCTCCATGAAACCGGCCATCGCCTGAACCGCCGGGTCATAGCCGGGAATATCCGGGTAATCAGGCCCCATGGCCGAGATGCCGGTCCAAATCAGGTCGGGTTTGATCTTGCTTAAAGTACCGTAATCAATGCCGAGTTGCTCATAACGGCCCGGCAGCGTGTTGCAGCAGAACACATCCACGTCCAGTTCGCGGATGATCCGATGCAATGCGGCGCGCCCATCCTCGTCCTTCAGGTTAAGCGCCACCGATTCCTTGCCGACATTGGGGGCGATGAAATAGGAGCGGCGGTCGTCGTCAGCCACCCTCGCGCCGATATAGCGGTTGGGGTCGCCCGGCAAGCCCCGGCCGGTGGGGGTGGCCTCGATGCGGATCACCCGCCAACCCAGTTGCACGAAACGCAGTGTCGCCGACGGAAGCGACAGTGCCTGTTCGAGTGAGACCACGGTCCGTTTTTTCATTTCGCTAATCCGGCTACTCCACCAGTTCCGGATGGAGCGCGCGGTAAACCTTCTCCGGCGTGAACGGGAGTTCGGTTATGCGCACGCCGGTGGCGTTGTAGATCGCGTTCGCGGTTGCCGCCGCCATGCAAATTGAAGGGGATTCACCGACGCCCTTGGCGCCTTGCGGGCCTTCACCGTCCATGGTTTCAATAAAATGAATGTGCATTTCCGGTATCTCAGGGGCCGTGATCAGCTTGTAATCCCGGAACGCCGGATTGACACAGACACCGTCCTTTACGATGAGATCCTCGGTCAGCGCATAGCCCTGGCCCATGACGATGCCGCCTTCGATCTGCCCTTCGATGCCGAGGCGATTGAGCACCCGACCCACGTCGTGGGCCGAGGTGACGTCCAGCATTTTCACGATTCCGGTGTCGGTATCCACCTCGACCTCCACGACCTGAGTTGCCCAGGCATAGGCGGCCGATACGTCGCCCTTGAATTCCTTGTCCTGATGAACGCTGGGCGGCTCGTAATAGTCGGTGGTCATCACCAGTTCGGCCTTGTCGGCGAAATGGAGCGAGCGGATCAGCTTGCCGATGTCCATCAGGGCCTGGCCATCGGTGGCGCGGACCACAAAACCGCTTCTCAAGTCAAGCTCCTCGACCGCGATATTGGTGGTCCTGGCTGCGGCGGAAAGTATCTTGTCGCGGGCCTTGCGCGCGGCGCGGATCGCTGAATTGCCGGCGATAAAGGTGGTGCGGCTGGCGTGCACGCCCACGTCCCAGGGCGTGATATCAGTGTCGTTATTGACGACTGTGACGGCGGACAGCGGTAGCCCCAGTTCCTCGCACACCAGTTGGGCCAGAACGGTCTCCGATCCCTGGCCGATCTCAGAGGCGCCGGTCATGATCGTCACATGGGCGAAATCGTCCAGTTTCAGGATCGTGCCGCAACCGTCCGACGGGTAAATCTTGGCGCCGCCGCCGACATGAAGCATCGAGGCCATGCCAATGCCGCGCTTGATGGGCTCGGCGTCGCGCTGTGCCTTTTCGTTGGCGCGGCGTTTTGCGGTGAAATTGCTGTTCCCGGCGGCGGTGGTCAGGCAATCCTTGAAGCCGCAGGACTTGAAATGCATGCCCTGGCCGGTGACTTCACCGGGATCTTGGGCGTTTTTCAGGCGAAATTCCAGCGGGTCCATGCCGATGGCCTCGGCCAGCTTGTCCATGTGGGCCTCGACCGCAAAGGTGCCCTGCAAATTGCCGTAGCCGCGGAAAGAACCGGCATAAGGATTGTTGGTATAGACCAC
>JBHHWG010000061.1:0-15990 GCA_046756385.1 Sphingomonadales bacterium | reverse complement strand
CCTTGCAACCCGCTTTAGACTGCTTACGATTGGACATATTTGATCTCCATAAATCAAGGCTAGAAAATACAATTCTGTAGCTTGCGTCACTATCCGGTTTTCCGGGAGCAGCTCAGTCGAGAACTCTCCCCCAATCCCTCAGTATATTGGGCGAATTCCCCTCCCTCGACAGGTCATATAGCCGCGGGCCGATATTCAGTCTCTGGCCGCCATCCCTTGCCAGGGGCCGGAAGGCGAAGCTCGCGTGGTTGCGGTTCGACTGGAGCATGAACATCTCCAGCGGGAATACGATAAAGAAGCCCTTGTCAAAGCTGCCCTCGCCGAACTCGGCGGCTGAGACGTTGGTCTTGGTGGCCCAGGCGCCCACGCGCACGCCGCTCTTGAACTCCCGCGACACCGTCAGGGTTGCCCCCCAATCCCTGGCCAGATAACGGCCGGCATCGACCGTCACCAAAATGTCAGAGACGGGCAGTTCGTAATTAACCGTCACATGGCCGGTGACCGTCTGATAGTCCCGGAACCGGAAGCCCTGATTGAAATCGCGCTGCTTGACCCAGTTAAGGTCGGCGCCGATCGCCCAATTGGCGCCATAGGGCCGATACAGGACCTCGCCGCCGACGCCACCGTACATCCATTCGAAAATGCCCGCGGAGGCGCGGGCGAATACGTCTTTCGCCGGGCTGAAAATGTAATCCGCCTGCAGTTTCGGCATGCTGCTGCGGCCTTCCTGCAAAAATTGGCGTAAATCACTGCGCACACGGGGCAGAACGCTGTCAGAATCGCGCCTGATCCTGTCGAGATTACCGAACAGGAACCGGCTGTAGGCGGCACGGACGCTCAAACCCGGCGCCAGGTCCAGACGCGCCGTGAGCAACAGATTTATATCGGCGAGATACAGTCCGGTATCCGGGTCGCCTAGATGCTGTTTGAGCTCGGGACGCAAACTCCATCGAAAGATCGGGTACGGACTTTTGCCCTTGATTGCCCCTTCCGGCAGTCTGACCCGCGCCGGCGGCTTCTCAATTTTCGCATGCGCCAAAATTTCCTCGGGGCTGCCGCGATGCATGACGGCCCGTTCAAAATCGCCTCGGAAAGTTGTGACTTTGCTTACCGGAATACCGGCGATTATGGTGACGATCGTAATTTCCTCGACGCTTGGCGGCAGATAATTTGCCGCAACGCGGGTTACCCGCCCGATATTGCGGGCCGCCTGACGGTATCGCACGCTCGGCACATAAAGTGTCGCGCGGATATCCGTGATATGAATGGCGGATGCCGCATAGCCGGCCTTGCCCAGGCCCGCGAAAATTCGCTCCGCCGCATCTTCGTGTTCTCGATTTGCCTCATCGGACGATCCGGCGGCCAGTCCCGATGAAGTTGGTGGATCCGCCTCCTTGTCTAATTGATCCCCAACATCTGATCGAACCGTGATCCGTCCAACCTCTACCTCTGAGCGTGCGCCAACAATCGTGATCGTATCCACGAGATCGGAGGAAGCCTTCAGCGCAATTTGGGCGATCTCCCGGTAGTCTTTGCTTTCTCCCCAATAAGGGGCGTGGACGTCGATCTTGCCTGACCCGTCCGTCACGGTTACACGATCGATCGGGAAACCTTGTGCGTCAAGTTCCGAGGCCAGCCGCTGGTGCATCAACTCCGAGGCGAGATCACCATATGCCATCCTTGACGACTGACCGTCATCGGTCGCAACTTCTACAAATCCCGTGCCTTCGGGAAGCAACCCCAATAAGTGCCTGGCGAGACGTCCCGGCTCTGACCCGCCGCTATCCGCGATCATCTCATCGGGTTTTGCGACATCGATCGTCGCCAGGTCGCCCCGCGATCTGATCGACGTGACTTGGGTCGCCGCGGCATCGAAGGCGTCAAGAGCGACATCGACCCTGGCCCAGGACTGAACGACCGAACGCTGTAGCACCAATGTGCGCGCCGCGCCGGCATGCCTAACCACCAACCGGATCTGACGGTCAGCCTCGGGCAATTCAGCGAAGATCGCGCGCGCAAGGCTTTGGGTTCCTGTGGTTGGGTGGGCGCCATCATCCGATTGCACGGTAAGAGTTGGTGCGCGGCCCGTTGGCTCGTAAGCCAACAGAACGAAGCCCCGCTCTTCGACCCTTCTGGACAGCGAGGCATGCAACGATTTGTCGACACGCGGCCCCCCGACGTCGGCAGTGGCAGCCACTTTCTTTTGCTGTTTGGACCTCGGGACCAAGACTGGCGGTGGGGGATCGAATTTGGGCAGGCCCGGCTCATGAAGGTTATAGCGAATGGAGCCGCGCAGCATGATCGAATTGCCGCGCTCCAGCCCCAAAGCGATTTCGCCCCATTTCGACGGCCGGTAATTGATCCCAATTCCGATGGGCAGCGTTTCGCTTTGCGCATTGCCTCTGGGCTCGTTAGCCGGATCGGCACTGTTATACTCGGCCTTGACCGACAAACCATTCACCGGCGTGTGGTATTCGACGCCGCCGAACAGGCCTATTTGTTCACCGGAGAAGAAGTTGCCAAGAAGAGTCCTGCCGCCTCCGCGTTTACTTCCTCCCCGGGTTTTGAACCGGCTTGAGAACGCTCGCAGCGGGTTCTTGAACGTTCCTCGTGATGCAAAATAGCCCCACCCAACCCCGACGGTGAAGTCGAGGTCGTAAAACCTCTTGCTCGCGACCAGATATTCACCGGAAAAAAGGCCGGTGCCCAGGCCATCCTGCAATCCAACGGCAACGGCCGGTCTGACAGGGCCTTCATCCCAAAGTTTGAACTTCAGGTCGGCTCCGCGATCGAGGTTGGTGCCACCCTGCTTGAACTTGATAATATCGCGAAAAAATTCCTTTTGGTTTTGATCGAGGATCCCTCCGCTCGTAAGGTCGTTTGTGGGATCCGTATAGCGAAATGTCGCCTCCATCCAGGGAAATATCTGCCAAGTAATATAGTAGCGCCGATAAGGATTGACGAAGCTGGCCCCCACTTCCAGTTTTCCATCGGGGGCAAACCGGGCGGTACGCATGTTAAGTAGCCCGACACCACCGAAATCATTGGCCGAATAGATATCCGGGGTCGAATAAAAATCGAGCTCCCGCGCTGCCGCAGGGCCGCTTAGCTGCACTGACGCCGCGACCAGGGGCAGCGCGACGATCAATCGTCCCGCAACGCCCTGTCGCCGGGTCCCCACCCGTTTCCGCAACACTCTCACCTTTGGACGAAGCCTGCCTACCTACCGATCACAGCAATCGAGGCCGCGGAAATCGCCAGTTGGCTCATTATCGCGCTTACGTCGCGGGCCACCCGCAATACGTTTAGCGGCGTCACGTCCTTGGGTACCACGATTGTCGAGCCAGGCGGGATTGATAGCGACGAAAACTGCCAGAATCGGGATCTGATGGGCTTGGCTTCGCCGTTGGGGTAAACGACGAAAATGCGCTTACGCTCGGCGGTTTCCAGGGGTCCTCCTGCCTCGGCGATATATTGATCGGCGGACTTGCCGGCAAAAAACTGTAACGAGGCCGGGTTAAGCACTTCGCCGACGACCGATACGAAATTCGGGCGCTTCGGCATCATCAACCGGTCACCGGGCTCAAGGATCACCTCGAGCGCCGGCCTCGCCCGCAACACCGCGGGGTCGGCTTCGATAACGACGCGGCCCAGCGCCTCAATCTGATTAAGCTGGTTGGCAATATTCTGTGCAACCTCCAAAGCCTGACCATCGACGTCGCCTCTCAGGGCCGCCGCCGCCAGCCCGGTATTGATTTCACGAGCAGTGCGCCGGAATCCACTTTGCTGGGACGCTCTGACGCTTTGACGGGTGAAGACAGCGCCATAGGGAAAGGCCTGTTCGGTCAGGCCGCCGGCCCGCTCGATCAACTCGGCCAGGGTTTCACCGCGTCGGATCGTATAGGTACCGGGCCTCAGGAACTCTCCCACCAGTTGAACCGGCGCCCTTTCCTGATCGTTCACAAGGGCGTTGAATCGAATCGCGCTGCCGGGGCTGACGGTAATGCTTTCGGGAATTGTCGTGGTCAGATCCAGGATTTTACGATCAATAGAAGCCTCTCCCCGGTCCGGTCGCTGGAGATATTCAAGCAGTTCAACGAATGTCCAGTCGGCATTGTTGGATGCCCCACCGGTAACCGCCAGCAGCGACGCGAGTGTGGTTTCCGTAGTCACCGGGAATACCCCCGGCTTGCGAACAGCGCCGTTAACGCCGATCACATATTCCAGCACGAACGGCAAGAGATCGATATTCTCGTCAAAGACCGCCGGACAGGGTTGCGCTTCCTCGAATTGCTCCTCAGCCACGATCACAAACGACCGGATGGCGGTCGCGTAACGATCAAGGTTAGCGTCGCTGACAAACCGTGCAAGTCGCCGCAAGCTCGGGCACATATTCTGCGACGCCTTACCGGTGAGAATCACGGACCGCACCAGGCGCGTTGACAGGAACTCTACGTCAGCCGCCGACAGCACAATCACGTTATCCCGGTCCGTAAGGGGATAATCACTTTCCCCCCGCAGCACATGTTCGAGATTGATCGGCTGAAAGATGCGCGACTGGGTATGTTTGTCTGTGGTTTCAACCACGGCAAACGGCAGATAGGGATTTATTTGCAAGTTATTAACGTCGTGGATCAGCCGTGCGACCGACGGTGTCGACGCCAACGGCCTTTGCCCGCTCACCCTGACATGCCCGTTCAGGGAGACAAAGCCGATCTGAATATTCTCCTTGCGCTGGACTGTAATGATATCGCCATCGACGACCTCATCGCTGCGATCAGCGACATCCAGGATGCTTTGGCGGCCGGACTCGGTGAAGGTGGTTCTTGCAATTGAATTCCCTTTTGGTCTCATGGTGCCGCCCGCAAGGTCCAAAAGTGTGTCAATATCGGCAACCGATTGATTTTTAGCGAGCTCGTAAATGGCCGGCCGGTGGACCTCGCCTTCCACGGCAACCGTCGCCCCAATCATCGGAACGATGATGCTGTCCCCATCCTGGAGTTTCATGCCGCCGCTGTCGCCGCCCCGGAAGACATCGTAAAGATCAAAATCGAAGTTCTTGCCTCCCCGCTTGACGATAATTCCGCGAAGGCTGCCCGATTTCTTGACCCCCCCGGCCAGGGCCAGGGATTCGATCACCGTGGTCAGGCTGGTCACGCGATGGAGACCGGGCCTTTTCACCTCACCAACAACGAATACCGACACCATGCGCACCGACCCAAGCGACACAAACACCTCGGTTCCCAGCAAGGCGGTCGCGGTGCGCGCTTCAACCTCCCGCCTGAAGTCCCCGTAAATCCGGCCAATCGCCGGAATTGGCCGCAAGTCCGGCAGAATGACCCGCCCTTCGCGATCGACCCTGGTTATGATCGTCCGCTTGGTGGAGCCATGAAATGTAAAAATCAGCTCGTCACCAATCCCAAGAACATAATCATCGGGAATCCTGCCGGTTCCGAGTTGGGCCGGCGAAACCTCGGTGGCAAAGACGTCATAGCCGAAAAGCCTCAATTCTGCCCCGGTGCGGTCACTATAGTCCTGCTCCAGCCGGGAAACAGAAGGGGTTTCCGGCCGGAGCTGCCCCGAAGGGGTCTCGAATTTAGCTTTCCTTGCCGTATCCACAGGCGAAACGTCGACCGTTGGAGCGACGTCCTGCTGCCCCTGGAGTTCCTGCAACTTCTGGAGCGCCTCGGGCGTGACCTGCTGGGCCTGCAACTGAGGAGACCAAAACATGATCGACAGGAGGCCCAAAAAGAAGCACACTCCGGTCCGAACCAAGGTGCGATAGAAAGTTTTGCGGCTCAACATGGAACAGCCTCCTGAATTCGCTCAAATTATAGGCGGGAAGAAATTGTCTCGCCGGAGCCTCATGGGCGCCGGCCTTGCCTTTTTAGTTGCGGGTTGTGTCCGGGACCCCGTTATTTCCAACGCCGTTTCAGTGTTCCGGCATTTGACCTCCGGGCAATCTGATCAACCGATCGACCGTGAGACCGTGGCGAACGTACCATACGCGTTGGTTACTGCAAAGATAGGAAAAGGCCCACGAGCGGTATTAGTGCTTCATCAACGAAACGACCTTGATTTGCACTGGATGTCCGCCGACAAGATCACGCTGATTACAAGGCAGGGTCGAATCGTCAAGACCGCGGGCCTCCCGGAAAATATCGCTCTGACAATCCACTCGCTGGCCGATCCGTTGACCAACTCGCCACACGAATTGACCGGCCCGACTCGTTTTCACCGCACCATCGATGTGCGAAAAGCCAGCGGCTATATAACGATTCCGATCGAATCGGAGTTGAAGCCGATTCGTCCTGAACGAATAAAGATCGTCGGACTGGGATTCGATACGATTCTGATCAAAGAGACATGCCGGGCCAGAACCGCGAACTGGCGGTTTGAGAACTTCTATTGGGTCGACGCATATGACGGATTTGTATGGAAAAGTCGCCAACACGTGGCTCGGGACGTCCCGCCGATCACGATGGAAGTTCTCAAGCCCGCGGGCTGAAACCATCCGATTTCAGCAAGTCCGACTGCAACAAAAAAGCATGCGGCCCGCGGACCGCATGCTTTCCTGATTCTCTCACGAGAGCCGAGCCCAAGGGCCCGACATTCTACGTCCCGGTCGTAGTCGTCGTGGTCGTCGTGGTCGTGGTCGTAGTAGTCGGCGGGGTTACCACAGGCGGCTCCTCGGGCCCCTCGACCGGCACCTCCTGTCCTCCGCCGCTAGCGGCAAAGCCGACGCCGATGCCAGTGCCGACGACCAGAAGGCCAATCAGCAACTTTTCGCTCGCGAGCAATCCGGCAAGCCCGGCGCCCTCTCCCTGACCGGCCGCCACGCCGACGCCAGTTTGCGCGCGCTGCGGCGAAACGTCTCCCGCGAAAGCGAATGTGGACGAAGCAACCATTGCCGCCGCCAGTCCCATCGCCGAAATTCTTTTTAACACTGCCATCGTCATTATCCCCGATTCGATGCTGTCGCTTTGATAGTACCTCATTATCCTAAGGTGGCCAAGCGACTTTAAAGACCACATATCCGTGCGACCCACGTCTGTTTCAAGCCGCCGGCCTTTGCACGAATATAGTTAGACCCGCACATTAATCAAACGTTAATTCGACCATTAGTCGCAGCTCCGCATCGCATGGCGCAAAACCCCTCCCGACAGCGCAAAACCATCCCGGTCAAATGGGTTCATTAATTCGGAAAGCGCTCTAATTTCCGCTCGTCGCTGTGGTGGTCGTAGTTGTAGTCGTGGTGGTGGTCGTTGTCGGCGCTGTTGTACTGGGCGTCGGCATTTCCGCGCCGCCGGCGCTTGCCGCAAGGGCGACCCCGATGCCGGTTCCGACCGCAAGCAAACCCAGCAGCAGCTGCTCATTACTCAACAGCCCGGCAATTCCCGCGCCTTCTTCCTGGCCGGCCGCCACGCCGACGCCGGCGCGGGCGCGTTGTGGAGACACGTCCCCGGCGACAGCGACCGTTGACGAGACAATCATCGCTGCTGAGAGCCCCATCGCCGAAAATTTCTTCAATATTTTCATTGCCTGCTTTCCATCACCTGAAGCACTTGGTCAAACCTGATCCGATCATATAGGACAATATTTACACTTGACCAAGTGGCTTTTGACATCGCCGGATCAGACATAAAATAAACCCTGCTCAACGGCGGCTTAGTCGCGCGCGGTCAATTCCACGATAAAATCCACCACCGTGCTCATGACTTTCTGATCCCCCAGCACACCATGTCCGGCACCATCGCCTAGCACAATCGAGTCTGAGTTCGGCCGCTTGCCAAGAAAGGCGCCGCAATCGCCTTGCTGACCGGACGTTCGCGCCGGATCGTACCAGGGATCCCGCCCCCTGACCACTGCGAGAATCGGCGAATCGGCTGGCGCCGCGATGCCGCGCACCAACGAGCCGCCGTGGCAGGTCCATTGCAGGATCACGCGGGCACGAAACCCATCCCCGCGATATAACGCCGCCGCCACGCCGCCCTCGCTGACCCCGACCAGAAACAGATTATCCGGATCGGCCCAAGGGGCCTCTCGAATGCGCTCAAGCGCGAAAGCCACCTCGGCGAGGCGGAATTCATAGACATAGAGATTATGCCCGCCGGTCTTGGTCCTGGGATCACATTGCAAGGGCCTGAATTTCCGCGCCATGCTGTTGGGCGCAACCACCACATAGCCCCGCCCGGCCATCTCGGCCATGAATGCACGGCCCGTCGTCCCCAGCCCGGTACAGCCGTGTAGATAAACCACGACCGGATACTGTCGGAGCGCGCGCCCCGCCGGAGTCCTGGTTTCGATTTCTCCTTTGCGGGGGAACGCCCTCGCCATCGACGCGACCCGGGCCTTCTCGCCCGGTTGCGGCGGCAACGCCACCGCGGCGCCGAGCCAGGTTTTCCCGAGATCGGAGGTCGGCGCGAGCACGCCAGGACCGCTACAGGCGGCCCCCACCACAACGGCCAGGAGCACAAACAGAAATCTGGCCACCCTCCCCCAGTTGTTTGCCCCTGTATGCACTATGCTTGCCAAGGGCAAGGCTGGAACGGCCCGGGGACCGGCCGCGCCGGCGCAATCCACCAACTGGGAAATCGCTCCCCCAGAATTGCGGCGCCCGTCGCGGCGGCGGCCATCGTTTCGAACATGGCAAAGCAGGTCGCGCCACTGCCTGACATGCGCGCCAACAAGCAACCGTCGAGGGTTCGCAAGACCGCCATGGCAAGGCCCACTTCGGGTGCAAGGTCAAGCGCCGGCTGCTCCAGATCATTGTGGCGGCTTGACAGCGCATCCGTAAGATCGCGCGCCCGCGCCCCGTTATCGCGCAGTTGGCCGGCCGGCCCGTAAATCGGGGCGCGGCGGGAGAATGCGCCATTGCGATCACGATACGCTTCAAAAACAGCCGGTGTAGACAGCGGCGTCCCTGGGTTGACCAACAGGAAAAAGACATCCGGCGCCGCATTGACCGGCTCCATGACGTCGCCAATGCCGGAAACCTGCAACGCGCGGCTGGCAAGGCAGGCGGGAACGTCGGCCCCCAACCGCCCGGCGATTCCCGCAAGTTCGTCCTGTGTAACCTGAAGCCCCCAAAGCATCCGCAGAGCCCGCAACGTAGCCGCGGCGTCGGCTGAGCCGCCACCAATGCCGGACGCGGGCGGCAAGATTTTGGTCAGCGTGATCGCCGCGCCCCCCGGCCGGCCAAGCGCTTTTCGGCCATGGACAAATGAATCATGGACAAATGAACCATGGGCAAATTCGGCTAGCAACCGCGCGGCCCTAAGCACCAGGTTGTCCGCTCCAGCGGGAATCTGATCCGCAAACGGCCCATCGACTTCCAGCGAGAACGCCGCAGCGGGCCGCACCGCAATGTCGTCGCACACATCGACGAACACGAACAGGCTGTCGAGTTCGTGGTACCCGTCGTCGCGCCGCCCCGTCACATGGAGGTAAAGATTGAGTTTCGCCGGCGCCCGGCAACGAACGCCCCGCGCCGCCAGCGGCCCTGTTTGCTGCACGTGTCAGGGCCTTTCGTTTTCCGCGGTCACCGCACCGCCTTCGAGCTTGGCCTCGATTCCCGGAACCAGGTCGGCGGCCGGGCCAAGCGCCAAGGCATGGCGCCATTGGAATCGGGCCTCCCGGAGGCGTCCCACTTTCCAGTAAGCGTCGCCCAGATGATCGTTGATCGTGGGATCGTCGGGCTGCAGTAAAATAGCGCGCTCCAAGGTGTCGACCGCGCTCTCGTAGTCGCCCAGACGAAACATGGCCCAGCCCAGGCTGTCGACGATATATCCGTCGTTGGGCCTAAGCTCAACCGCCCGTTCGATCATCGCCCGCGCCCGCTCGACATTGCGTCCCATCTCGATCCACGAATAGCCCAGATAATTAAGGACCAGGGGCTGATCAAGCTCAAGCTCAAGGGCTTTTAGAAAATCGGCTTCCGCCCTCTCCCACTGCTTGGTTCTTTCCAGCGCAATGCCGCGCGAATAGAACAAAGGCCAATGATTTTTGTTGACCTCGGCCAGGGTTGCAATGGCACGATCATACTGAACGCCGGCCTCTTCATACCGCTCCTGATCGCGCAGCACGTCGGCCAGGGCCGTGATTGCCTGCAAGTCATTAGCGCGCTCCCCGACCATGTTTGAAAGAAGCGTTATCGCCTCCTCAGGTCGATCGAGACGACTGATAATGGACGCCATTTCCAGCTTTACGCCCCACGCCAGAGGGGAATGATCAGGGATCCTGCCATATTCCCGAAGCGCGTTTTCAAGCTGGCCAATACCTTGCAGCACACTGCCCAGCAACAGGTAGGCATCCGGCATATCCGGCCTCAAAAATGTCGCCAGCCGCAAATAGACCGTGGCGGCGGGCCGCGCGCTTTCGCTGATAAGCGCGTGCGCGGTGCCGAACAATGCCTCGGCGACTCCTTCCGCCGGGTCGGACACCATGTGCCCGGGTTTTTCGCCGCGTGTTGCGCGGTCTACCGCGTGAAGAAGCAACGGGTTGACGGGAAATCGGTCGAGATGCTCCTGATAAAGAAACAACGAATCCTCGGCGCGTCCGCTCCTTTCAAGAAGTCGGCCATAGGCGAGAACCACCCGTATCGACCGCTGCCGTCCGCTCAGCGCTTTGTTATAGGAAGCCTCCGCCTCCTGATTGCGACCGGCGACTTCGAGAATCATCGCCCGGTGGTAGGCCATGAAAGCATGAAAGGACTGCTCTTCACTCAGTGGAGCCAAGGCATCCAGAGCCTCGTCAATCCGATTGTCCCCGACCAGGGCCCAGGCTCGCATGACAGGGCCGAACAAGGCATTGATGCCGGCGGTCGGCGCCCCGTCCAGCTTGGTGCGCGCCGCCTCATAATCGGCCCGCGCGATGTCGTCCAACACAAGAATTAATTGCGCAATGGTCGCGCTTGACGACAGGGACGCAAGTCGGTGCGCCAGCACGACAGCCTGATCGAAGCGCGCATCCTGGACCGTCAGCGCAAACGCCCGCTGCAGCAGGCGGGGATTGTCGGGGTCGCGCTGGACAGCCTTCAGATAATAATCGGCCGCCACGGTAGTATCCCGCATCGATCCTGCGAACCGGGCGGAGAGATAGTCGCCGAGAGACGGTTGCGGCACGCTTTGCAAGCCGACCGATGAAGGCCCCGATGATGCGCAAGCCTGTAACAGCGCCCCGCAAATCATCGTGATGAGAGCGGCCGAACGAACGGAGCGGACGGGCCTTTCCTTCATGGGCCGCCCCGCGCCATACCGGATCGACCGGCTTCCAGGTTTTTCATTGGCTTCGTTACGCCTACTCATATCCACTAGTGTCCCAGTTGCTTTCACACAGCGCAAGGAATTCTCGTTCAAATTACCGGCAAATTACCGGCAGATTACCGGCAAATTACCGGCAAATTACCGGCAAACTTTAGCCCCTGACAACACAGAAGCAAGTGCATGGTCCGAAGAACCTCCCGCTAGCGGGCGGCGTCCAGCACTTCGCGCATCCTCCGTGCCAGGTCCAGGGCCTTGAAGGGCTTGTTCAGCAGCGGAGCATCGTCGTCCAAACCGGCCTGCTGGTGAGCCGCCTTTTCAGTATAACCCGACATGAACAGGACCTTGATGCCCGGATGATGCCTCGCCGCCTCCCGCGCCACGTCGGGCCCGCGCATGTCGCCGGGAAGCACGACATCGGTCAGCAGCATGTTGATCCGCCGGGCATATTTAAGTTCATCAATTGCCGCCGAGACGCCGTTCGCGGCCAGGACTTCGTATCCCAGATCATTGAGGAGCGTCACGGCAAGCGTCCGAACGTCCGGATCATCCTCGACGACAAGGACGACTTCACCACGTGCCCGCAAATTTCCCGGGCCCATGGGGACTGCAACAGGGTCATTTTCGCCGGCCAGCCTGGGCAGATAGATCTTCACCGTCGTGCCATGCCCAACCTCGCTGTATATCGTGGCATGCCCGGTTGACTGCTTGGCAAACCCATAAACCATCGCCAGCCCCAGGCCTGTTCCCTTGCCGACTTCCTTAGTCGTGAAAAATGGCTCGAAGGCGTGCTCGAGAACCTCGGACGTCATTCCCACGCCGGTATCGGCGACCGAAACGACGACATATTCTCCTGGCGTCACGTCAGCCAGCGCCGCCGCATATTCATCGTCGAGCCGCACATTGCCTGTCTCAATCGTGAGAACACCTCCCTCGGGCATGGCATCGCGCCCGTTAAGGCAGAGGTTTAAAATCACGTTTTCGAGTTGGCCGGGATCAACCAATGTTGGCCAAAGGTCGACGGGCAGGGCTTTTTTGAGAGATATGGCCGCACCCAGCGTCCGCTCCAGCATCTCCGCCACGCCCTCGATCAACTCATTCAGGTTAACCTGTACCGGCCTCAGTTGCTGCCTTCTTGCGAATGCCAGCAGCCGATGGGTGAGTTCCGCGCCCCGCTCCGCGGCCCGCACCACTTGGCGGAGAGCTTTTTCCAGTTTGGCCGGATCATCCATCATCACACAAGCCAGTTCGGCGTTACCCATGATAATGGTCAGCAGGTTGTTGAAATCATGAGCGATTCCGCCGGTCAGCTGGCCCAGCGACTCCATCCTGTGGGCATGTTCCAGCTGCTGTTGCAATTTCAGGAATTCAGTGACATCCCGGATCGTCCCGATCGTCGCCGGCCCACCAGGATAATCATGCGCCGCCCGCGCCGCCAGAATGACATGACGAACTTCCCCGTCGGGCCGCACCAGCCGGCATTCATAGCTTTCGGGGGCCTCCAGGCCTTCCATACGCCGCCGCCTAATCTGTTCGACTCTTTCCCGGTCGTCGGGATGAACCTTGTCCACCCAACCGGTACTGATCAACTGATCGATCCTGGTGCCCACAATGTCCGCGCAGGCCTGATTTACGTAAATCAGATGCTTACCCTGAGCGATGTAAAGGCCATCCTGAACACTGGAGACAATGGTTCGAAATTGCTGCTCGGCCTGGAGGATTGCCTCCCGCGATTTCTTGCTCTCCGTTATGTCACGGACGAACACCACGATCCGGTCCGACACGCCGGACGCGCCGCGTAACAATGTCATCGACATCGCGCCGTGGAATTCCTCGCCGTCTTTCTTCTTGAGCCGGCCTTCCCGTTCAAAATGACCTTTTTCCTTGATCGTCGCCCTGATCTCCTCCATCGGCAAATGGTCGAAATCGTCGGCGAACAGAACGGAATTGTGCTTGCCGACAATCTCATCACGAGTGTGCCCCCACAATCGCTCGGCGCCCCGGTTCCAGTCGCGCAACAAACCGCCGCTTTCAAGATCGCTGGTGATCACCGCATTATTGATATTTTCGATGATTTCGGCTTGATAGCGGGTTTGCTCCGCTACTTTTTTTTGCTCGGTGATGTCGCGGGCATTAAGAATGAATCCACTGACGTTGCCGTCGCCATCGAGATAGCGGCCATTAGCGGCCATGGTGCGCCACGACTGATCGCGATGCCTGAATCTCGCTTCAATCGAATCAAAACTGACGTCCCGCCGGGCGCCCCTTGCCAAAAGACTTGAGATGACCGGCCTGTCTTCCGGATGGACCAGGTCCAGACAATTCACCGAAACCAGATCATCGCGCCCATAGCCCAAAACATGCTCCAGGGACGGGCTGGCGAAATTCAGTGTGCCGTCGGTGTCGATAACCGCGATGATATCCATCGCGTTCTCGATCAGCGCCCTGAAATATGCTTCCCGTTCCCGAAGCCTGGTTTCAGCCTGCAACCGCTTTTGGTGCTCCAGCGTATGTGCGATCACGGCGGCCACCGAACCGGCAAATATTTTTTCCTCGCCGCTCCACCTTCGGCCCTCGCCGGTTTGGGCAATATTCAGGACGCCATGAATACCGTCGTTGAAGTGAATTGCCGCGCTAAGCGAAGACCGAATGCCGCGAGGCAAAAAATGACTCTGCATAACTCCGGCCAGGTCTGCCTCTTGCTCGACATCATCGAAGGCAACGACACTGTCATGTTGCAACCTGCCACGGTACGCGGACAACGTCGACAAGGGAACATCGGCAAGCCCGCCATGGGCGCCGGCTTCGCGATCGTACAGGTCAATGCAGCGCAAAACCTTGTCCTCGGCCAAGATCGACCACAGGCTCACTCGGGACGCGTCCAGAGCCTCCGCCGTCGCCTCGGTAATTTTTTGCAACGCCGCGTCGAGCCCCACCTGTTCGAGGTCGTCGCTAACCGCAATTTGAGTCAGAGTCCTTATTTGCCGATGGAAGCCCCTCGACCGCTTTGTCATGACCCGCAACCTTTCCCCAGGTTACAAACATGCCGCCTGGCATCTTCTTTAAGCCGCGCTTTCTCCAGTTTCAGGCCATGCTGGAGACTCGCTGGATTTTGTTGCGCAAGATTGGCGGCAATTTTTGGTGCGACCCTACCTTTTACACAGATATTTCGTAATTTTTCGTAAAAAGGCCCCCTTGCCCCGTTTTCAGCGCGCCTTCCTTCAAATTCGGCCTACATATTCGGATAATTCGGGCCGCCGCCGCCCTCCGGCACCACCCACTTGATGTTGCCTGCCGGGTCCTTGATGTCGCAGGTCTTGCAGTGCACGCAGTTCTGGGCGTTGATCTGCAGGCGCGGGTTGGCGCTGTCTTGATCGCGCAGGATCTCGTAGACGCCGGCCGGGCAGTAGCGCTCTTCGGGCGCGTCGTAGAGCGCCAGGTTGTGGGCCACCGGGAGCGCCGGGTCCTTGAGCCGCAGGTGCACCGGCTGGTCCTCCTCGTGGTTCGTGTTCGACAGATAGACCGAGGAGTTGCGGTCGAAGGAGACGACCCCGTCGGGCTTGGGATAGTCGATCCTGGGCATTTCGGCGGCCGGCCGCAGGCAGGTGTGATCCGGAGGGCCGTGGCGCAAGGTCCAGGGCGTCCGCCCGCCCAGGAGCTTGAGCTCCAACCCGCCGTAGAGCATGCCGAGCCATAGGCCCCACTTGGCAAAGGCCGGGCGGAAGTTGCGTACCTTGGCGAGCTCCTCGTAGACCCAGGAGCCGCGTAGCTTCTCGGGATAGCTTTCCAGCATGCCGGCGCCCTCGTCGCCCGCGGCCAGCGCCTCGAACGCGGCCTCGGCGGCCAGCATCCCGCTCTTCATGGCGTTGTGGCTGCCCTTGATCTTGGGCACGTTGAGGAAGCCGGCCGCGCAACCGATCAGCAGGCCGCCGGGAAACACCAGCTTGGGGATCGACTGCAGGCCGCCCTCGTTGAGCGCGCGCGCACCGTAGGCGAGGCGCGTGCCGCCCTCGAGCATGGGCCGGATCTTGGGGTGGGTCTTGAAGCGCTGGAATTCCTCGAACGGCGAGAGGTGCGGGTTGCGGTAGTCGAGCCCGACCACGAAGCCGACCGAGGCCTGATTGTCCTCCAGGTGATAGATGAACGACCCGCCCCAGGTCTTGGCGTCCAGCGGCCAGCCGGCGGTGTGCAGCACCAGGCCCTGACGGTGCCGGCCCGGATCGAGCCGCCAGAGTTCCTTCAGGCCGATGGCGTAGGCCTGCGGGTCGGCGCCCTCGCGCAAGCCAAAGCGCGCCTCCAGCATCTTGCTGAGCGAGCCCCGGCAGCCCTCGGCGAACAAGGTGTACTTGGCGCGCAGCTCCATGCCCGGCTGGTAGCTGTCTTTTTGGCTGCCGTCCTTGGCGATGCCCATGTCGCCGGTCGCCACGCCGCAGACGCGCCCCGCGTCGTCGGCGAGCACCTCGGCGGCCGCGAAGCCGGGAAAGATATCCGCGCCCAGGCCCTCGGCCTGCTCGGCCAGCCAGCGGCAGACGTTGCCCAGCGAGACGATGTAGTTGCCGTGGTTATGGAACTGCGCCGGCATCAGTCCCACGGGCACGCCCAAGGATCCTCTGGCGGTCAAGATCTTGAACCTCTCCTCGGTGACCGGCGCGTGGATCGGGGCGCCCCTGTCTTCCCAGTCGGGGATCAGCTCGTCGAGCGCGCGCGGCTCCATGACCGCGCCGGAGAG
>JBHHWG010000060.1:0-16040 GCA_046756385.1 Sphingomonadales bacterium | reverse complement strand
CCCAAATCTCCCAAATCTCCCAAATCTCCCAAATCTCAGTGAGTCGTTCTCATCGGGATTTGGGATTGGCAGGGTTCGGCAGTCAGGCTTCGAGGGAGATAAAGACTGACCGTTGAGCCCTCGCCCACTTCGCTGTCGATCATGACCTGGCCGTCCGATTGCCTGATGAAGCCATAGACCATGGACAGCCCGAGGCCGGACCCCTTGCCGTCGCCCTTGGTCGTGAAAAAAGGCTCAAAAACCCGCTCCATGACTTCCGGCGTCATGCCTGATCCGGTGTCGCCGACGGTGAGTTGCACATAATCGCCGGCGGTGAAGCCGGAGCGCTCAGCCGCCGACAGTTCGTCGATACAGATATTGGCGGTCTCGATTGTAAGCGAACCGCCGTCCGGCATGGCATCGCGCGCATTAATCACCAGATTGAGGAGCGCGTTTTCCAACTGACCGGCATCGACCACGGCGGGCCACAAACGATCCTCAAGCCTGGTGTGGATGCCGATACCCTTGCCGATCGTCCGGTCCAGGAGGTCGAGCATACCCGACACGACCGAATTTACGTTGATGGCCTCCGGAGCAAGTAGCTGTTGCCGGGAGAACGCCAACAGCCGCTGCACCAGGGTCGCCCCTCTGTGCGCCGCGGCCACCGCCCGCTCCGCCAATCGCCGGTGGCGATCATCCCCTTCAAGCGCCTCCTCCAACAATTCCAGATTGCCCATGACAACGGTCAGCAGATTATTGAAATCGTGGGCGACGCCGCCCGTAAGTTGGCCGACCGCCTCCATCTTCTGAGCTTGATAAAGCTGCGCCTGGGCCTGGTAGAGCTTCTCCTGAGCCGATTTGCGTTCACTGACGTCGCGAATGACGCCCACGATCCCGACCTGCTTACCGCCGTCATCAGCAAAAGGCGCGAGCACAAGTTCACCGGCGAACCTGGTTCCGTCCTTGCGCCGCATCTCGACTTCACCCACCCACCTGCCGAGCCGCTCAATCGCTTTTACGATCTCGGGCGCGCGCCGCTGCCAGTGATCCGGATCGGTATGCAAGAAAAACGGTGTCTTTCCAATGACTTCCGCCCTGGAATATCCGTACAGTTCCTCAACGGCGGGATTGCAATCGATGACTTTGTGATTGACGTCGGTGACGGTGATAGCCTCGCTCATTTGCGCCATCATGGCGGCGTGACGGCGCGAGAGGCTGTCGGTTGTCTGGCGTTCTGAAATGTCCTGCACCGTTGCCACAAACAGACGCTCGTCAGCCAGGGACAGGAGCGTAACCCCGATTTGCAAAGGTAGTTCAGTTCCGTCCCTACGCCGGCCTGTTACTTCACGACCATTATCAATGATCCGCGGCCTGCCAATCCCGGAAAATCGCCGTGAGTACACATCGTATTTGCCGCGATCCCTCTTCGGCGCCAGAATGGCCACATGTTTCCCGATAATCTGCTCAGCGGAATAGCCAAAAATCCCCTCTGCCGCGGGATTAAACGATTTGACAATGCCTCGGTTGTCGGTGGTGATTACACCTTCGACGATGCTGTCCAGCATCGTGCGCAGCCGCATTTCGCTGGCCGCGAGCGCCCCGACAGATCGTTCCCGCGCCGTGACGTCAATATAGGTGCTGACGACCGCGCCGTCGGCCAGCCGGGCATGACGAATTTCGACCACCGAATTATTGGGCCGGACCCGGCGCTCAACGGCGCGATTGGCCGGGTCTTCCAGAATATCGAGCCTTTTCCGCACCAGCTCGTCGACGTCGCCGGCCCCATATTCACCACGCTCAGCCTTAAACCTTAAAAGCTCGGCCGCGGGGGTTCCAGCAACGCACAATGTCTCGGGTATTCCGAGAAACCCGCCAAAATTCCCTGTGCACGAAATCAGCTTCAGGTTGCGGTCGTAAATCACAACCACCTGATCCTGATAGTCAAGGCCCGCATCCGCTTTCGCGCCTAACACTCCCCGCACCCTCGTCCCTTCCCTTATTTCGAGAATAGCTTTTCCGATGGTTCCTTAAGGATGTCAAGGCGCTTGGCCGGAGTGAGCGCGGCTTCCGGGGATTTCACTTTATGACATATCTTTGTTTATAACCATTTAGCACACTCGACATGATGCACGCTAAACACTTCAATATTAACAGAAATAAGCATCAAAGGTTGATAGCAAGCAACGGATAAGGACCGGGCGCAACGAAAACCTAGAATAACACGGCTAGCAACAACCCTTGATAATCATATATAATAACGATTCTTTGTGGGACAGACCGCCATCTGTTTGAGTGCCATGATCTGTTTAAGGGATTGCACGCCGTAACATTTATCAATCCGCAATCGCCAGAAATGGCATTTTTGCCATATGGCATTTTTGCCATTCAGCAGGCGCTTCGAAAAGTTGGATTTAAAGGACAACCGAAATGCGTATTTTGGTTTGTGATCCACAATGGGCGATTCGCCAGTCGCTCTCACAAATTCTGGAGCACCTCGACCGGGAAATCGAGGCGATCGAAGCCGTGACCGTCGACAATGCCGCTCAACGGCTGAAGGAGATCGATGACATAAAGCTGGTCATCATCGATCCGTTCAGCGAAGGCGGGGACTGGTTGAAGCAGATCACGCGCCTCCATGGCAAGCCGCGGGGCCCGGCTGTTGCGATCTTCACCATGAACGCCGACCGGCGGGATGTCCTTCGCGCCCTGGATTGTGGGGCGATGGCCTACATCCACAAGTCGGCATCGGGCGACGAAATCGCCAAGGCGATTAGCCGGGTGCTCGATGGCGAAATCTATTTGCCCGGCTCGTTGTTGCAGCAGTCAGCCGGCGGCAAAACATTGATGCCCACCCCTCACCAATCAGGCTCACGCGCGTTCTCCGGCTCACGCGGCGAGTTGAGCGGGCGGGAACTCGAAGTCCTCGAACTGCTTGCCCAGGGCATGGCCAACGCCCAAATCGGCGCAACCCTCCATTTATCGGTCAACACGGTCCGGGTCTACATCTCGGCAATCCTTAAAAAACTCGGCCTGTCGGATCGTACCCAGGCTGCGCTTTACGGCGCAAAACTGTTGGCCGACAGAAGAAAATGCAACTGATACCAGGCTGCAATGAATGGAACTCATGGCAGGCTGGCAAGCGCGACCGCGCGCCGGCCACTTTTGGCCGAAAGCCTGCGTGGCGCTTGAACGTGAATAAAACTGCAATGAGTCTTGCTCAGTGTAGTTTGGCATGACTCCCGCCCGGCCTGTGACATCAAACGCTTGAGAAATGACCGATTATGGGCGACATCTACGATCATGATTGATCGCGAGGCAACCATTCGCCAGGTTCAGGTATCGGAAACCGCCGCCGGGGAGCGTGTGGACAAGCTGCTGGCCACGGCCCTTGAGGATATCAGCCGGCAGAGGCTCAAGGCGCTGATCGTCTCGGGGCAGGTCACGGTCACTGAAGACGGCCCGGCCCGGCCGGTGGACGGTCCGGCCTACCGGGTCAAGGCTGGCCAGCTGTTAACGATTTGCATCCCGGAGGCCGGACAGGCCGCGCCCCAGGGACAACACATCCCGCTCGAGGTGTGCTTTGAGGATGAACATCTGATCGTAATCGACAAGCCGGCCGGCCTCGTGGTGCACCCGGCGCCCGGCAACCCGGACAATACGCTGGTCAACGCGCTCATTGCGCACTGCGGCGCCAGCCTGTCGGGCATAGGCGGGGTCAAGCGGCCTGGCATCGTGCACCGGCTGGACAAGGACACGTCGGGCCTTCTGGTGGTCGCCAAGACCGACGCCGCACACGCCGGGCTCGCGGAACAGTTTTCGTCCCGCGTGATGGAGCGGGCATATCTGGCCGTGGTGCGCGGATCGCCCAGACCCGGGGTCGGCACGGTTGAAGGAAACATCGGACGCAGCCCCCGAAACCGCAAAAAAATGACTGTCCTGAAACAGGGTGGACGCACCGCCCTCACCAATTACCGGGTCCGGGCCCGGTTCGGTGACGCCGCCAGCCTGGTCGAATGCCGGCTGGCGACCGGGCGAACCCATCAAATCCGCGTCCACATGACCCACATCGGCCATCCGATAATGGGCGACCCCACGTATGGACGGTCAAGGGGCCCCGCGGTCCGGGCGCTACCTGAAGAGGTGCGGGAGGCAATCAAGGCTTTAAATCGCCAGGCCCTTCACGCATGCAGCCTGGGTTTTACCCATCCAATTACCGCCGAGTTCTTGAAATTCGAAAGTCCACTCCCACATGACATGGAACGCCTGGTCGCCCTTTTACAGCGATTGAACAATTAACAAACCCGCCGGCACGCCATGCAGGGCGCGTTCGGGGAGGAGTTTAAATGCGCCCCATTAACGCCACAAACGGCTTTTAGTGTATTATTAAACTCCCGCGATAGAGGTTTACCGAATGGCAACGTACCAGTTACCGACGCTTTCGCCCGAGGGCGGCCTGTCCCGCTATTTACAGGAAATCAGAAAATTTCCGATGCTGTCCGCGGGCGAGGAATACATGCTGGCGCGCGCATGGACCGACCACGGCGACACCGAATCCGCCCACCGGCTCGTGACCAGTCATTTGAGGCTGGTGGCCAAGATCGCCATGGGCTATCGCGGTTACGGCCTCCCGATCGGCGACCTGATCGCGGAAGGCAATGTCGGCATGATGCAGGCGGTCAAGCGCTTCGATCCGGAACGCGGTTTCCGGCTTGCCACCTATGCCATGTGGTGGATCCGCGCGGCGATCCAGGAATACATCCTGCGCTCATGGTCGCTCGTGAAGATCGGAACCACGGCGGCCCAGAAAAAACTGTTCTTCAATCTCCGGCGTCTGAAGGGCCAGATCCAGGCCATCGACGAGGGCGAACTCCGACCCGAGCAAGTGAAGCATATCGCCGATAAGCTCAATGTCTCGAACGACGATGTGATTTCGATGAACCGGCGCCTCGCGGGGCCGGACAGTTCGCTCAATGCGCCCATGCGCATCGACGGCGACGGCGAATGGCAGGACTGGCTGGTTGACGATGCGATTGATCAGGAGACGATGCTCGCGGATCAGGAAGAATTGGCCAAGCGCCGTGATCTTCTGGAACATGCGATGCAGGACCTTAACGATCGCGAGAAGCATATCATCGCCGAACGCCGGTTGAGCGAAGACCCGGTAACGCTTGAGGATCTCAGCAAGGTCTACGACATTTCACGCGAGCGCGTGCGGCAGATTGAAGTCCGGGCATTCAAAAAGCTGCAAAAGGCGATGAAGGCCGCGGCTCGCGAGCAACAAATCGAAATCCTCGGCGGCTAAAACACTTTTCCATGTTCCCAACGGCTCTATATCGTGATACGCCACGGCAGTTGCTGAGACAGTAAAAAATGCCGGCATCGATTACGGCAGGTTCGGGAAACGCCCACGTCACGCGCCACATTTTCTCGCCACCCTGCCCGGCATATTGCTGACCAGATCGGACGATCCGGACTCGCTACGCAGACCCGGCGAGAAGAAAATGTCACAGTCAAGAAACCGGCAGGAGACGGCGACGGGCGGCCAGACCGCCGGATATTCCAGCACCAACCCCGTCACCACGCTGTTTGAAGTTCGCCTCGCCAATTCGCCCGCGCTTTTGGAGAAGGCGCATCGATTGCGCTATGATGTGTACTGCGTTGAGCAAGGCCTGGAATCACCGGACCATCATCCCGACGGACTGGAACGGGATGAGTATGACGGCCACTCGGTCCAATCGGTCCTGATCCATCGCCAATCCGGCATCGTTGCGGGCGTCGCCCGGCTAATACTGCCATGGCACGAGGGTCAGGAAAGGCCGCTGCCCTTTCACCAGGCTTGCGCCAGGAATTCCAAGCCGCACCCCAGCCCCCTACTCGCCACCGCGGAGGCCTCGCGCCTTCTGATCTCCCGCGAATTCGTGCGTCATGCAAACCGATATATGAAGCGACGGGCGAGCGGAGCGGACAGGAACACCAAGGACTACCCGGCCCACAGTCCGGTTCAGAATCTGCTGTACGGGCTGATCGCCAGCATCGCGCAAATGAGCGCGCCCCACGACATCACCCATATTTGCGCCTTGATGCGTCCCGCGCTTCGCCGGCTTTTGAGCCGTCTTGACATCCACCTTCAGTGTCATGGTCCCATGGTGGATTACCATGGTTGGCGCCAGCCCTGCCTGGTCGCCCTCGACGATGTTTCGAAAGCCGTTGCCCAGTCGCGGCCGGATCTTTGGGAAATCATGTTTGTCGCCGGGCGCCTGTGGCATAGCTCGTTCGAGGCCAGGGTAGCGTGACCGGCTGGACCAGGGCCCGGTTCAGCCCGCGAAGGGATCGTGGACCAGCACGGTATCCTCGCGTTCGGGGCTGGTGGACAACAGCGCCACCGGGGCCTCGATCAGTTCCTCGATCCGCCGGATATATTTAATCGCGGTGGCGGGGAGATCGGCCCAGCTCCGGGCGCCGCGAGTGCTCTCGCTCCAACCCTCCAGGGTCTCGCAGACCGGTTCAACCGCGTTCTGAAGCTCTGTGGCGGCGGGAAGATGATCGACGATGTCGCCGTTCAGCCGGTAGCCGGTGCAGACCTTGAGTTCATCCATGCCGTCGAGCACATCGAGCTTGGTAAGGGCAATGCCGTCGATCCCTGTAACCTTGACCGCCTGCCGCACCATGACCGCGTCAAACCACCCGCAACGCCGCTTGCGCCCGGTTACCGTGCCGAATTCATGACCGCGCTCACCCAGGCCGTGGCCGATATCGTCATGAAGCTCGGTCGGGAAAGGTCCGGCCCCGACCCGTGTGGTATAGGACTTGGTGATCCCCAACACATAACCGATCGCGCCGGGACCAATGCCCGCGCCGGCCGCCGCCTGCCCGCCCACAGTATGCGACGAGGTCACAAATGGATAGGTGCCGTGGTCGATGTCGAGCATCGCGCCCTGGGCGCCCTCGAACAGGATCCGCTTGCCGTCGCGTCGGGCATCATCAAGGGTCTGCCAGACACTGTCGACAAAGGGTAGCAATCGGGGCGCGATCGCCATCACTTCGTCAACGAGCGCGGCTTTATCAATCAGAGGCTGACCCAGCCCCTTGCGAAGCGGATTGTGATGGGCCAGCAGCGCCTCGACCCGCGCCTCGACTGCGGAACGGTCCGAGAGGTCACACACCCGAAGCGCGCGCCGCCCGACCTTATCCTCATAGGCGGGCCCGATACCGCGCCGCGTCGTACCGATCTTCACCGCCTTCGAAGCGTCCTCGCGCATGGCGTCGAGCTCGCGGTGGATCGGCAGAATGAGCGCCGCATTTTCCGCAATCCGCAAAGTCTCCGCCGTTATCGAAATGCCCTGCCCGGCAATCCGGTCAATCTCGTCCGCCAGCGCCCAGGGGTCGATCACCACGCCATTGCCGATGATCGACAGCCGGCCGCGAACCACGCCGGACGGCAGCAGGCTGAGCTTATAGGTGACCCCGTCAATCACCAGCGTGTGTCCGGCATTGTGCCCGCCCTGATAGCGCACCACGACATCGGCCCGCTCCGACAGCCAGTCGACGATCTTGCCTTTGCCCTCGTCGCCCCACTGGGCGCCCACTACTACTACGTTAGTCACCGTCTGAAATCCCTTTCATGTCCAGACTTGTCGTCTGTTCCTCGACGGCTCGTGTCCCGTCCGAGGCCAAAATATGAGTGCAGCCCAGTCGTTTCGCCTCCGAAACCACGTCCGCCTCAGGCTCCAGTCCCTGGACCGTCCGCCATCCTTCATGCGCCAGCTTGCGCACGGCCGGCCATGGCGTTCCGTGGGGCACATAAAGCCGCTTGTGCTCCTTGCCCCCCGGCAATGCCCGTAACAGGCTGTCGACATAGACCGTAAAACCCGCCGCGGTTTCACCGGCGCCGCCATCGCGCCGGGCCTGATAGCGGCCGCCGCGCCCCAGTTCGCTCGGGGCTCCAGGCGCAAAAAGGGCAAAACCGATGCCGGTGTAATACTCAAACCCGCGGCTGTCGCCCAGATCGATCGTGAGCGCGAGGTCGGGCGCGGCGTTCCGGATCTGGCGGACGTGCTCATACAGTTGCTCGCGCAGTGCCCGCGCCTCGTCAGGCAGCTCAAGCGCGCGCAATTTCTCCAAGGCATCATCGGCGCGCCCGGTGACTTCGATCAGGCCGCCCAGCAGCTCGCCCAACCGGCCGTCAACCTGCGGCAACGCGGTTTGATCCTTGGCATCAAGCGCGGCCCGTGCGCGACGCATCTGATCGTCGTCGGCGCCGAACGCCCGGCACAGCGCCGGCACGAGAGGCGGCATGGTCAGATCGACACTCAGCCCCTCGACACCGAGACCGCCCAGGGTTTCAACCGCGAGCAGCAGAACCTCAAGATCAGCCGCTGGTGCGTCGCTGCCGATCAGCTCGATCCCAGCCTGGATCAGTTCCCGCTCCGGCCGAAACTGAAGGCCCTTGACCCGCAACACGGGGCCCGCGTAACTGAGCCGCAACGGCCGCGCCGCATTGGCCAGCCGGGTCGCCGCAATACGCGCGATCTGCAACGTCATGTCGGCCCGCAAAGCCATCATCCGGTGAGACGCGGGGTCCATCAGGCGGAACATGTGGCGCGCCTGGGACACCCCGGATCCCGTCAGCAGGCTGTCTTCGAATTCCAGCAGCGGCGGCGCCACCTGCTCATAGCCGGCGGACGCAAAAGCGCCAAGAAGATCCGCCACCACCGTCGAGCGATAGTCGGCGATCGGCGGCAGTTCATCATGCAGGCCTTCGGGCAGCAGGGATTGTTTCAATTTCTCGCTCATGACCAAACGACATTACCCCGTCCACGGAGGCATGCGCCACCCTTCGTTAATTTTCAGGATGAATGGTTTGAATTCAGGCCGTTATCAGAATTTCAGCACCTTGACGCGGCGAACGTCGTGGAGCGCCCTGATATCCCTGAGCACCTCAGCCCGGATCGGCCCATCCACCTCGATGAGCGCGATGGCGCGGCCGCCCTTCTCGCCGCGGCCGAGATGGAAGGTCGCGATGTTGACTTCGGATTCGCCCAACGTCCGCCCCAATTCGCCGATAAAGCCAGGCCTGTCCTGATTGGAAATGTAAAGCATGTGCGGCCCCAGCTCGGCCTCGATGTTTATCCCCTCGACATGAACAATGCGCGGTCGTTGATCCGACGACAAAGTCCCGGCTATTGTGCGTTTGTGACGCTCGGTGGTCACGGTCAGGCACATTCGGGTGGAGTAATCCCCGGCCTGCTCCCTTTTGACCTCGGTAATTTCAATGTTCCGTTCCCTGGCGACAATGCCGGCATTGACCATGTTGACCGTCGAATCGAGAACCGGGGCCAAAAGGCTTTGCAGCACGACCGCGCATAACGGCCGGCAGTTGATCGTGGTAACGTGACCCTGAAATTCGATGGTCACATTTTTGATGCTCGATTCCGTGATTTGTCCCATGAAACCGCCGAGTTGCTCGGCGAGGCCCATATAAGGCCGCAGCCGGGGCGCCTCCTCGGCGCTGACTGATGGCATATTGAGGGCATTGGTCACGGCCCCGTCCAGCAGATAATCGGCTATCTGTTCGGCTATCTGGATCGCCACGTTCTCCTGGGCTTCCGACGTCGCCGCACCGAGATGGGGCGTCGCGATCACATTGGGAACGCCGAACAAAGCGTTGTCGCGGGCTGGTTCCTGCTCGAAAACATCCAGCGCCGCCGCGGCGACCTTCCCGGTCTCCAGCGCATCCTGCAAGGCCGCCTCGACCACCAGACCGCCCCGCGCGCAGTTGATGATCCGTACGCCGTCCTTCATTTTGGCAAACGCCGCGGCATCGATCATATTTCGCGTGCTGTCGGTGACAGGGGTGTGAAGCGTAATAAAATCCGCCCGGTTGAACAGCTCCGAAAGTTCGACTTTTTCAATCCCCAAATCGACCGCCCGCTCAGGCGCCAGGAAGGGATCCGACGCGATGACCTTCATTTTTAGCCCCAGCGCGCGGTCGGCGACAACCGAGCCGATATTGCCACAGCCGATGATGCCGAGCGTCTTGCCGGTCAGCTCGACGCCCATGAATTTCGATTTTTCCCATTTGCCGGCCTGGGTCGAGCGATCGGCGGCTGGAATCTGCCGGGCCAACGCCATCATCATGGCCAACGCGTGCTCGGCCGTGGTGATCGCATTGCCGAACGGCGTGTTCATGACCACCACGCCGCCCTCGGTCGCCGCCGGTATGTCAATATTATCGACGCCGATGCCGGCGCGGCCCACGACCTTGAGCCTGCCCGCCGCCGCCAGCACCTCTCTCGTAACCTTGGTCGCGGATCGTATCGCCAGGCCGTCATAGTCGCCGATCCGGGCGATCAACTCTTCCGGCGTGAGGCCGGGAATGTGATCCACTTCCATGCCGCGGCATTTCAGGATTTCCGCAGCCCGGGGGCTCATCTTGTCGGAAATAAGTACTGTATACATGCTCACGCTTCCTCGTGATCCGAAATTCAACCGGGGCTTCCGCCAATTATTGGCTGCTGGCCTTCAGTTCCGTAAAAGCCCAATCAAGCCAGGGCAGCAACGCCGCCACATTTTCGTTGTCGACCGTCGCGCCACCCCAAATTCGCAGCCCCGGCGGCGCGTCGCGATATGAGGCAATGTCGAAGGCCACCGATTTTTCGCCGAGTATCGCGGCCAAACGCTTCGCCAAAACCGCCCGGTCCTGCATTGACTGGTCCGCAAACCAGGGGTCCACGATCTGCAGACAGATCGAAGTCGACGACCGGGTTTCCGGCGTCCGGGCGAGGAACTCCACCCAAGGGGTGCGCCCGACCCACTCCGCGATCAAGGCAAGATTGCCTTCGGTCCGAGCGATCAGGGCGTCCAGACCACCGATTTCCACCGCCCAGTCGAGGGCATCAAGGTAATCCTCGACACATAGCATGGACGGAGTGTTGATGGTCGCGCCCTGAAAAATGCCTTCGTTCAGCCTGCCTTTCTTGGTCAGGCGGAACAATTTGGGCATCGGCCAGGGCGGCGTGTAGCCTTCCAGCCGATCCACCGCGCGGGGGCTCAGGATCAGCATGCCATGGGCCGCCTCGCCGCCCATCACCTTCTGCCACGAAAAGGTCACGACATCGAGCCTTGACCACGGCAAGTCCATGGCGAACACCGCCGACGTTGCGTCGCAAATCGTCAGGCCCTTGCGGTCATCGGCGATCCACTCGCCGTCGGGAACCCGAACGCCCGAGGTCGTTCCGTTCCAGGTAAACACCACGTCGCGATCACAATCGATGGCGCTCAAGTCCGGCAGATCGCCATAGTCCGCCTCGAACCTGCGCACATCCTCAAGCTTAAGCTGCGTCACGACATCGGTTATCCAGCCCTTGCCGAAACTCTCCCACGCCAGCATATCGACGCCGCGCTCGCCAAGTAACGACCACAGCGCCATTTCCACCGCGCCGGTATCCGAGGCCGGGACGATCGCGACCCGGTAATCCGCTGGCAGGCCCAGAATATCCCTGGTTTTGTCGATGGCTTCCTTGAGCCTCGATTTTCCGATCGCCGAGCGATGGGACCGCCCCAGGACCGCGTCGCGCAGCACATCGGGCGTCCAGCCCGGCCGCTTGGCGCAGGGGCCTGAGGAAAACAGGGGTGAACCGGGGCGTGTAAGCGGTTCCATCGCAAGACTCCCTTCCTGGAAATGCCGACATTGATCGGCCAACTTTCGATCCCCCGGCCGGATATTAGTAACGGTCATTGCGATGTCAACGGTCCATTTGCCGCATCCATGCGCGCGGGTATAGTGAGCGCAGCGACTGTCACTTGCGGTTAACAAGACGAAAGCCAGGATTGATATGACAATTGCGTGCCAGCGACACCTGTTTGAGATTCCCGACGACATCGCTTACCTGAACTGTGGTTTCATGTCGCCGCTGTTAAAAGGCGTCCGGTTCGCGGGCACGCAAGGCCTGGCCCGGAAGTCCCGACCGTGGGAAATCACGCCGCGGGACTTTTTCACCGAATCGGAGACCGCCCGCGGACTGTTCGCCCAGTTGGTGGGGGCACGGACCGACGATATCGCCATCATTCCCGCCGTCAGTTATGGCCTCGCCATTGCCGCCGCCAATATCCCGGTCCAGGCAAGACAGTCCATCATCGTGCTGGACGGCCAGTTCCCGTCCAACGTCCATTGCTGGAACGAAATCGCCAGGGAAAACCAGGCCCGGGTCGTAACGGTGCGCCGGGCGGATGGGAGGGACTGGACGACGGCCATAATGGAAGCCCTGGACGCAACGACCGCCGCCGTCGCGGTCCCCCATTGTCATTGGATCGATGGCACCGTGATCGACTTGGAAGCAATCGGCGCGCGCTGCCGCGAGCTCGGCGCGGCATTGCTGGTTGACGTCACTCAGTCGCTCGGCGTCATGCCGTTCGATGTGGCGCGGATTCGGCCCGACTTTGTCGTTGCGGCGACTTACAAATGGCTGCTTGGACCCTACAGTCTCGGTTTCGCCTATATTGCCCCGCAATGGCAGTCGGGCGTTCCGCTCGAACATAACTGGATCGCCCGGCGCGACAGCGAGGATTTCAACAATCTGATCCGATACCGCAAGGATTTCCAGCCCGGCGCGCGCCGGTTCGATGTTGGGGAGCGCTCCAACTTCGCGCTTATGCCCGCGGCGATATCCGGCATGAAACAGCTCATTGACTGGGGCATCGGTGAAATCTCGGAAACCCTGCGGGCCATGACCCACAACATTGCCGAACGCGCCGGGGCACTGGGATTACAGGCGGCGCCCGCCCAGTTCCGATCGCCGCATTATCTGTCCGTGAAATGGCCTGCGTCCCGCGCCGAGGCACTGATGTCGAGGCTGGCGGAACACAAGGTCCATATCAGCCAACGCGGCGGCTCACTTCGCATCACCCCGCATCTTTATAACAACGAGGCCGATATCGATCGGCTCCTTGCCGCGTTCAAGGAGGCGCTCGTCTAATCGCGACCATCATACCCTTCAAACGGGTGTACCGTGTGCCCGTGGTTGAGCGGTCCGTCCCCCTGGCCAAGGCCCGGCGCCGACCGAATGGCCTCCCGGACATAGGCGCGGGCCCGGATCACGGAGTCGCGGATGCTCATTCCCTGCGCGATGCCGGTGGCGATTGCTGAAGCCAGCGTGCACCCGGTGCCATGGGTGTTGCGGCTGTCGATACGAGACGATTGAAAGACTTCGCACCGCGCCCCGCCGACCAGAACGTCGGACAGCACATCGCCTGCCAGATGGCCGCCGGTCAGCAGAACCGCTTTCGGCCCGCTTTCAAGCAATAGCGAGGCCGCCTTTTTCATATCGTCAACGGTGGCGATTTCCAGACCGGTCAGGACCTCGGCCTCCGCGAGGTTGGGGGTGACGACCATGGCGCGGCGAACCAGCAAGCTGACCAGGGCGTCTTGCGCCGGTCGCTCCAGCAGCCTTGTTCCGCTGGAGGAACAGATCAGTGGGTCGACCACCAGGGGCGCGCCGGTGGCCGAGCGATCGAGTTCACCGGCGACCGTCTCGATGATCTCAGCGCTCCACAACATGCCGGTTTTGATACAATCGGCCCCGATGTCGCGGAGCACGGAGCGCATCTGGCGGCCAACGAAGTCAGCGGGGACGGCATGAATAGCGTCTAGCCCCCGGGTATTCTGCGCCGTGAGCGCAGTGATCGCGGTGGCGGCAAAGCCCGTCAGCGCGGTAACCGTCTTGATATCGGCCTGAATGCCCGCGCCGCCGCCCGAATCGGATCCGGCGACGATAAGGACGCGCCCAACCATCACCTGCCGCGTTGGTGTAGCGTCGTAATGACATTATCGACAACGGATGCGATCAGGCCCTCGTCCTCGCCTTCCGCCATGACCCGAACCACGGGCTCCGTGCCCGACAGCCGGATAAGGAGCCGCCCGCTCCCGTTTAGACGGCCCTCGCCGTCGGCTATTGCCTGCTGAACCGACTTGTCGTCCAGGGGGCAGGGGCCTGAATAGCGCACGTTGCGCAGCAGTTGCGGCAACGGTTCGAACACCCGGCAAATCTCCGACACCGGGCGGCCTTTGCCCACGACGACCGACAATAACTGCAAGGCGGCGATGATGCCGTCCCCGGTTGTCGCGAAATCGCGCAGCACGATATGGCCGGATTGCTCGCCGCCCACATTCAAGTCTTTGGTTCGCATTTCCTCGACCACATAGCGATCGCCGACCCTGGTGCGGACCAGTTCGACACCGCGTTCCAGAAGATGCCTCTCAAGGCCGAGATTGGACATTACGGTCGCCACGACGCGGTCGCCGCGCAAGCGGCCCAGGCCTTGCCAATATCCGGCTATCACGGCCAGCAATTGATCGCCGTCGATTATATTGCCTTTTTCGTCCGACACCATCAGCCGGTCGGCATCACCATCGAGCGCGATTCCGATATGCGCGCCGTGGTCGACAACCGCCTGTCGCATGCGCTCGGTCGCCGTGGAACCGCAGCCATCGTTAATGTTGAAGCCGTCGGGCTCAACGCCGATGGGAATGACATCGGCGCCCAGTTCCCACAATATGGTCGGCGCGACCTTGTAGGCGGCGCCATGGGCGCAATCGACCACAATTTTCATGCCTTCCAGCGTCAAGCCCGCGGGAAAGGTCTTTTTGGCGAACTCGATGTAGCGGCCTTCCGCATCATCCAGCCGTTTGGCGCGGCCCAGGTCGGCCGGCGCGGCCAGGTCCGACAAATAACCATTGTCCATCCGCGCCTCGATCGCCGCTTCGACATCATCGGACAGTTTATAGCCATCGGGCCCGAACAGCTTGATGCCGTTGTCATGATGGGGATTGTGCGAGGCCGTGATCATGACACCGAGATCGGCGCGCAATGAACCCGTCAACATGGCGACCGCCGGCGTTGGCATGGGCCCCACCAGGATTACATCCATACCAACGGCGACGAAGCCGGCCGTCAGGGCGGGCTCGAACATATATCCGGAAAGCCGGGTATCCTTGCCGATGACAACCCGATGGCGATAATCGCCCCTTTTGAATTGCCGCCCCGCCGCCATGCCCACGCGAAGCGCAATCTCCGCGGTCATGGGTTCGGAATTGGCGGTTCCTCTGATGCCGTCAGTGCCGAAATAACGCCTGGTCATTGTTTCGCCATCTCGTGTTCGCGCGGGTTCCGTATTGAGCGCTGAATTATAGCCCAAACATTCCACTCAAAATATTAACGACTGGTAATCGACATCAGGCAAAAGCGGTTGCACTATCCGCTGTCGGCAATAGCGCCCCATATTTTACCTGCCCGGACCGTTTCCGCAACGTCGTGCACGCGCAAAATATGTGCGCCCTGCGCCAAACCATCGAGGGCGGCGGCCAGCGAGCCGCCAACACCCTCCCGGGCGTTGAACCGAGCGCCCGGGGCCGTGATAAACCGCTTCCGGGACACACCGAGCAGAATCGGGCAGCCCAGCCCGTGGAACAAAGACAGGCTTTGCAGCAGCTCAAAATTATGCCGGGCGGTTTTTCCGAAGCCAATGCCCGGATCGACGATGATATTCCCTCGCTCAATGCCCGCGGCGAGGCACGCGCCGATGCGCCCGTCCAAATAGTCATAAACATCGAGCACGACATCGTCGTAGTGGGGATCGTTCTGCATTGTCCCCGGCAAACCCTGACAATGCATGATCATAACCGGCGCGCCGCTTGCGGCGGCGACCGCCAGGGCTTCGGGGTCATGGCTCAAGGCCGAAATATCGTTGATGATGGCGGCGCCGGCATCCAGCGCCGCGTTCATGACGGCCGCGTTGCGGCTATCGATCGAAATCGGCTTCCCGCATTGGCTTAAGCCTTCGATGGTCGGGACCACCCGTTCAAGCTCTTCATCAACGGTCACGGGCTTGGCGCCGGGCCGGGTCGATTCGCCGCCGATATCGATGATGTCCGCGCCTTGCTCGACCATTTTCAAGCCCTGCGCGACGGCTTCGTCCGGCCGACGAAACAGCCCATCGCCGGAGAAACTGTCGGGCGTGGCATTGACAATCGCCATGATCAGAGGCCGCGCGAATTCAACAGGGTC
>JBHHWG010000059.1:0-16324 GCA_046756385.1 Sphingomonadales bacterium | reverse complement strand
GGCCTGCCGGATTGCGTCCCGGTAAACCGCGCACCTTCTCCGCCGGTTTGGCCGTCAATTTCTAGGCCTGTAAGCGCGCCAGGCGCGGCTTCGTCCTCCCCGCACGTTGGGTGGGCGGAGCCGCGTCGCGCATCACCATTTCATGCGCAGCCGAAGCAGCGCCCGATTTGGCGTGACCTCGCCCTCGACGCTGACCCGCTGGTGGGGATCGACAAAAAAGTGGCTCACGCCCCAGGCCAGAAGGGCCCCGGCGGCGACGTCGCGTATGCGGTGCTCATCCGAGTTGACGCGCGAGAACGCGACGTAGGTCGCGGCCACATAAGCCGGCAAGCCGTACTGCCAGCCGTATCGGTGATCCAGGAAAGAGGCCGATGCAAATGCCTGAGAGGTGTGCCCGGACGGGAACGAGTTGTTGTTGCGCAGATTGGGTCGTTCCGAGTCAATCGCCTCTTTTAGCCCGAGCGTGATCCCCGTGGTCACGGTTATTGAAAACGCGTGCTGCCAAAATCCTTCCGTATCCCCATTCACGAGCGCCACGGCGCTGGCCACGACCGGCAATGCGATTCGCGTGGCGCTGCCGGCATCCTCGACCGTGTCTCCCGCAAGGGCGGTGGAATAGCCGCCAGACAATATGATGGCGGCGGCTGTCATTGCGATTGCCGGTTTGCAAGCTGGTCTCGGTTTGATTCTGGAAGACAAGGTTTTTCCTCGCGTGTCACAAAGCCGGACGGTCGTCCGGCCGGATAATTCAACGGTAAAATTTCATGGCCACCACCGCACAATTTCGTCGGGTGGGTCCCAAAGGTCTTGACCTACTTTAAAATAGCTCTTTACCGTGCGGGTTGCATCAACATGTGAAAAAATTCGTTATGGGGGACGAGGATGATGATTACGTTAACTTATGGCGGCGTTTTGGGGATCGTCTATATTTATTTGTCCTGGAACGTCGCCATGGGCCGCAAAAGGGCTGGCGCCGGTCTGGGCCATGGCGGCGATGAAGCCTTGCAGCGGGATATTCGGATACACGGCAACTTCGCCGAATATGTGCCGTTTGCGCTGCTCCTGATCGGAATGCTGGAGGCCGCGCACGGACCGGCCCTGCTGATCCGGTGGCTCGGCGGCATGTTGGTCGTCGCCCGGCTGCTTCATATTTGGGGTCTTCGCCAATCGGCGGGCACGAGCTTTGGGCGTGTTTCGGGCGCCATCCTGACCTGGCTTACCATCCTGGTCGCCTCTGGAATGGGGTTATATATCGGGCTGGCTTGATCGCGAACAGGCGCCAGGTCGGCCTCAGAGCCTGACCGAAAAGTCGGACGGGTCGGCTCGGCGGGTCTTTTTGCCGCCCGGTTCGTTGCCGATTTTGCCGATATTCCCCGATATCGACTGCAATCGGCGCCTGCCGGATCGGCAAAAACCCCGCGCCGATCCTCAGCCGCCGACTTTTCGGTCAGGCTCTCAGTCCAGCGCCGCCAGCATCTCCTTGATGGTCGCGAATTTCCGTCTCGGCGCCGGTGGCGCAGCGGCGGCGATTTCGGCGGCGCGGACCTCCTTCCAATCGTCATGGGACACGATCCGGCAGTTCTTTTGCGCCAAAATGGCTTCGAGATGCGGACGTCCCGGCTTTTGACCGCTGTCCAGCGCGTCGACAATCTGATCCACCACCGCGAACGAATCCGCCCGGTTGGTTGGAATGGTCCCGGTCGGGCCGCGCTTGGCCCATCCGACCACAAAGAGATTGTCCTCGACATGGCCGCTTGTGTTGGGAACGATTCCACGCCTTTCGTCAAAAGGGGCGCCGGATATCGCGACGCCGCGGTATCCGATGGCCGAAAGGACAGCTCCGACCTCTACGTCGAAGATTTTCCCGGTGCCGACCGCTCGCCCTTGTTCCAGGCGGGTTCGTTCCAGCCGAACGCCCTCGACGTGACCTTGCCCCAGGATTTCCATCGGCGAGGCCAGGAATTCGAAATGAACCCGGACGGCTGCATCCGCTGCTTCGTTTCTGGTCAGCGAGCGCAGAATTTCAAGGTTTGCGCGCTTCATGTTATAGACGCGCGGTGGGTAATCGGTGTCTTCAAGGGGCGGCAATGCCGCGGGTAACTGATCGGGGCGGACCAAGGCAACGCTGCCGTTCAGGTGGCCCATCTCGGACAATTCAGTTTTGGTGAAGCTGGCCTCGATCGGGCCGCGACGGCCAAAAATATAAATATCCTTTATCGGCGACTGGCTGATCGCCTCCTTCGCGAAGGGGGCGATATCGGTTGCCTCCAGCTCCGTTCGGGACCTGGCAAGCAACCGAGCCAAATCAAGTGCGACATTGCCATTGCCGATGATCGCAACGGCCCGGCAGTTCAAATCCGGCCCCAGATCGCGGTGATCGGGATGGGAGTTGTACCACCCGACGAATTCAGCCGAACCATATACGCCCGTGAGCGAGATACCGGGGATGTCCAGCATCCGGTCAGTGGCGCTGCCGGTTGCGAGGATCACGGCATCGTAGGCTTCACCCAGCGCACCGAGGTCAACATCGCGCCCGACCTCGACATTGCCAAAGAACCGCACCTCGTCTCGGGCAAGAACCCGGTCGTAGGCTCTGGATACATTTTTTGTTTTTTCGTGATCGGGAGCCACGCCATAGCGCACAAGTCCGAAAGGCGCGGGCATTCTTTCTATAATGTCAATTCGGCAATCCTGGACCTTTTGGAGAAGCGCCTCGGCTGCATAAAAACCTGAGGGACCACTGCCCACGATGACAAAAGAACGCCCCATAATCACACCTACTGCATCGCACCAAGTTCGCCGATAGATTTCAATCCTGTCGTTTTTATCTGCTTTATTTTGCTTAGAATCCCTACACGCCATTGATGGCCGGTGGCAAGGGCAAAAAGGACTATCAACTGAAACCGGCCATATGTGGATCGCCGATTTGGCGGAAATCATGGAACGAGGTCATGATGCCGCGAGACCCTGGAGCCGGTTTCAGTGCAAGTCAATCCCCGCCCGCCCCCTCCATCTCAACATGACGAGAAAACGCGCCGGAACCGGCGGAGTTTTAGCCCACTCGGCACTTGATGCCGGGTCCCGGCCTGCGGTAACATCCCCACACAAGTGAGTAGTGTTACGCATCGCGAACTGGCCTCAACTTCTTCAGCGTTGCCAGACAAGCACGAGGAAGGGGCTGTTTGTTTATCGACAAAAAAGCCAGCGAAAGAGATGGGGACAGCTTCCGTTTTCGCGGAAATTACTGCGTAACAATTTGAATCTCATTATCGAATCGCGATCGGGCCGGGGCAGTTCCGGTTGCTTTCGTTTGACGGGCGGATTCTTTGCTTTGCAATTGAGTCGGTTCGCGGTTAAAACCTTACGCCGTCGGTAATGCTGCAATCCCTTGGGGAGACGAATGAGACTTAGAATTAATACGAGGAATATGGTGGTGGCGGCGGTTGCCGGGGCCATCATGGTTGGCGCCGGAGCTACGGCAGCGCAACAACTGGATGCCATTCTGGAAGTTGAAAACAAACGGAATAAGTTTGCTCAGTCTTCACAGGCCAAGGTCGATAAGCTCAGTGAGCAAACCTCCGAGATGCTCGGCGAATATCGCGCCGTCCTGAAGCAGGTCGACACGCTCAAAGCGTACAATGCCCACATCCAGAAGCTGGTTGATGCGCAGAACGTGGAGGTCAAGTCGCTGAACAGGCAAATCGCCAATGTCACGGTGATTGACCGTCAGATCGCTCCGCTGATGCTGCGAATGATCGACTCCCTTGAGGGTTTTGTGAAGCTCGATGTGCCGTTCCTGGCCGAAGAGCGGACCGGCCGGATTGAGCTGCTGCGGGACATGATGGGCCGCGCCAAGGTTGCGAATTCAGAGAAATTCAGGCGCCTCCTGGAAGCGTTCCAGATCGAGAACGAATACGGCCGTACGATTGAGGCCTATCGCGGTGAGCTGGAAGATGCCGGCCGGTCGCGGACCGTGGATTATCTGCGCGTTGGTCGCGTGGCGCTGCTCTATCAAACGCTCGATCGGACCGAAACCGGCATGTGGAACAAGGACAAGAAAGCCTGGGAAGCGCTGCCTGATTCTTACCGGGGGCCAGTTCGGCAGGGTCTTCGCATGGCCCGCAAGCAAATCGCGCCTGATCTGCTGAAATTGCCTATTCCCGCACCGGAGGCGGTACAATGAAAAAAACTTTAGCTTTTCTGACAATGATTTCGCTGGGTGGCGCCGCTTTCGCATCGGGCGCCCTGGCGCAACAGAGGGCAAATTCTCTTGACGAGCTGCTTGAGCAGGTCAAGAACGGCTCCGTTGTTGAGAACCGCGAGCACAGGCAGCGCGAGGCAGAGTTCCTTAGAGCCAAAAACAATCAGGCTCAGCTGTTGAGGAAAGCCAAGCAGGCCAAGGTCAACGAAGAGCACCGGTCGAAACGGCTCGAAAAGTCATTTGAAAACAACGAGACCGAGCTCGCTCGGTTGGAAGCGCTGTTGGCGAGCCGTCTTGGCACTCTGGGTGAGCTGTTCGGTGTGGTCCGGCAGGTTGCCGGCGACACCAAGGGCGTGACCGACGCCTCGATTGTCACGGCGCAATTCCCGGGCCGTGGCGAGTTCCTCGGGGGCTTGGCGCAGAAGAAAGAGCTGCCCGAGGTCGCGGAGCTCGAAAAGCTGTGGTTCGAACTGATGCGCGAAATGACGGAAACCGGCAAGGTGGTCCGCTTCCCCGCCACCGTGGTTGCGCTTAACGGTTCGCAGGTCGATCAGGAAGTGGTCCGCATCGGCGCGTTCAACACGGTGGCCGATGGCAAATACCTCCAGTTCTTGGCGGAGTCCGGCAAGCTGGCCGAGTTGCCCCGGCAGCCGCAATCCCGGTTCCTGGACTGGGCCGCGGAACTGGGTGGCGCCAACAGTGGCGTGGTTGGCTTCGGTATCGATCCGTCGCGGGGTTCCATCCTTTCGCTGCTGATCGAGAAGCCAAACCTGATGGAGCGCGTCCAGCAGGGCGGTCTTGTTGGTTACGTCATTCTCTTGCTTGGCGCGGTCGGCGTCGCTCTGGTCATCTTCCTGATGTTCAGCTTGTACTCTGAAGGTCGCAAGGTAACCGCTCAGTCACGCCAGCCTGGTTCTCCGAATGAGAACAATTCGCTGGGTCGCGTGCTTGCCGCGTACGACCAAAACCGGAACGTCGACGTCGAGACCCTCGAACTCAAGCTTGACGAGGCTATCCTCAGGGAACTTCCGAAGCTCGAGCGTGGTTTGTCGACCGTTAAGGTGATTTCGGTTGTTGCGCCCCTGCTTGGTCTGCTGGGTACGGTTACGGGCATGATCGCCACCTTCCAGGCAATCACGCTGTTCGGCACTGGTGATCCGAAGCTGATGGCCGGGGGTATTTCGCAGGCCCTTATGACAACGGTGCTTGGTCTGGTGGTCGCGATCCCGACCGTTCTGTTGCACAGCCTCGTAAGCGGCCGCTCCAAGAAGATTGTTCATATCCTCGAAGAGCAAAGCGCCGGACTTATCGCAGTCCATGCCGAGGAGCAGGAAGGCCATGCTAGCACTCGTTGAAGCCTTTGAGGCGATCCGGGACTTTATGGAAAGAGGCGGCGACGTACTCTATGCGATCCTGCTCGTCACCCTGGTGATGTGGCTCCTGATCGTCGAGCGCTTCTGGTACATGTTCTCGGGTCACCCGAAACAAGTGAAACAGATTCAGGAAATCTGGGAGGCCCGTGCGGATTTGACGTCATGGTACGCCCATCGCGTCCGGGAAGCGCTGATCTCCCAGGTAGCCATGAATCTGAGGCATTCGTTATTGATGATCAAAACCCTGGTCGCACTGTGTCCGCTGCTGGGTTTGCTGGGCACGGTGACCGGGATGGTCGAGGTCTTCGACGTGATGGCCATCACCGGCACCGGTAACGCCCGGGCCATGGCCGCGGGCGTGTCCAAGGCCACGTTGCCCACCATGGCGGGCATGGTGGCGGCACTTTCGGGGCTTATGCTAAGCGTGAAGCTTGAACGTTACGCGGACGCCGAGACCGAAAAGCTCGCTGATCATCTGACGACCGTACATTGATGGATCGACCATGCGCAAAAGAGTAAAATCTGGAGTTGACGAGGCGGATATCGACCTGACGCCGATGCTCGACATCGTGTTCATCATGTTGATTTTCTTCATCGTCACCGCCTCCTTCGTGCGGGAAAAGGGGCTTGACGTCGTCAAGCCGCCGGACACCAACGTGAAGCAGCAAAAGCAGAAGAGCATTCTGGTTCGGATCGAGGAGTCCGGCCAGATCTGGATGGGCACGCGAATTGTCGATGCGCGCGCCGTGCGTGCCAACATCGAACGACTGCACGCCGAGCGGCCCGAAGCCTCCGTGGTTATTCAGGCCGCCAAAAAAGCCAAGTCCGGCATCCTGGTCGGGGTGATGGACGCGTCAAGGCAGGCGGGCGTTTACAACGTATCGTTGGCCGCGCAGAACGGGCAATAACAATTGGCGCCGCTGTTACGGCAGCGGCGCCAGGCTTGCTCCAATCGATATCCAGGTCGGTTCACTGGTTGAAGCCGGCGGTGGCAAAAGGCTTCGGGGCTTTGGCTGCCGTTACGAACCGGCCGGATAGCGATTGTGCACTGAGAGGGAAAATATGCGCAGAAGAGGAACGCAGGACGGCGATGACGCCAAAATGGACCTGACGCCGATGCTCGACGTCGTGTTCATTATGTTGATTTTCTTCATCGTGACCGCGTCGTTTATTAAGGAAGCGGGGGTGCAGGTCCTAAAGCCCGACGCCCTGACCGGTGAGCGGAAGCCGATGGCGAATATTCTGATCGCCATCACTCCCAAGGGGCAGATATGGATTCAACGCAAGCGTGTTGATATCCGCGCCGTGCGTGCTAACATTGAGCGCTTGCATGCGGAGAATCCGCAGGGATCCATCGTCATACAGGCCGATAATGAATCCGAAACCGGGTTGGTTATCCAGGTAATGGAGGCGGCCCGGCTAGCGGGGGTTCAAAATGTATCGATAGCGACGAAGGAACCACGATGATAAGGCGTTACTCAGGGGCTTTCGCGGTTGCCGCTGCGGTCACGTTCGGGCTGTTCTTTCTCATGCAGCACCTGGTGTCCCACGGCAAAGAGGCCTTGACGGAGGGGGTCAAGTCCCGGTCGATCGATTTCGTTCGGCTGAAAAAGGAAGAGGTCATCCACGAGAAAAAGAGGCGGTTACCGAAAAAGCCGCCACCGGTAAAGCCGCCGCCACCAATGAAGATGGCGCAGACCAAGTCGCTCAAGCCGTCGGGGAATGGCGTGAATATCTCGGCCGGCAACCTTGATGTGACTGTGGACGCCGGAGAATTCGACGTCAGCGGCGCGCCTAACGACGGCGACATCCTGCCATTGGTGCGGGTTCCGCCACAGTACCCGCGACGGGCTGAAGCCGCCGGTATCGAGGGCTATGTGGATTTGGAATTCGACATCTCCAAAACCGGGGCGGTTATAAACCCGCGCGTGGTCGAGGCTTATCCCAGCAGCATTTTCAATCGTGCGGCTCTGCGCGCGATCTTGAAATGGAAATACAAGCCACGGATCGAGGACGGCGAGGCTGTCGAACGTGTCGGCGTTCAGGTTCGGATCTCGTTCAACCTTGAAGATGGGTAGAGGCGGTTTGATGAAAACAGGAAATTCCAGCGCGAGAAGGGTCGCTCTTGCCGCGACCCTGGGTCTGGCGTTCGCCTTGGCCCCGTGGGACGGGATGGTGACCAGCGATTTCGGCGCCGCTGTGGCGCAGTCGTCGCGCAAGGGGTCGTCCAAGGCCGACGAACGGCGCAACAAAAAGAAGACCAGAAAGGTTCAAACCCTTTCGGAAAGGGTTTTTAAGAAGCTCATGGAAGCCCAGGAGCTGATGGAAATCGAGCAATATACGGAAGCCCTGGTCGTTCTGAATGATGCCCGAAAAATCCGGCGGCTGAAGGCTTATGATCGGGCCATGATCCATCAGCTTACGGGTTATGTCTATTCGAGCCAGGAGAACTATAAAGACGCGGTCGTTGAGTTCGAGCAACTCGTACGGGTCGGCGCTGAGTCGGCCCCGGAAGGGGTGCTGGCGAGCACACTCTATAATCTTGGCCAGATGTATATGGTTTTGGAGGAGTGGCGCAAAGGCATTGAGTCTCTCAAGAAATGGTTCGCCATTACCACTAATCCGGGTCCCGAGCCTCACATGCTGATGGCGCAGGGTTATTCCCAGACCGGTGAATTCAAGAAGGCCATTCCCTTCGCGGAAAAGGCCATCGCACTGGCCAAGGAGCAGGGGAAAATACCCAAGGAGAACTGGTATCAGTTCCTGATGGGCATGCATTTCGAACTTCAGGATTATCCAAGAATTGCTGAAGTTCTGCAAATTCTGGTCGATTTGTACCCGAAGAAGACCTATTGGTTGCAGCTTTCCGGCGTTTACAGCGAGTTGAAGCAGGAAAAGAAGCAACTGGGGACCATGGAGGTGGCTTATGAACAGGGCTACCTGGACAAAAGCACCGAATTCGTGAACATGGCGCAGCTGTTCCTGTACCACGAGATCCCCTATAAGGCCGCCAAGGTCCTGGAGAAAGGACTGCGGGACAAGAGCATCGAGCCAACGAAGGATAACTGGGAGCTGCTGGCCAACGCGTTCCTCAACGCCTCGGAGTTCAAACAGGCCATTCCCTATTTGGAGAAGGCGGCGGCTCTGGCGGAAGATGGCGAGCTCTATGTCCGTCTTGGGCAAGCCCATATGGAAAATGAGGACTGGGCCCTGGCCGTGGGCGCCTTTAACAAAGCCATCAAGAAGGGCAAGCTGAAGAAGGAAGGGACAGCCCACTTGTTACTGGGCATGGCGAGCTTCCATGCGGACCGGTGGGCAGACGCCAAGACGGCTTTCCGTAAGGCGCGGAAAGACAAGTCGGTGAAGAAAGAGGCAGCCCAGTGGCTCAACCATATTCGCGGCGAGGAAAGGCTGAAGGCAGCCCAGTAAATCCTCTGACGCGAGCTGCTCATGACATGGGCGGCGGATATGAAGAGACGGCGCGGACCACGGTTCGCGCCGTTTTTTTTGGACGGACCAGGTGAGCGCCGATCTTGCCGTCGTAGCCTCAAGGCCTCGGCCCCTCTCAATACAGGATCAAACAATCGTGACCGCCATGGCGCGAGGCTTGCTTGCTTAGGGCGCAAGATATGCTACCATGAGATACGGGCGATGCGATAAACGCATGGCTCGGCGGCCAAGGGAATGGAGCCGCGATAGCAGAGCGCGGATCCGGCCAGCCATGACTTGCCGTCGACATCCAGGAGCACGGACCGTGGCGTAAAGAGGGGGAATTGCGATGAATACACGGTACATGGGATCATTCGGCTTTGCCGTTTGTGTCACATTCGGTTTGTTCTTTGTTATGCAATACCTGGTTACACTTGGGCCGGGTGGCGATATTGAGCCCATCAAGACCCGGCCTATTGAGCTCGGCCGGGTCATCAAGGATAACCCAGCGCAGCCCAAGCAAAGGGTGTTGCCACCCAAACCTGACGCGGTGGAGCCGCCGCCGATGCCCCCAATTCCGATTAACGAGACCAACAATCCCGGAGGTGGAATTGGCCTGAACCCTCCCGAAGGGATCGAGGAAGTGCTCGGCCCTATCGGCGCCATTGGCGCGCCTGCCAATGGCGACGTGCTGCCGATCGTCCGGAATGCGCCCCGTTACCCGCCGCGATTTCCCCGCACGGATTACTCACCAAATCGTCACTACATGTGATACCCGTGCGCGGCCAGTGTGGAGTATCTTCTGTCTCGGAAGCTTCCCTTCCAACACTTCCCCGCAGCGGCGACCCTGTTCACCCCTAAGCCGCTGCGGGGGCTTCTCGTCGGCGAGGGTTCCACCGGCAAAATCCCTGACTAGAGCGTTTTTAACTTAATCTGGATCAAGTTCGGCTGTTTATATGCCGCCCTGGCGGCGTCCTTAAAGCCTTGCATAGCGCTGCTATGCTGCGTTTTAACGACTTGCCATGACAACATCTAAACACCCTCCTTTTGATCCCGATTAAGTTAAAAACGCTCTAGCTGTGATGTCTCAGTAGGTTGTTCATTCGATCCTGTCCTGAGAAGCTGATGTTTGCGAAGACAACAGCCGACAGGGAGGATCGAATGAACAACCTACTGAGACATCACAGCTAGTCCGAGTGCCTGAAGTGCGTGCGGATATAGCGCCTTATCATTTCGGCGTGATGCCAGTTTGAAAGCCGGTCCAAACACCAACTATCATGACCATATTATATAAAATATGATGCGCCCTGGCCGCCGCCGGGTATCATTTGCCGGAACGGGTGAATGCAAGCCAGGGGGCCAAACGGTTTTTGGAGAACCTAGACCTTGCGAAAGATGCATGACAAGACCGCTCAACGCATTGTTGAGCTCAAAAAAATATTGGAGCAAGGCTCTTTCTCGTTGGCGTTCCAACCAATAGTCGATCTGCGGACCCGGGAAGTGCATCACTATGAGGCGCTGGCGCGGTTCGAAGGGGGACGTTCGACCCTGGGTACGGTTGTGTTTGCCGAAGAAACCGGACTGGCGGAGGAATTTGATCGCGCCATTTGCAAGGCGGTGATTGACATGCTCAAACAAAACGAGCCATCGCGCAAAGCGGTCGATATCGCGATCAATCTGTCTGGTTGGTCCCTCCAGAGCGCGTCGTTTGTCAGGATGCTTGACGAACTTTTGAAATCGGTCCCCAAGCGGCTGGGTACGATCCTGCTCGAGGTCACCGAGACCGCCGAGATCAAGGATCTATCCGCGGTCAATAAGGTTCTTCAACAGTTCCGGTCATCCGGCCATCCGGTTTGTATCGATGACTTCGGAACCGGATCGTCGGTTTTTCACTATCTCAGGGCGTTCGATGTGGATTACGTCAAGATCGACCGTTCATTTACCAGAGCCGCCGGAGTCCCTGGCGTCGAGGGGTCTATTCTGACCGCCATTTTGCAACTATGTCGGCAACGGCATGTCATGGTCGTCGCCGAGGGGGTCGAAACCGAGCGCCAGGCCGCCCTTCTTGCCGATGCGGGGGTCCGATTCGGGCAGGGATTTGCGCTGGGCACGCCCCAATCCTCGATCCCGAATTGACCCAAATTCATCGAATCGGAATGTTTTGGTTGAACCCTCAGGAGCGCGAAATCGGCGCGGTCGCCTCCTTCAACCATTGCGCCGCCTTGCCGTCCAATAACGGGACAACCCGCTCGAATACACGGCGATGGTAGTCGTTGAGCCATTCAATCTCTGCATCGGTGAGCAGATCAGGCTCCACCAGCGTCACGTCGATGGGCGCGAGCGTCAGCGTTTCAAAGCCCAGGAATTGCCGCTCCTCCTCCAGCGAGCATGCACATTCGACCACCGCGACAAGATTCTCAATGCGAATGCCGTACGCGCCGGTTTTGTAATAGCCGGGCTCGTTGGACAAAATCATGCCAGGTTCCAACGCAACATTGTTCGATGTCTTGGCAATCCTTTGCGGTCCTTCATGAACGCCCAGATAGATGCCGACGCCGTGCCCGGTTCCGTGATCGTAATCGAGGCCGGCTTCCCATAGCGGCAGGCGCGCCAGCGTATCGAGTTGTGAGCCCGTGGCGCCCTTTGGAAATCGGCAGGTAGCCAGGGCGATATGCCCCTTTAGGACCCGGGTAAACCGGTCCTTCATTTCGGCGGTTGGCGTGCCGATGGCCACTGTCCGCGTGACATCGGTTGTGCCACCCTCATATTGCCCGCCGCTGTCGACAAGGTAAATCGTACTGTCTTTAAGGCTGCGGGAGCTTTCTTCCGTTACTCGATAATGGATAACCGCGCCATGCGGTCCCGCACCCGAGATCGTCGAAAAGCTGAGATCACGGAAGCCCTTGCCGGCCGCCCTGAATTCGGCAAGTTTCCGCGCCGCCGAAATCTCATCGACATCCTTGGCAACCGCGTTCGCCTGTAGCCACGCAAGAAATGCGCTAAGCGCCGCTCCATCGCGAACATGGGCTGTCCGCGTTCCGTCCAGTTCGGTGGCGTTCTTGCGCGCCTTGGGCAATTGACACGGGTCAGCTTGCCGAATGATCGTTGTGGCCGCATTGGACAGTTGATCGAAAATCCAGGCCGGCGCTGTAGACGGATCGACCAGAACGGATTTGCCGTCATTCGCCAGGACCTTCAGGGCCGGACCGAACTCCGACGGGCGGTGAACAGTCACCTCGTCGCCCAAATGGTCAACCAGCCGCTGGTCCAGTTTGCGAGGGTCGATGAACCAGTCGAGCCTTCCGTCGGCCCAGATCAGAGCGAAGGACAAGGGGAGCGGGGTTTGGGGGACATCCGCGCCCCGAACATTCAGGAGCCAGGCAATTGAATCAGGCGCCGTCAAAACCGCGACGTCCGCCCTTTTTGCGCTGATGGCCTGCCCGATTCGGGTGCGCTTGCTGGACGTTGTTTCGCCGCTGAATTTGATGTCATGCACAACCACCGGCGACAGCGGCGGCGGCGGTTGATCGTCCCAGATCGCGTCAATCGGATTATTCTCGACAGAAACAAGCCGCGCGCCGGCGCGCTCAACCGCCTTGCGATAGCGATCCAGCTCGGCGACGGTGTGCAGCCAGGGATCATAGCCAATTCGGTTGCCACTTGCGATCTTTGCCGCCAGCCAATCCGCGGGCGGCTCTTCGATCAGGTGGTGCGGCTTGAAAAGCTGTTCATCTGCCTGCTCGCGGACCTGAAGCGTATATCGCCCGTCAACGAATATGGCGGCGTGGCGGGGGAGGACGATCGCGGTCCCAGCCGATCCATTGAACCCGGTCAACCATGCCAGACGCTCGGCACGCAGGGGCAGGTATTCCCCCTGATGTTCGTCCGCGTGCGGCACGATGAAACCGTCAAGATCCTGAGCGGCAAGCTCCGAGCGAAGTCGATCAAGCCGTACCCTCGACTGCGGCGCCGTCAGCGCCTCATGATAACGCGCGGTAAATGCGGCGATCAGGGTTTCAAGTTTCTCGGCCAGTTCGGCGTTGTCCGCGTGTTTCGCGGCGGGCGATACGATCTCAAGCGCCGGACCCGCGGCCATAAGCGTTGGCGCTGCCGCGATACCCGCGAGCCGATCCAGCACTTCCGAAACTGAAAGATCGATACCGGCGCTCTTAAGGGGCGCGTCAAGCGCGCTCATCTCCGTCCGCGTCAATTCACTTGCCATGAAATTCATAACCAAAGGAAACGCGGCGAGCACCACACGGTACCGCCGCAGCCTGTCCTGGCATCAGTATTTAGAGCACTTTCAGCTCTTATGGAATCAGTTGATGGACGGGAGCGTCTCGTCCATCAACTGATTCCATAAGAGCTGAAAGTGCTCTAGGTTCAGACACCAAGAAAACCCGACATCGGGTATTTGAAGGTGTCCTCGTGGCATTTCAGCGCATTTAACACGCCTTGGCCCGAAAACTTCCGGGCGTCGTATTGGCAGAGACTTACGACCGGAAAGCGATGCGCCAGGGAATAATTGTATTTGACCTCGAAATCGGCGAGGTCGTCGATATCCATGCCATTGCACAGGAACCACGACATATCGCCGAGAACGCGAAGGGACTGATTGCCCTTTTGGGTCGCCATAACGAATTCACGCTCGAAAAAATCGAGCATTTCCTTCCCGCTTGCCATTCCTTCGCAAACCCGGAGCAGCCCCTTGTCAAAGGCGGCGTCAAGCGGTCCGTAAACGGACTTGAGCTGGGTAAGAATTTGCTCCTGGGCATCATCCGCCGCAATCAGGAAGCAAATGTCCCCGGCCCGCAATCCGTCCACCAGGAACGGGACCGATGTTTTCACCCGGCCCAGATCGGACTCGTAAAAGGTGCATAGATGGCTTCCGTATTCAATCGGCACCCCATCAAGGTGAATCTGCTTGTGACCGACAGCTTCGCCGTCCCCGTTGCCTGTATGCCGGTCGGCGGGGTGCTGCTCGGGAAAGGCCAAAAGGTCCTCCCGCCGGAAGCGCCGTTCACGCCGGGCGCCAACCCGAAGACAGGAGAGTATTCCCGAATCGGTCCAGCGCCTGAGCGAGATTTCACTGACATTTAACAGTTTCGCAGCCTGTTTAATGTTCAGCAACTCAACGTCCTGTTGCGTCTCTTCCGTCGTCATGGCCCCTTACGCGCATTCAAATACTGATCCAAGCTCCACACAGCTCAAGCCAACTTATACTTGATTTATCTCGATTAGTCACGGGAGCAAATTTTCAGCACCACCACAACGCACCTGCATACGAAAATATATCTTGTTCCTCCATGACCCAAAGTCCTGTCGCCGGTCTCTCCGGAGACAATGAGCGGTCGTGGACAATATTGGTAGTACGACCATGTCGGATATAACCCTCTTGACGAGGGGGGATAAAAAAAGGAATGATAACGGCCATGGATGGTGGGACTATCTCAGTTAGTCATTGTTGACATTTGTTGGCAGTTGCCCGTTTCCAGGGATTCGGCCAAACACTGCCTGGTGGTTGCGCGGAAAGTTGCCACTTTTTACAGATGCGAAGTGAGTCTGGGACCGGTCTCGATCTTTAGGGCAACGCAACAAAGTTGTGAATCCATGGGGCGCGCGGGACCGAGTGTCGGGTTTTTCCGGAATGTTCTGGTTTTTCAAACAGAACAATTTCTGCCCTTGGCCGAAATCAGGAATGATCGCCGCCCCGCACTCGACAGCAGCCCACAATCCTCAACTGTCAGCCCAATCTCAAATTTGATCGACCCGATCAAGACGCGACGGCCTGCCGCCGCGGCAAGCCGTCGGCCCAGGTTGCGGGACGCGTCGAGAGGCGCTCCGTGCAGTTGCTCATCCGATTGGGGTAGTTACATAATATTAATATAATCGCCGATTAATAAAAACGGCGATCAAGAATCGCACAATAAAATTGGCGCCCACAGGTCGCTGCCCGGCAGGGGGAGTTCTTAACCAACCAGGAGAGGAAACAGTGAAGAAGCATCATCTGGGAGTATTCGTTGGTCTGGCCGCGATTGGCCTGGCCACAGGGGCCGCGCAGGCTGGGCCGATGGGGTCGGAACTGGACCTTGGAATGACGCCCGCCAGCGGGGGGATGGAGGGGGTCGGCATAGCCCGGCCGCAGGACAATACCAGCATGTTGTTCGGAAACCCGGCGACGCTGACACAGTTGAAAGGGGCCACGAGTTTTACCTTTGGCGGGTCTTATGTGAGCCCCGAGCTCAAGGCCAATGGTACGGTCGCGGTTCCAAACCCGGCCAATCCGCTGGGACCGCCGGCGTTGTTGCCTTTCCAGGGCGATTCCCGACTTGAAGATCTGGCCATGCCGAACGCCGCGGTCGTTCAGCGCCTGAGCGATAATCTGGTCGTGGGTATGGGCTTTACCGGTCTTTCCGGGCTTGGATCGGATTGGCGCTCGGTCCTGCCGCCATCATTCAGCCTGGTCGCCGACCTCAAGCTGTTCGGCGGGGGCATGAGCGTGGGCTACAAGTTGAACGACCAGATTTCGTTCGGCGGAACATTTTTGCTGGGCATCGGTTCCCTGCAGGTGGGTACGGTGCCAAGCACCGCTTCGGTGAATGATTTCGGTGTCGGCGGGATCGTCGGCGTTACCTATGATAACGGGGCGTTCACGTTCAGCACGTCGTATAAGAGCGAGGTGCAGATTACCTACGACCGGGTCCTGACGGTTCGCAACATCCTCGACCCGACCGTTACGCCCGACGATGCTTTCGCCGGTTTCACCCTGACCCAACCGCGGGAGATCATGATCGGTCTGGCGACCGAACAGATGATTCCCGATACCCTGCTCGAGGTCGATTTCCGCTGGAAGAATTATTCCGACGCTGAAGGCTACAGTTCATTCTGGCGCAATCAGTGGAAAATCGCTTTTGGCGTCCAGCATCATCTGAACCCGAAGATGATCATGCGTGCCGGTTACAGCTATTCGCGGGCGATCGCCAAACCGGCCGACCAACTGGGCTTTACCTTTGGCAATGTCGGGCAGTTGTTTGCCCCCGGCTTCCCGGGCCAACTTTTCGGGCTTGAGGAGAATGTGGCGCCGGTCACGCCCGGGCTGATCCAGCTGGTCCAGGCGACCATCGCCGATGGCCATTGGCAGCAGGGTGTTTCGGTCGGCATGGGATATATGTTGATGCCGAATTTGCGCGCAGACGTAAACTTCAGCTTCTCCTATGACGGCAACATTACCTTGAATGATCCGCTGGGCAGCGGCCAGTCAATCGATGTCAACGGCAAGTTGCTAGCCGCCGGCATGGGGCTGACCTGGACTTTCAACTAG
>JBHHWG010000058.1:0-17196 GCA_046756385.1 Sphingomonadales bacterium | reverse complement strand
GCCACAGACTTTTATATATCCATTAGAGAAACGCCCGGCGGGTCACCGCCGGGCGTTTGCTCAGAGCGCTTTACGATCTAGTCCCTTCCGCCGCCAAACAGGCGTAGCAGGAACAGGAACAGATTGATGAAATCAAGATAGAGATTCAACGCGCCCATGATCGCCTTTTTGTTCGCGATCTCACCGGAATCGGCGACGTAATACATTTCCTTGATCTTCTGGGTGTCGTAGGCGGTAAGACCCGCAAACACCAGAACGCCGATCACCGAGATCGCGAAATCCAACGCCGAGGAAGCCATGAACAAGTTCACGACCATCGCCAGAATGATCCCGAACAGGCCCATGTACAGGAACGAGCCCCAGCCGCTCAGATCCTTGCGGGTGGTATAGCCAAACAGGCTCAGCGCCCCGAACGCGCCGGCGCTGATGAAAAACACCCGCGCAATCGTTGCCCCCGCATAGGCCAGGAAAATATAGGACAGGGACAGTCCCATCAGTCCGGAGAAAACCCAGAATGTGGTCTGGGCCGCCGATGCGCTCATCTTGTTAATCCGCGCGCTCATGAAAATCACCAGCGCCAACGGCGCCAGCATGACCACCCATTGCAGCGGCGTGCCGTAAATCGCGTTCAACAATGCCGGCGAGTTGGCGGTGAAAAGGGCGATGACGCCGGTCAGCGCCACGCCCATGGCCATATAGTTATAGACCTTGAGCATATAAGCCCGCAGGCCCTCATCGATGCCCGCCCGGGCCCCGGTTGCGCTGGCCTCAAAGCGCCGTTCATACCTATCAACCATGGATCAACCTTTTCCCCTGTAATGAATGTAAAAACTCTTCCGGCTGAATATCGGAAGGAATCGCGGCAATTTCAAGGAAAACCATCGGTTCAAGGAAAACCATCGGCTATTCGGTTCGCAATATCCGCGACGGCTTCTGCCCCAGCACCCGCCAGGTCCCGGCCAGTCCGAGCAGCACCGTCGCGATCACCGCGCCGAATACGGTCACGAGCAGGGTCGTGGGAAGGAAAATCCAGTCCCCCTCCATGACCTTGGCGATCACCAGATACGAAGCCAGCGTGCCGATCGAGGCCGCGATCATGGCGGTGATCAGACCAAGCAACGCATATTCAATCAGATAGGGCGCCAGCACGTCGCGACGCCTGGCGCCCAGCACCTTGAGCACCACGGCGTCATAGATACGCTCGCGCTGACCGCCGGCCATCGCGCCCGCGAGGACCAGAATACCGGACAATATCGCGATCGAGCCGGTGGCGCGCACCGCATTGCCGATATCCGACAGAAGCTTGTTGACGGTCTCCAGCATGTCCCGGACCCGGATCGCGGTGACATTGGGAAGCCTGGCCGTCACCGCGCGGTGGATCGCATCCTCGGCGCCGGTCGCGGATTTCAAGGTCGCCAGATAGGTGTGGGGCGCCGCCTCCAGCGCGCCGGGGGCGAACACGATGGCGAAATTAATCCCCAGCGTGTTCCAGTCGATCGCTCGTAAATTGGCGATCCGCGCCTCGATTTCCCGACCGAGAACATTGATCGTCAAGCGATCGCCGACGCCGACGCCCATGCCGCGCGCTAAATCCTCATCGAACGAAATCGCCGGCGGTCCGTCGTAATCGGCGGGCCACCATGCGCCGGCGGTGACCCGGTTGCCTTGAGGCGGCAAGGCGGCATAGGTCAGGCCCCGGTCGCCCCGCACCGCCCAGCGCGCCTCGGGGAGAATCTCGGCCTCGGCCACCGGTACACCGGCGATTCTGGTGATGTGGCCCCGCAGCATCGGCACCCGGACCCGTTCGCCCGCGCCCGCAACCGCGCTGGCAGCCTGGTCGAACGCCGCCAGCTGGTCGGGCTGGATATCAATAAAAAAGAACGAGGGCGCGTCCTTGGGCATCCGGTCCGAAACCTGGGCCGACAAATTGCCTTCGATCAGCGCGACGGCGACCATCAAAGTCAAACCCAGCCCCAGCGACAGGGTGGCAATCGGAGTCGCCGCGCCGGGCCGGTAAAGATTGGCCAGCGCCATGCGAAGCCTGCGCGATTTCGGCCGGCCCGCGCGCGCCGCCAGATGCATCAGCAGCGTCCCGACGCCGCGCAGGACAATAAAACTTAACGCCGCACCCACGACAAACCAGCCCGCGAATCCGGGATTGCCCGAGAACATCACAGCGAGCGCCGCCATTCCCGCGACCGCCGCCCCGCTAAGCGCGATATAACGCCGTCTCGGCCAACGGCGCGCGGGCGCCACCAGGTCACGAAACAGGCCGGCGGCCGGCAGTTCGCGGGCCCTGGCCAGCGGCCACACCGAGAAAGCGAGCGCGGTCAGCGCCCCATAGGCCGCCGCCACCAGCAGCGGCGCGGGGTGCACACTCATGGTCGCTTCGATGGGAAGTTTGTCCGCCAGATAGGCGCCGATCAGCATGGGGGTGAACGCGCCCAAGGCCAGACCGGCGGCAATTCCAAGGGCGGCCAGCGCCATGATCTGGCCCAGATATATCCGGAATATAAGACCGCCGCCCGCGCCCAGGCATTTCAGCACCGCGATCGTCTCGCGCCGGGTGTGGAGATAGCCGGTCACGGCATTGGCGATTCCGACCCCGCCCACCACCAGCGCCGTCAGCCCCGCCAGCGTCAGAAACAGGCCCATGCGGTCGATAAAACGGCGAACGCCCGGCGCGCTGTTGTTACGGTCAACGAGCCGCCACCCGGCATCCGGGAATCGTTCTTCAAGCGCTTTTTTCCAGTGGTCCAGATCGACTTGCGGGGCCAGCCTGATCCGGTAATGGCGGCGCATCAGGCTGCCCTCGCGCACCAGCCCGGTAGCCGACAGGGATCGAGCGGTCATCATCACGCGCGGCCCCCAGGCAATGCCCCGCGCGCCGCGGTCCGGCTCCTTTTCGATCACCGCGCGGATCTCGAATTCGCCGTCGCCGATCTTCAGTCGTTCACCGACCGCAAGCCCCAACCGGGCCAGCAGCGTGTTTTCGACCACGACGCCCGCCACGCCGCCGTCTTGGGCCGCGAGAGCACCGTGCAGCGATTGCGGGGGGTTAAGCCCCATCGCGCCCAGCAGAGGATATAAGCCGTCCACTGCCTTTAGCTCGATGAGCGTGCTATCACCGCCAGACGCCGGACGCGCCATGGCGCGCATTTCGGTGACGCCGGACACCGTACCGGCCGATTTCAGATAATCGAGATCCTCGACACTGGCCGATCTCGTCGAAAGGCGCAATTCGACATCGCCGCCGAGCAGAACCCGGCCTTCCCGCTCAAGCCCGTCGAGCAGCGACTGCTTTAGCGAGCCGACCCCGGCAATCGAGGCCACGCCCAGCACCAGACAGGTCAGAAAAATGCCAAAGCCCTTGACCCCGGTTCGCATTTCGCGCCGGGCCAGACGCAGGCTGAGAAAGGCTTGCGCCATTATTCGCCCGGGGAGCTGACGGCCGCCTTGGCGCGGGCTCCCCTCTCCTGCTCCACGATCACGCCGTCGCCCAGCCGAACGACCCGGTCACACCGATCGGCGAGTTCGGGATCATGGGTGATCAACAAAAACGTGGTGCCCCGCCGCGCATGAAGGTCGAACATCAGGTCGATGATCGCGGCCCCGGTTTCGCCGTCAAGATTCCCGGTCGGCTCATCCGCGAGCAGCAGTTTGGTGTCCGGAGCCAGCGCCCGAGCCAAAGCGACCCGCTGCTGCTCGCCGCCCGAAAGCTGGCCCGGATAATGCTGAAGCCGATGGCCCAGACCGACCGCTTGAAGCTCGGCGGCGGCGCGCTCGAAGGCGTCTCCGTTGCCGGCCAGTTCCAATGGCACCGCGACATTCTCGAGCGCCGTCATGGTCGGAATCAAATGAAACGACTGGAATACGATGCCGACATTGTCCCGGCGAAACAGCGCCAGCGCATCCTCGTCCTTGTCGGATATTTCAACGCCCGCGACCCGCACCGAGCCACTGGTCGCCCGTTCAAGACCGGCGATCACCGCCAGCAGCGACGATTTGCCTGAGCCCGATGGCCCGACCAGGCCGACCGCCTCGCCGGCGGAAATATTGAGATCAATTCCACGCAGGATATTGACGGCGCCCGCGCCACTCATCAGTGTAAGTCGCACGTCACTTAGATCAATCATGGACCATCATTCCACCGGCTTATCAACCATGGCTTTTTCTTTAGGCACAACAAGAGCGTATGGCAAGCGGCCTGATCGCTTGCAACGACGGATGCTGGCCTGTTTGGTCGCGGCCCTGCTCACGGCGACGGGATTTCAGACAGCAAAGGCCGGGGACGGGGCGCGTATCATCGTGTTCGGGGACAGCCTGAGCGCCGGTTTCAATCTGGCGCCCGACGCCGGCTTCGTACCGCAACTGGAGCGCCGCCTCAAGGCCGACGGCATGGCCGTTACGGTGATGAACGCCAGCGTCTCCGGCGACACCACGGCGGGCGGCCGGTCGCGACTCGACTGGGCGATCGCCGGGCCGCCCGGTCTGGTGATCCTTGAACTGGGCGCTAACGACGCTTTGCGCGGCATCGATCCGAAGATCACCCGGGATAATCTCGCGGCGATGATCGAGACGCTGCAACAGCGTGGCCACAAACTCCTGCTGGCGGGCATGCTGGCCCCGCCCAATATGGGACGCGAATATGAAACCGCGTTCAATGCGGTCTATCCGTCGCTGGCAAGGGCTTATAATGTGCCGCTATATCCGTTTTTCCTCGATGGCGTGGCGGCCCGGCCCGAACTGGTGCAGGCGGACGGAAAGCACCCGACAGCCGAGGGCGTGGCGGTGATTGTCGCGCGTATCGCGCCGATGATCATCGGCCTGATTGGCGCAACACCGACCGCCGGGGAGAAGTGACAGCCTGCAATGATTCGCCTGTTTGTCGGAATTGAATTGCCGGAAACGGTTAAGGAGCGCCTGTTGGCATTGGGCGGCGGCGTTCCCGGCGCACGTTGGCAAACCGATGCCCAGTTGCACCTGACGCTGCGATTCATTGGCGAGGTCGACGGCGCCCGGTGCAACGATATCCATTCAGCCCTTGGTGAAATCCGGGCGAAACCCTTCGTGGTCGCGATCAAGGGTGTGGGGCTGTTCGGCAAGCTCACCAACCCCCGCATCTTGTGGGCCGGGATCGAGCCCGACGAGCCGGTGATCCGCCTTCATGAGAAAATCAAAAAGGCGCTAACGGGAATTGGACTGCCCCCCGAAGAACGCAAATACCGGCCCCATGTGACGCTGGCGCGCTTCAGGCACAGCGGGCCCGACCGGGTACGCGCGTTTCTTGAACAGAACGATGCGCTGGCGCTGCCGGCGTTCGAGGTCAGGAATTTCGCTCTGTTTTCGAGCTTTCTGTCCCACGGCGGCGCGATCTATCGGATCGAGGAGCGCTACGACCTGTGATCAAGCGCAGCCGCCAGAGCGCTTTCCGCACTAGACATGCCTGGCCCGAATGTCGTCGAGCAGCGCGCGGGCCGCTTCCTCCACCAGGTCGAGCGCATATTCAAAACCGTCGTCCCGGCCGTAATAGGGATCGGGCACGTCCTTGACGCCGAGCCCGGGGGCGAATTCCAGGAACAGGTGAAGCTTGTGTTGGACGTCCGGCGGACATTGGGCGGCAAGATCGTTATAATTGTCCTGGTCCATCGCCAGGACGTAATCGAAGTCGTTGAAATCCTGGGTTCGCACCCGACGCGCGCGCTGGTTACTGAGGTCGACACCCCGACGCGCCGCCGCCTCTATCGCACGCCGGTCAGGCGGTTCCCCGGCGTGATAGCCGATAGTCCCCGCTGAATCGACAGCGATGCCATCAACACCGGCGTTCACCAACAACTGGCGGAACACCCCCTCGGCGGTTGGCGAACGGCAGATATTCCCCATGCAAACAAATAGTACTCTAATCACCGGTTACTCCCTCGTCCTCTTGCATGCGCCGGGCTTATTATCAAACGCTCCGTTCCCGGGCCGGGACAATTTTAGAGCACTTTCATCTCTTATTGAATCATTTGATGGCCGCGCGGTTTACTGATTCTCAATCGCCGCCATTTCATCGTCGGACAAACCGAAATGATGGCCGGCCTCGTGGATGATGACATGGCGAATGACGTGATCCAGCATCTCGCCGCTGGCGGTGGCAAAGGCCAGAATCGGCCGCCGATAGAGGAAAATCATGTCCGGGCCGTGGGGCACGTCCCAGGCACTTTTTTCAGCCAGGCTGACGCCGCTGTATAGCCCGAGCAGATCAAAGGGGCTCTGGATCCCCAGATCGTCGAGCACCGCGCGCTCGGGCAATTCCTCAACCCGGATCACCACCGCCGCGAGATTTGCCTGGAAACTTTCGGGCAAGGTCGCGATGGCGGCGCGCGCCGTTCGGTCGAACCAGGCGGCATTGTGAATGACTTGATTCATGACTAAAGGATAGCCGGGGTTGCCGCGCCCACCAACCGGGTTCATGCTGGGCCTTGGGACATTTCGGAGGGAAGATATGACCGAGATACTGACCGGCAAGGCGCGCCGGGAAGCGCTGAGCGAACTTGACGGCTGGGCCGAGCACCCCGACCGCGACGCGATCACCAAGACCTTCAGTTTCAAGAACTTCAACGCCGCCTTCGGGTTCATGACCCGGACCGCGCTGATGGCCGAGAAGATGAACCATCACCCGGAATGGTTCAATGTCTATCGCACGGTCGACGTGACGCTCGCCACCCATGACGCCGGCGGGCTAACGGCCAGGGACATTCGCCTCGCCCACGCCATGGACGGCTATGCGGGTTGATGAGCCTCTATCAAGGAAATTTGGTATAAGATATCCTCGCCGCGCAAGCACGCGGAAAGCCGGGGGACTGATTTTTGATGGGGTGAAGAAGGCAAACATGCAGGAGAAGATTTTCCTGGCGACCGAGGCTGACGCCTGGTACCGGCGCAACCGCGAGGCCCTGCTGGCCAGAACGCCCGCTGACGACCCGATTTGCCGCGCCTTGCGATCAAGCGGTTTGCCGCCGCCGCGGCGGGTTCTGGAGATTGGCTGCGCCAACGGGTATCGCCTGGAATGGCTGCGCCAGGAATATGGGTGCGACTGTGTCGGCGTGGAGCCCTCAAGAGGGGCCGTCGAGGACGGCCGGTCATTGTTCCCGAACTTGTCGTTGCATGTGGACACGGCCGCTGGCGTGGGTGAGCTGCCGGGGCGGTTCGATCTGGTAATATTCGGCTTCTGCCTGTATCTGGTCGAGCGCGATAATCTGTTTCGGATCGCCCATGAGGTGAACGAGAAGCTGCAAGGCAACGGCTATATCGCCATTTTCGATTTCCACACCAGCGCCGCGCTTTGCAACGACTACGCCCATCAGGACGGGGTCACCAGCTACAAGATGGACTACGCCAAACTGTTCGACTGGAACCCGCAATACACCCGGATATTCTGCCACCTGCAGGACCATGATCTGACGCCCTTCGGCGGCGATCAGCATGAGGCGGTCGGCACCACCATTCTTTTAAAATCGGATGCCGCCCAGGCTTATCTGAAGCATCGCTAACGGTGATGTTTTAGCCGGTTGTTCATTCGGGCTATTTCGGCTGCATCCGAATCGCGCCGTCGAGGCGGATGACTTCGCCGTTGAGCATGGTGTTCTCGCAGATATGGCGCGCCAGCCGGCCATATTCCTCCGGCCGTCCGAGGCGATGCGGGAACGGCACCATGGCGGCGAGCGACTCCTGGATGTTTTCGGGCAGGGTATCCATCATCGGGGTCTGGAACAACCCCGGCGCAATGGTGCACACCCGCACCCCGTCCCGGGCGAGGTCGCGGGCGATGGGGAGCGTCATCCCGACCACGCCACCCTTGGACGCGGAATAGGCGACCTGACCGATCTGGCCATCGAACGCGGCGACCGAGGCGGTGTTAACAATCACGCCGCGCTCGTTTTCCGCCGCCGGGTCGGTGGCGACCATGTGGGTGGCGACGACGCGGATGGCGTTGAAGGTGCCGATCAGATTGACCTGAATGGTCTTGGAAAAGCGCCCGAGATCGTGAGGCGTGCCCTTGGCGGTGGTCTTCTCGCCGATCGCGATCCCGGCGCAATTCACCAGCACCCGGATCGGGGCGAACGCGGCCACGGCCTTTTCGAGGCCGGCCTGGACGTCATCCTCGTTCGAGACATCGACCTTGACGAACAGGCCGTCGATCTCCCCGGCCAGTTCCCGGCCCAGATCCTCATTAAGATCGAACAGCGCAACGCGGGCGCCGCCTTTGGCGAGCTCACGGGCCGTCGCCGCGCCCAGACCCGACGCGCCACCGGTAACAATCGCGCCTACTCCTTCAAGATTCATCTTCACCTCCGTGGTTCGTTTGAACGGCTGTCTAGCACATCGGCCGCTCCCGCGCGACCAATTTTACGGAACCGTAAATCTCGATCAGGCGCCGCGCTCAACCGATGGTTCATGGACACCGCGCTTGCCCAACCGGGCCTCGCGGCGGGCGATGTAGAAGGTCGATCCGACAATCACCGCCGCGCCGGCCCAGGTCCAGGCATCGGGAATGTCGCTGAAGAACAAATAGCCCAGCACCGCCGCGAACAACAGGCGGGCGTAATCGAATGGGACCACGGCGCTGGCTTCGGCCATCGAATAGCCGCGCACGATACAGAACTGGGCCAGGGTTCCGAGAATGCCGACACCGACAAGGGCCAGGAGCTGGTTGAAATCCGGCGTTACCCAGTAATAAGCGGCGGGCCCGGCCAACATCACGGTCTGCACCAGGTTGGAATACAGCAACAGGGATACCGGACTGTCGGTGCGGGCCGCCAGCTTGACCAGCATGATTGCGACCGCCGCCAGCGCGGCGCCAAGCAGCGCCACCAGGGTCGCGCCGCCGACCGCGCCGCCCGGCCGGATTATGATCAGCACGCCCATGAACCCGATAATCGTTGCGATGGTGCGCCGCCCATGGATTTTCTCGCCCAGGACCGCGGCCGCCAGGGCGACCACGAACAACGCCCTGGTAAAGGCGATGACAGTGAAATCGGCGAGCGGAATGTGCGCCACCGCGTAGAAACCGCACAGCATGACCGCGCCGGCCAGCACGCCGCGAAAGACTTGCACCAGAGGCTGCCGGGCGGCCCACCCGGCGCGGCCCATGCGCAGAACGACCGGAAGCGTGAGGGCAAGGCCGACCAGCGCCCGGAAGAACGCGACCTCCACCGCGTCGAAATGGGCGCCGAGGAATTTCGCCATCGCGCTCATGCAGGAGCCGAATAGCGCCGAGCCCAGAATCCACAAGGCGCCGATCACATTATCGTGGGGCCTTGGGGTGTTTATCCTGGCATTCACCGCATTAGAGCGTTTTTAACTTAATCTGGATCAAGTTCGGCTGTTTATATGCCGCCCTGGCGGCGCCCTTAAAGCCTTGCATGGCGCTGCCATGCCGCGTTTTAACGACTTGCCAGGACAACATCTAAACAACGTCGTGAGACTCCACATCTAGAGACCGCCGGCGACCGTGAAGTCAGCCTCGGTACGGTCCCTGACCTCATCAACGGTGACCCCAGGGGCAAGCTCGCTCAACCGCAAGCCTTCGGTGGCGTCAATATCGAAAACGCCAAGGTCCGTGATCACCCGGTCGACGACATGGGCGCCGGTTAGCGGCAGGGTGCATTCCTTCAATAATTTGGCCGAACCGTCGCGAGCATTGTGATCCATGATCACCACGACCCGCTTGACCCCGGCGACCAGGTCCATCGCCCCGCCCATGCCCTTGACCATCTTGCCCGGAATCATCCAGTTGGCGAGATCGCCGTTGCCGGCCACCTGCATCGCGCCCAGGATCGACAGATCGACATGACCGCCGCGGATCATGCCGAACGAAGTCGCGCTGTCGAAATAGCTGGTGTGGGGAAGCTCGGTAATGGTCTGTTTGCCGGCATTGATCAGATCAGCGTCCACCTCGTCCTCCAGGGGAAAAGGCCCCATGCCGAGCATGCCGTTTTCCGACTGAAGCGTGACATGGATGTCATCGGGAATATAGTTGGCGACCAGGGTCGGAATACCAATTCCCAGATTGACGTAAAAGCCGTCCCTGAGTTCCCCGGCGGCGCGGCGCGCCATATCGTGCCTTGTCCAGGTCATGTTACCCCCTATGTTCAGCCCGCGGTCCGCACGGTGCGTTGTTCGATGCGCTTTTCGAACCGTTCGCCTTCGATAATCCGGTGCACATTGATGCCCGGCGTGTGAATGCCGTCGGGATCGAGGGCGCCGGCCTCGACCAACTCTTCAACCTCGGTCACGGTGACTTTGCCGGCGGTGGCCATCATCGGATTGAAATTTCGCGCGGTCTTGCGGTAGATGAGGTTGCCCTCGCGATCGCCTTTCCAGGCCTTGACCAGCGACAGATCGGCGACCAGTCCGGTCTCCAATATATAGGTCTGGCCATCGAATTCCTTATGCTCCTTGCCCTCGGCGACCATGGTGCCGACCCCGGTCCTGGTATAAAAGCCGGGGATTCCGGCGCCGCCGGCGCGGATCCGCTCGGCAAGGGTGCCCTGCGGTGCAAATTCGAGCTCCAGAACGCCATCGAGATATTGCCGCTCGAACAGCTTGTTCTCGCCGACATAGGACGACACCATTTTCCGGATTTGCCGGGTTTCCAACAGCAGCCCAAGCCCGAAACCGTCGACGCCGGCGTTGTTGCTGATAACGGTGATATCCTTGACGCCCGAGTCGCGCAGCGCGGCGATCAGGTTTTCCGGAATTCCGCACAGCCCGAAACCGCCAGCCATGATCGTCATGCCGTCGAACAGCAGACCGTCGAGCGCCTCCCGTGCCGTCGAATATGTCTTGTTCATGGTTGTTTCCCCCGCTCGATCCCGCCCCTCGGGGCAGTTGCCAGAACCCACGATCCGTCACCGCTGCAACAGACTTCTTGATAGGAGGGACGTTGCCGGCGGTCAAGGCCCGGACAAATGTTTCCATAAGAGATGAAAGTGCTCTCGATTATCGCTCATGGGAGAGGGAATTCTTCAATCGGCCGACGGCGAGTCGCAGCCGCGACTTCACGGTGCCGAGCGGCAGCGCCAGTTGGTCGGCTATTTCGCGGTGCGATTTGCCTTCATAGAAAGAAAGATGCACCAGTTCGGCCTGCTCCACCGGCAAATCCGTCAACGCCTTTCTCAGACGTTGCTCCGACGCCCGGCCGGCCACGGCATCATCGGGCTGTATTGGCGCTTCAGGCATGAACGTCGGATCGAACGGCTCGCCGTTCGATCGTTCGAGCCGGCGCAAGCGGTCTATATGCTTGTTGCGGGCGATTCGATAAAGCCAGGTACTGAACGCCGACCGCCTGTGGTCGAAACTGGCGGACTTGCTCCAAACCACCAGCATCGCCTCCTGGCACAGCTCTTCGGAGACCTCCGCTGAATTTCCTAATCGCTTCAAATAAGCAATGAGGCGCGGCGCATAATAGTTGAACAACGCGATAAAGGCGTCGCGATCCCTGTTTTTCGCCACCGCCTCTGCAAGATCGGCGAACTCGCCACGCTCACCGGCCGTGAGATTGCCGACACCTTTGCTCATACAAAATTACTAGGCTAATATTCCGTATGTTGCAAGAGTAGTCCCGTGTTGCGCTGGAAATTGTCGCGCCTTCTAGTTATGGTTAGGGCCATGATTTGGAAAACCCTTGCTATTTTTCTGGCCACGACCATGGCGGTCGGGCCATTTTCAGCGGATCGGCGCCCGGCTTCCGCGGAGGAGCGCATGTTGATCGGCACGTACCGCGATTGGGACGCTTACATGCGGACCGAGAACGGACGCCGGGAGTGCTTCATGATCTCGATGCCCAAAAGCACGGCCCCCAAGAATGTCAATCGGGGCTCGATCTATGTAACCGTAACCCACCGGCCGGCCGCCAAGGTGAAAAATGAAGTCAGCGCGATCGTCGGCTATCCATTCAGAAAGAACAGTACCGCGTCCGCCACCGTTGGCGGCCAACGATTCGACCTGTTCACCCAGGGCGATGGGGCATGGCTTGACAATTCGAAGGCGGACAGCCGAATGGTTTCAGCGATGAAGAAAGGCTCAAAACTCGTCTTAAAAGGCTTGTCGCAACGGGGCACCAACACGACGGACCGCTATTCGCTAATGGGGTTTACCGCGGCGCATAACGCGATCAGCCAGGCGTGCAGGGTGAAATAGCTCGCTTCATCTGGTCCCGCTGCAAGAGTCGGCACATGGAGAATCGCGGAAACAGCTATCGCGGCGCTATCCGGGCAGGATTATTCCTTGCCGGACTTCTCGGTGCGATCCCTGCCGGGGCCGAGGCTGGTCCGGCGGATGCGGCAAAAGCAATGGAAAAAGCGACCAGAACCATCGCCGCCTATGGCAAATGGACGGTGGGCGTCACATATAAAGCCGAATCCAAAATGTGTTTCGCCGTTGCCCGGCTGCCGGGACCGGGAGACAAGCCGCGTGACAGAGCCAAAATAATTGTGTTTAAAGACGCCAAACTGTCACCCTATTATGATCCGTTTCCAGAACCCAAGATCACGATCAGGCTGGAGCGAAAATTTGAATGGAAAAGCCCGGTTTATATTCTGACCGGCAACCAGCGACACATCATGACTGGTCGGAAACGCAACGCCCATTTCAACAACCCGAATCTTGCCCAGTCGCTGCTTGCGTCGCTGAGCAAAACGGAAGCACTGTCCATTCACGCTCGCTTGTCCGGCGGCGCTTTTCTGGAGCGGGACGCACAGGTGCCCGGCCTGGCCGAGGCATTGAAAAAGGTGAACGAGGCATGCCCAGCCGATGACCGCTGAAACCGGCGCTTTGAGCGCTGAAAAAGAACCGCCCGTCTTGAGCAGTGTCGATCTGTGCGGCCGGGGCCGGGGCGAAATCGAGGCCGCGTTGCTGTCGGCCGGGGTCCCGGAACGCCAGGTCGGGATGCGCACCCGGCAATTGTGGCACTGGATCTATCATCGGGGCGTGCGCTCGTTCGACGACATGACCAATGTCTCCAAGGATCTGCGCGCCACATTGTCGGGCCGGTTCGAGATTGGCCGTCTCGATATACAGGCCGAGCAAATCTCCTCGGATGGGACCCGCAAATGGTTGCTGAAATTCTCCGACGGCAACCAGGCGGAGACCGTCTTCATTCCCGGGGACGACCGCGGCACATTATGCGTATCCTCGCAGGTCGGCTGCACCCTGAATTGCCGGTTCTGCCATACCGGCGCCCAAAGGCTGGTGCGCAACCTGACCACGGCGGAAATCGTGGCTCAGGTGATGGTGGCGCGGGACGCCTTGGGCGAATGGCCCACACCCACCGAGGGACGGCAAATCTCCAACATCGTGATGATGGGGATGGGCGAGCCGCTTTATAACTTCGACAATGTGCGCGACGCGCTCCATGTGATCATGGACGATTCGGGGATCCAGATCTCGAAACGCCGGATCACCCTGTCGACCTCGGGCGTGGTGCCGATGATGGCGCGCTGCGGCGAGGAAATCGGCGTCAGCCTGGCGGTGTCGCTCCATGCGGTGCGCGATGAAATCCGCGATGAAATTGTGCCGATCAACCGCAAATACCCGATCGACCAGCTTCTGGAAGCCTGTGCCGCCTATCCCGGCGCCAACAATTCGCGGCGCATCACTTTCGAATATGTCATGCTCAAGGGCATCAACGATTCGCTGGCCGACGCCAGGGAGCTGGTGCGGCTGCTGCGCCAGTACCGAATTCCGTCAAAGGTCAATCTGCTGCCGTTCAATCCGTGGGACGGCGTGGCCTATGAATGCTCGGACGATGGGACCATCCATCGCTTCTCGGAATATGTCTTTAACGCCGGCATTTCGGCCCCGATCCGCAAACCCCGCGGCCGCGACATCATGGCCGCCTGCGGCCAGCTCAAAAGCGACAGCGAACGAAAGAGGCGCGCGTAACTTGCTGTTATAGCAAAGAGTTTTCTTGCTATTAAAATTTTTGCTGATAAATTTGAATTTCGCAGCCGGAATTAAAGTTCGCTTTAAAAAACGAGAGTGGGCGCATGATATTGCGTGGTCGTGCAGGTCAATACACTATGATTGGTAGCTACCGCTGCTTTGATCCCGCGCCGTTACCACCGAACCCCCCGCTGGAATTGACCGAAAAACTCGTTGTTGCACTGTCGTCGGCGGATACGGCGCTCGCTCGACTTGATGGAGCAACACATCAGTTACCCGACCCCGAACTCTTTGTTTACGCATTCATGCGGCAGGAAGCTGTTCTAAGTTCCCAAATCGAAGGTACCCAAGCATCGCTCGAGGATGTGCTCGGGTTCGAAGCGCAGCCTGATGCCGTCGACAAAACCGACGACATTACCGAAGTTATAAATTATCTAAATGCAATCAAGTGGGGCCTGGAACAGCTTGACCAGCTTCCGGTAGCCGGGCGTCTTTTAAAAGGCATCCACATGCGGCTTCTTGCCGAAGGGCGGGGGTCGGAAAAATCCCCGGGTGAATTTCGGAACAGCCAAAACTGGATCGGCCAGCCGGGCCGACCGATCGAGGAGGCTATCTTTGTGCCGCCGGCGATTCCGCTCATGCATGACGCCTTCGCCAAATGGGAGATGTTTATCAATAGCGAATATACACTGCCTCCCCTAATCAAATTCGCGCTGGCACATGCCCAGTTCGAGACAATTCATCCGTTCTGGGACGGCAATGGCCGACTGGGACGCATGATCATCACGTTGCTTCTTTGTAAGGAAAAAATACTCGCCCGGCCCACTCTGTATCTGAGCTTGTATTTCAAGCAACGACGAGAGGAATATTACCAGCTTCTTCAAGCCACCCGGGACCAGGGCGACTGGGAAAGCTGGGTACTCTTTTTTCTTAGGGGGGTCGAGGTCACGTCGAAAGCCGCCCTGAATACGGCTTTTGCCATAGCCCGTTTGAAAGAGACTTTCCTAAACGATGCCCAAGCACATATGTCGAGCAAGAAAGCGCCGCTATTAGCGGAAAAACTGTTTTCGCGGCCTTATCTCAATGTGAGCATGGCCGCCAGCATTCTCGCTACATCCTATCCAACTGCGAGCAGCATCGTCGAGCAATTCGTCGACGCGGGCTATCTTGTTCAAATAAACTTACGCTCAAGGAGCAAGACATACGGTTTCAAGCCCTATCTCGATATCTTGCATGAGGGTGCGGGCGACCTGAACGGAATCATATCCGGCGAAGACCACCTCGCCGTCAACGAGGGATGAATGCGATCCTCGAACATCCCGTTCACTTCGCCCGCGGGCGGGGCAACCAGCGGTGCACTGTGCGGCAGTATTGTTGGTATGAATCGCCGAAGCTCCGGGCCAGGGTCGGTTCTTCGTAGATCACCACAAACAGATGAAACGCCACCAACGCGGCGGCGGCGATTGAGAGCAATTCAATCGATCCGAACCAGCCTGCCTCGCCCAGAAGGATCAGCAGCACTGCCACATAGATCGGATTGCGTACATAGAGATAGGGGCCGGTGACCACCAGTTCCCGGGGCGCATCGAGCGGATTGGGCGTTCCCTTGCCCACCACCGTGAACGCCCAGGCGCACCAGGCATAAAGCCCGGCCCCGGCAACGACCGGAATCGCACCGAGAGCCTGCGCCAGGCCCTCCGGCCAGATGCTCGCCCCGCCGCTGTGCGAAAGAACCCAGTACGGCAGCAGGACCGTCGCCGTCCCGCCGACCACTACCGTCCACAGGATCGTGCGTAATGCGATCATGGCAGGGCCTCTCCATGCGTTTTGACCCCATGATTGTGCCCACCGGGCCGGCCAATGGCAAGCCGGTCCGTTCAACGGGATCGAAATTCGCCGACGACCCTCGGCGCAGGATTGCGTCCCGCAGATTCTTCCCTATATTCGGTCCTTTCCTGGCAATGAAATTTGTGGAAAGGCGGCTTCCGTGGCAGGCGATATCAAAAAAGTCGTGCTCGCCTATTCGGGCGGGCTGGATACCTCGGTCATATTGAAATGGCTTGAGGAGACTTATGGCTGCGAGGTCGTGGCGTTCACCGCCGACCTTGGTCAGGGCGCGGAGTTGGGTCCGGCGCGCGACAAGGCCAGGATGCTCGGCTGCAAGGAAATCTTCGTCGAGGATCTGCGCGAGGAGTTCGTGCGCGATTATGTCTTTCCCATGTTCCGCGCCAACGCGCTCTATGAGGGGACCTACCTGCTGGGCACCTCGATCGCGCGGCCGCTGATCGCCAAGCGCCAGATCGAGATCGCGCGCCAGGTCGGCGCCGACGCGGTGTGCCATGGCGCGACCGGCAAGGGCAACGATCAGGTACGGTTCGAACTGGCCTATTATGCGCTTCAGCCCGACATCGAGGTGATCGCGCCGTGGCGCGAATGGGACCTCGCCTCCAGGACCAGGCTCATCGAGTTCGCCGAGCGCCACCAGATTCCGGTCCCCAGGGACAAACACGGCGACGCGCCGTTTTCGACCGACGCCAACCTGTTGCACACGTCGTCCGAAGGCAAGGCGCTGGAGGACCCGTCGCGGGAAGCCGGGGAATATGTCTATAGCCGCTCGGTATCGCCCGAGGCCGCGCCCGATCGGCCGACCTATGTGACGATTGCCTTTGAAAAGGGCGACGCGGTGGCGATCGATGGCGAAGCGCTGTCGCCGGCGGCGCTGCTAAGCCGCCTCAATGACCTGGGCGGGACGAACGGAATCGGGCGCGCCGACATTGTCGAGAACCGGTTCGTCGGCTTGAAGTCGCGTGGCATTTACGAGACCCCGGGCGGCACCATCCTGCTGCATGCCCATCGCGCCATGGAAAGCATCACCGTCGATCGCGAAGCCCAGCATTTAAAGGACGAGTTGATGCCGCGCTACGCCAGGCTGGTCTATAACGGCTTCTGGTTCGCGCCCGAGCGCGAAATGCTTCAGGCATTGATTGACAAGAGCCAGGAATTCGTCACTGGCACGGTGCGCCTGAAGCTCTATAAGGGCGGCGTCCACATTGTCGGACGCGAATCGGAGTTTTCGCTGTATTCCGAGGAGCATGTGACGTTCGAGGAGGACGCGGTCTACGACCAGCGCGACGCCGAGGGCTTCATCAAGCTCAACGCGCTGCGGCTGCGCCTGGCGGCGATGCGCGGGGAATAGCGGACTCTCGAGTGACGGCCCGCATGCGAATCTTGGTTAACGCCCGGCGATAGGTTTTGCCATGCCGTAGG
>JBHHWG010000057.1:0-18559 GCA_046756385.1 Sphingomonadales bacterium | reverse complement strand
CGCCATCAGCCCCATCTCCGTCATGACGCGGCCTTCAAGGCCCACCGTGGCCGCGCCCATGGGGTGAACATTCACGCAGGACGTCTCACGGGCGCGGCGAACGACATATTCCACCAGCGCCACATTGTCGATCGCGGGCTCGGTGTTGGGCATGGTCACAAAGGTCGTCACCCCGCCGGCCGCCGCCGCCTCGCCCGCCGAAGCCAGTGTTTCCTTGTGTTCCTCGCCGGGCTCCCCGGCAAAGACATGCATGTCGACGAGGCCGGGGCACAATATCTTCCCGCCGCAATCGACGGCGGAGATGTCCGGCGGAACGCCGTCAGCGAACAGGTCCGGGCCCCAATCGGCGATGCGCGGGCCCTCGGTCAGCAAGGCGCCTTGGCCGTCATAGCCGCTGCCGGGGTCGATCAGCCGGGCGTTGATATAGGCGGTGCGCGCTTGGTGTCCGGTCATGCCGCCCCCTCCGCCCTGTTGGTGGGGCGGCGCGCCAATGCGTCGAGGCAGGCCATCCGCACCGCGACCCCCATCTCGACCTGCTCCCCGATCACGCTGCGGTTGATGTCGTCGGCGAGGTCGGTCGCGATCTCAACCCCCCGGTTCATGGGGCCGGGATGCATGATCAGCGCGTCGTCCCTGGCGACCGCCAGCTTGTGATAGTCGAGGCCGTAATAATGGAAATATTCCCGGGTCGACGGCACGAACGCGCCCTGCATGCGCTCGATCTGAAGGCGCAGCATCATCACGATGTCGCAGTCGCGCAGGCCTTCGCGCATGTCGTGAAAAACCTCGACGCCAAGGCGCTCAATCGCCGCCGGCAGCAGGGTAGGGGGCGCGACCACCCGCACCCGCGCGCCCATGGCGTTGAGCAAATGAATGTTGGAGCGCGCCACCCGGCTGTGCAGGATATCGCCGCAAATCGCCACCGTGAGCCGTGCGATCCGGCCTTTCCGCCTGCGGATGGTGAGCGCGTCCAGCAACGCCTGCGTGGGGTGCTCGTGGCGGCCGTCGCCGGCATTGATCACCGCGCAGTCGACCTTTTGCGATAACAGCTCGGCGGCGCCGGCGTCCGGATGGCGGATCACCAGGATATCGGGATGCATGGCGTTCAATGTCATCGCCGTGTCGATCAGCGTTTCGCCCTTTTTGATCGCCGAGCCGGTGGCCGAAATGTTAATGACATCGGCGCCAAGGCGCTTGCCGGCGAGTTCGAACGAATTTCTGGTCCGGGTCGAGGTCTCGAAGAACAAATTGATCTGGGTGCGGCCGCGCAGGATGGACTGCTTCTTTTCAGCGCGTCGATTAAGATCGACATACTGATCCGAGAGATCGAGCAGGGGGTTGATCTGCCGCGCGGTCAGCCCCTCAATGCCCAGAAGTCCTCGATCGAGAAAATCAAAGCTGTGCGGCGGGTGGCCAACCGGGTCTATCTGACTGGTGCTCATTAAAGAAAAAGGTATAGGGCGGCGGGGCCGTTACCGCAACCCCGTTTGCGTTTATCGATTGGCCAGGCGATCCAGCGCACCTTGCAGGATGTAGCTCGCGGCCATTTTGTCGACCACCTCGCCGCGGCGTTTGCGCGAGGCGTCGGCCTCCAGCAGCGTGCGGGTGACGGCGACGGTCGACAGCCGCTCGTCCCAGAATGCGATCGGAAGCTCGATTTTCGTCAGAAGATTGGTTGCGAACTGCCGGGCCGACTGGCAGCGCGGCCCCTCCGACCCATCCATATTGACCGGCAGCCCGATCACCAGTCCGCCGACATTGTGCTCCTTGATCAGCGCGATCAGCCTCTCCGCGTCCTGGCCGAATTTGGTGCGGCGAATGGTCTGAAGCGGGCTGGCGATGGTAAGGGTGACATCCGACAGCGCCAGACCAATGGTCTTGGCGCCTGGATCGAGTCCGAGAAGACGCTGGTCAGCGGAAATCGTTGAACCGATTGCGGGGACTGAAACAATGATCATGCCGGAAACTTGATGACTCAAGCGCCTTCAGCACGCTTCACCAGATCCACCAGCGCGTCATTGATGCGAGTCTGCCAGCCTTTTGGATCATTGTCCCATTTCGAGTATTTTCTGTTTTTTCCTTTGTGATGACTGTAATAGCAGGATAAGCAATCACATCATCATGAAATGCAGGCGTACATATGTTCGCTCGCTGCTCAGACAGTTTAATGTAGTTGCATTAAATCCGGCGATCAAGAAAAAATGTAACTACAAATTTAATATTCAGGCCGGCAGGTGGGGTGGCGGCGCTGTGGCAACCCCTTCCATTTGGCGTTGTGATGACCGACGGCATCATGATAGCGCACCTCGCATTACCATATAACGCCGCGCCCCTAGGCAGCGCTTCTCACATGGACGTCTAGTCGCTTGCCCAGGGCCGCGAGCGCGTGTTCGACCTCGCCGATATGAGAGCGGTGGTTAAGGTCGACCAAGCGGCGTACAATTCTCTCGTCAACGCCCAGGCGGCGGGCGAGTTCAGTCTTTTTTACCGCCTGTGCCGCAATGGCCTCGATAAGCACGAGCTTTGCCTCGATAAGGGTGGGCAGGGCGATGACACGCTGGCCGGCCGCACGCGTCCTTCAAGGGCATATCCGGCGAGGGCGGTGGCAAGACAATCACGAGCCTCGCGCTCGATGTCCTCCTCGCTGTCGGCCCCGGTCAATGCCTCCGGCACGTCGGGAAACGAAATTAAATAGCCGGGATCATCCGGCGTAACGTCGTAGGGGAATACAGACATAACGAAACCCTCCTTTTCCTACAAATCTGTCGGGTTCCTACAAATCTGTCGGGTCGATGCCAAGTTGCCGGCACATGGCGGCAAGCAACCCCATGCCTATTTCCTTCTTGCGATCCTTCGCGGTGGTGAAGGCCGCTTCATACAGCTAATATCGGTCATAAATGTCCGACTTACAAGCGTAGAAACGGACATAAATGTCGGATTAAAAGGGCGCCGGCATTTCCGCGTGCATGAACTCAAATCGAATCCGCCGTGTCTATTGCGGCGTTTTCCTTGAGGTCGGGAGTGGGCGAATACAAGACCCGAGAGGGGAATAAGCCCGCACGTGTGGCTACGTGTCGTGAAACTTCCGGCTACCAACGGACAGGGAGGACACAACATGGCGTGCAACGACGGTTTTAACGGACTTTTCCAGCAACGTTTCCAACCTTTATTCAGTCACACTCGGCCATTGGAGAGCGACGCGGCGTTCGCGGAATTCCTGCGCCATTCTGCTGATCGCCCGAAGGCTACAGGTTCCTCTGCCGGCCCTGTTTTCCGAGCGGCAACCTTAATAATACCGGACGCTTGCGCCGCCTTTGGGCCGGTGTTAGTTTCCGCGCGGGTTAACGAGAATTGGGTGCCGTATGTCGGTTGATAAAGCCACCGTGGCGCGAATTGCGCATCTGGCGCGGATCGCGGTTTCCGAGGAACAGCTTGAGCCGCTGGCCGGCGAGCTTAATAATATCCTCGATTGGGTCGAGCAGCTTTCGGATGTCGATACCGATGGCGTCGCGCCGATGACCAGTGTTGTTGAAATGACATTGCCGAAACGTCGCGACGAGGTCACCGACGGCGGCTATCAGGACAAAATTGTCGCCAACGCGTCCGGCGCCGACCACGGCTATTTCGTCGTGCCCAAGGTGGTTGAATAATATGACCAGACTTACCGATTTGACGATCGCTGAGGCCCGCGCCGGCCTCGACCAGGGAACATTTTCGGCGCGTGAGCTGACCCAGGCGCATCTCGACGCCATGGCCACGGCGCGGGCGCTGAATATTTTCATCACCGAGACGCCGGAGCGGGCGCTGGAAATGGCCGACGCCGCCGACAAGGCGCGGGCGAGCGGTCAGGCCGGGCCGCTGTGCGGCATCCCGCTCGCCGTGAAGGATCTGTTCTGCACCGAGGGCGTGCAGACCACGGCGGGCAGCCATATTCTGGGCGGGTTTGAGCCGCGCTACGAGTCGACCGTGACCAGCAATCTGTGGCGCGACGGCGCGGTGATGCTGGGTAAAGTCAATCTGGACGAATTCGCCATGGGCTCGTCCAATGAAACAAGTTATTACGGCCCCGTAACAAACCCGTGGAAAGCTGACGGCGACGACAAGGGCAGGGTGCCCGGCGGCTCGTCCGGCGGTTCCACGGCGGCGGTGGCGGCGCGGGTGGCGCTTGGCGCGACCGGGACCGATACCGGCGGCTCGATCCGTCAACCGGCGGCCTTTACCGGGTTGGTGGGGATTAAACCGACCTACGGGCGCTGCTCGCGCTGGGGCGTGGTGGCGTTTGCCTCGTCGCTCGATCAGGCCGGTCCGGTCACCCGAAGCGTGCGCGACGCGGCGATCATGCTGGGCTCGATGGCGGGCCATGATCCCAAGGATTCGACGTCGGCAAATTTGGCGGTTCCTGATTTCGAGGCGGCCCTCGACCGGGACGTGCGCGGCCTGAGGATCGGCATTCCCAGGGAATATCGGATCGACGGCATGCCTGCTGATATCGCCAGATTGTGGCAGCAGGGCATGGACTGGCTCCGGGACGCCGGCTGCGAAATAGTCGAGGTCAGCCTGCCGCTCACCAAATATGCGCTGCCGACCTATTACATCGTGGCCCCGGCCGAGGCATCGTCCAATCTGGCGCGCTATGACGGGGTGCGCTACGGGCTGCGCCACGACGGCGACAACCTGATTGAAATGTATGAAAACACCCGCTCGGCCGGTTTTGGCGATGAGGTGCGGCGGCGGGTATTGATCGGCACCTATGTGCTGTCGGCGGGTTATTACGATGCGTATTATCTGAAGGCTCAGAAGGTGCGCGCGCGCATCGCGCGGGAGTTCCGCGCGGTATTCGGCGAGGTCGATGCGATCCTGACCCCGACCGCGCCGTCCGAGGCCTTTGCCTTCGGTGAAAAGAGCGGCGACCCGATCGCGATGTATCTTAACGACGTCTTCACGGTCCCGGCCAGTCTGGCGGGCCTGCCGGGCATATCGGTGCCGGCGGGATTGTCGGCGAACGGGCTGCCGCTCGGGCTTCAGGTGCTGGGCAAGGCGTTTGACGAGGAAATGGTGTTTCGCGTCGCCGGTGCGCTGGAAACCGCGGCAGGCTTTACGGCCCGGCCAACCGAATGGTGGAGGGCTCAGTAATGGCCATGATCGAAGGCGCGACGGGCCCTTGGGAAATGGTGATCGGCCTCGAAGTCCATGCCCAGGTGACTTCCAACGCCAAGCTGTTCTCGGGCGCGGCGACTGAATTCGGGGCCGAGCCGAATAGCCAGGTCAGCCTCGTGGATGCGGCGATGCCGGGCATGCTGCCGGTCATCAACGAATATTGCGTCGAGCAGGCGGTGCGCACCGGCCTTGCGCTGGGCGCCAGAATCAATCTCTATTCGGTGTTTGACCGCAAGAATTATTTTTATGCCGATCTGCCCCAGGGCTATCAGATTTCGCAGTTCAAACAGCCGATCGTCGGCGCGGGCGCGATCACCCTGGATTTGAAGGACGGCTCGACCAAGACGGTCGGCATCGAACGGCTGCATCTTGAGCAGGACGCGGGCAAGAGTCTGCATGATCAGCATCCGACCTCGACTTACGTCGATTTGAACCGCTCGGGCGTGGCGCTGATGGAAATCGTTTCCGATCCCGACATGCGCTCGGCCGAGGAAGCCGGCGCTTACCTGCGCAAGTTGCGCACCATCGTTCGTTATATCGGCACCTGCGACGGCAATATGGAACAGGGAAGCATGCGCGCCGACGTCAATGTTTCCGTGCGCCGGCCGGGCGAGCCGTTGGGCACCCGATGCGAGATCAAAAACGTCAACTCGATCCGCTTCGTGCAGCAGGCAATCGAATATGAGGCGCGCCGCCAGGTCGACATCCTGGAGGATGGCGGCAAGATCGTGCAGGAGACCCGGTTGTTCGATTCCGCGCGCGGGGTCACGCGGTCAATGCGATCGAAGGAAGAAGCACACGACTACCGCTATTTTCCCGATCCCGATTTGCTGCCGCTGACTTTCGAACAGGCTTGGGTCGATGAAATCGCCCAGACCCTGCCCGAGTTGCCTGACGACAAGAAAAATCGTTTGATGGCCGATTACGGGCTGTCGGCTTATGACGCCGGGGTCTTGGTGACCGAGCCTGAGAAGGCCGATTATTTCGAACAGGTAGCCAAGGACCGCGACGCCAAGCTGACCGTCAACTGGGTGACCGGCGAGCTGTTCGGCTGGCTCAACAAGGCCGGCAAGGGGATTGCGGAATCCCCGGTGAGCAGCGCCAACCTTGGAAAGCTTATCGATCTCATCGCCGACGACACGATCTCGGGCCGCATCGCCAAGGAAGTATTCGAGAACATGTTCGAGACCGGCGGCGACCCGGCGCGAATCGTCGAGGAAAAAGGCCTCAGGCAGGTCACCGATACCGGCGCCATCGAAGCCGAAATCGCCAAGGTGATGGAGGCCCATGCCGACAAGGTCGAACAGTTCCGGGCCGGCAAGGACAAACTGTTCGGCTTTTTCGTCGGTCAGGTCATGAAGGCGACCGGCGGCAAGGCCAATCCCAAGGCGGTCAACGAGATTCTGAGGAAAAAGCTGGCGGGCTGATCCCCATGGTCGTGGCGCCTCCATGAGGTCAGGGTTGCTCGCCGAAAATTCAGGAGGTGAACGTGATCGATCTGTATTACTGGCCGACGCCCAATGGCTGGAAAATCTCGATTATGCTTGAGGAATGCGGGCTTGAATACAAGCTCGTTCCGGTCAACATCGCGACCGGTGAGCAGTTCGATCCGGCGTTTTTGAAAATCGCGCCCAATAACAGAATGCCGGCGATCGTTGACCATGATGGACCGAATGGGGCGATTTCGATTTTTGAGTCGGGCGCCATCCTGATGTATCTGGCCGAAAAGACCGGCCGTTTTCTTCCCGACGATCCCGTCGCCAAATATGAGGCCCTGCAATGGCTGTTCTGGCAGATGGGCGGGCTTGGGCCAATGGCGGGCCAGGCGCATCATTTCCGCCAATATGCGCCGCAGCCGATCCCCTATGCGATCGACCGCTACACCAATGAGGTTAACCGCCTTTATGGGGTAATGGACAACTGCCTGGCGGACCGGGGCTTCCTCGCTGGCGACTATTCGATTGCCGACATGGCGGCGTGGCCGTGGGTTGTGCCCCACGAGCGCCAGGGCCAAGACCTTGGTGATTTTCCCAACCTCGAACGGTGGTACGAGACTTTGAAGGCCCGACCCGCCGTGCAAAAAGGCCGCTATCTGGGTGAGGATCTGCGCGTGAACATCGCCGAAATGGGTGAGGAACAGCGCAAAATTCTATTCGGACAAACCGCGAAAACCGTCACACATTAGGATTCCGAGCGGCGATTGCTCGCTTTCCTGAGTCCTGCCCCGTCGATATTCCCGCCTTTGGCGGCGAATGAATATTGCGCGGATATCTGCTAAAGTTAACGGAAATTTCACTTTGAGCATGCCAACATTTCCATTGTGGCCCCACATTGGTGCGTTTTCTGTTCGGGCCGAATTGGAGACGGGATGGCAGGTTTGGAGGAAGCGAAATGGGTCAGGTCGATACCGGTTACATCGCCAGGCGGCTTGAGGCTGCCGAGGAGGGCCAGGCGCAAGCACTTTACGACTTGGGCTTGCTGTATTCCACGGGACAGGGGGTTTCGCTGGATTATGTGGAGGCCCATAAATGGTTCAATCTGGCGGCAATCCGGGGCGTCCGCCGCGCCCGGGTCGATCGCGCCGAACTCGCCCATGATATGAGCCAGCGCGAAGTCGTCGAAGCCCAGCGCCAGGCACGACAGTGGCAACTGACACATTGACGGGGCGACAGGGCCGCGCAGGGTGACCGAATGCACTCCATGACCCCACGGCCATGTCCCACCCCCTCGATCCGATGCTCACTCTTATCGGGAGATGCCGAGACGACAAGGTTGTTTCCTGGCGCGCCCGGCAGCAAGCATTCGGCACCTGGAGAAATAAAATTTCCCGATGCTAACTACACCGGTTGACATGCCGCCAAATCTCTATAATTTCGCCGGCGGAGAGGTGGCCGAGTGGCTGAAGGCGCTCCCCTGCTAAGGGAGTATGGGTTGACGCCCATCGTGGGTTCGAATCCCATCCTCTCCGCCAGCCACACATAACCCATTGAACTCATTGAAACTAAAGCGCTTTCTGTTGCCTCTGTAACACTCAACTGTTACACACGGAGGCATGGAAGAGGTGAAAAGGTACCGTGATTTGTGGAGCCGAGGCGGGCGTTGGTACTTCCGCAAGCGCTCTAGGTGTGGAGTCTCACGACGTTGTTTAGGTCCAGGCCCTGAACACTTCCGAGCGGGAGGCGGCGCTTCGCAAGCGCCCGCTTGTCGAGATCAGGTTCAATGATTTCGTGGACAAGACGCGTCGCTCAATCACACCTGACGACCGTCCGGTGTCGGAAGAGGAACTAATCAGCATAGTGCATCGTTGGTTCAGAGAGTTGCAGGCGACAGCGGAAAAAGATTCTCTCATGGGCGGGCGTATCTGCATGCATCGCAAGAAAATCAACATATCAACCGTACTGGCCGGTCAAAGGCTCGGAATAAAGGAGGTCGACGATGACATTTGGCTCGTAAGCTTCATGACTTACGATCTCGGTTATATCGACCTGGAGCAAAGAACATTGCAAACCATCGACAACCCGTTCGGCTAGAGTTTGTCACCCATGTCTTAGGTACATTCTGTTACCTATGTCTCCGGTTCGGACCTTGAAAGGATTGGGGGGCCGTCGGGGATTCGAACCCCGGACCCGCTGATTAAGAGTCAGCTGCTCTACCAACTGAGCTAACGGCCCGCACCCGCGCGTCGTGCGCTGGCGCACGATATAACAAAGCTTCGCGCCCTTGTCGATGGCTTCAATCGTCGAAATCGGAATTATAACGAGTGCTCTAACGCACAATCCCGGCTTTCGAGATCGTGACGTCACGGTGGATGTGGACGCTCATAACCAGGCCGAAGCCGATGAGGAGGGTCAGCATGGATGTGCCGCCATAGGACACCAGCGGCAGCGGCACGCCGACGACCGGCACCAGCCCCATCACCATGGCGATGTTCATGAACAGATAGAGGAAAAAGGTCGAGGTGATGCCAAGCACGGTAAGTCGGCCGAACTGGTTGCGCGCTTGCAACGCAAAGGCAAAGCCATAGATCAGGACAATCACGTAAAGCCCAAGAAGCAACAGCCCGCCCGTAATGCCGAATTCCTCAGCCAGCATGGTAAAGATGAAATCGGTATGTTTCTCGGGCAGAAAGTGCAAATGGCTTTGGGTGCCCTGCATGAACCCCTTGCCGCCGATGCCGCCCGAGCCCAACGCGATTTTGGATTGAAGAATGTGATATCCGGCGCCGAGCGGATCGTTCTCCGGATTGAGGAAGGTCAGGACCCGGTCCTTCTGATAGTCACGCAAGAACTGCCAGCCGATCGGTATCGCCGCCACGGCCATCGCAACCGCGGCGCCGAAGACACGCAGTCGCACCCCGGCCAGGAAAAAAATAAACGCGCCCCCCAGCGTCATCAGCAGAGCGGTCCCGAGATCAGGCTGACCCATCACCAGCGCAACCGGCGCGGCGATCATGATGCCGGGAACCACAAGAGTGCGAAGCCTGGTGACATGCCCCAGATCGATCCCGTGAAAATAGCGCGCCAGACCGAGCACCAGCGTTATCTTCATAATCTCGGAAGGCTGGACCTGGAACAGGCCCAGATTAATCCATCGCTGCGCGCCCATCCCCATCTGGCCCAGGATCTCCACCGCCACAACAAGCGCCAGTGCCAGGAAATAAAGCAGATAGGCCATGCGGAACCAGTGCTCGATATGAACCACCGCGATGGCCACAAACAACATCATGCCGAAGCAGAACCGGATTATCTGGCGCAGCGCCCACGGCCTCAATTCACCGCCCGCGACCGAATAGAGCATCAAAAACCCGGTTGCCGCGATGGCGCATATAACGGCGGCGAAGACCCAGTTGATCTCAGTCAGTTTACGCGTCAGGCTGTATTCGGCGCGCTCGTTGACGAATATGCGGTGTTCGGCCATGGCCTAGACCTCGCCTTCCCCTGACCGCTTAATGGGCGGAGGTGTAAATTCGGGCAGTGCCGAAGGATCGCGTTTAACAGTTTCGGCCAGAATATCGCGGGCAATTGGCGCGGCGATCCTGGACCCGCCGCCGCCATGTTCGACCACGACAGCAACGACATAACGCGGCTGCTCGGCGGGAGCGTAACCGACGAACATCGCGTGGTCGCGCTCCTGCCACGGTTTTTCCTCGTTCTTGCGCAGCCCCGCCTCGCGTTCCTGTTTGGAAATTCGGCGCACCTGCGCCGTCCCTGTTTTGCCGCCGAACGAAAAGTCCGGCCGCACGACCTGGGATCCGTGGGCGGTGCCGCCCGGGCTTTTGGTCACCAGATTCATCGCTTTGTGCATCAGATCCAAAGTCCGCGCCGAGACCCCCATGGGCTCGGGGCCTGATCCGTTGTTGCCGGCTTGCTGAACTTCGCGCACCAGCCGCGGCTTCACGGCAAGCCCACCATTCACGAGCCGCGACGTCATCACCGCGAGCTGTAGCGGCGTCACGAGCAAGGAACCCTGGCCAATCCCCACGATCAGTGTTTCGCCCTGTTGCCACGGAACCCCCTGGGTCGCGAGCTTCCACTCTTTGTCCGGCACCAGGCCCGACCGCTCGCCATCAAGCTCGATTCCAATTGCCTCGCCAAGCCCGAACCGCCTGGCCATGGACGCGATTCGGCTGATGCCTGTACGCCGGGCGATGTCATAAAAATACACGTCGCACGACTGGGCGATCGCATCCATGACGCCAAGCCGGCCGTGGCCTTGCTTTTTCCAGCAGTGAAACGCAGTGTCGCCGAATTCTATTTTCCCGCCGCAGAAAACCTGGTGGTCGGAGCTGATCACCCCCGCTTCCAGCGCCGCCAGGGCGACGATCATCTTGAAAGTCGAGCCTGGGGGATATTGACCCGCGACGCACTTGTTCATGAGCGGCTTTCGCGGATCATCGAGCAGGCCCTGCCAATATTCCTGGCTGAGGCCGAGATTAAAAGCATTGGGGTCGAAAGCCGGCGTCGAGGCGATCGCGATCAGGTCGCCCGAATGGGCATCCATCACCACCGCGGCGGCACTTTGGGCGCCCATGCGCTTGACCGCGAAGTCCTGGATCTTGCGGTCGATGGTGAGCACGACGTCCTCGCCGGAAATGCCGTCTTGCCGGGCCACCTCTCGAATGACCCGGCCGAATGCGTTCACCTCAACCCGGCTGTTGCCGGCGCGACCGCGAAGCCTGTGCTCGAATGTCCGCTCAATCCCCCTTCTGCCAACCTTGAAGCCGGGCAGGGTCAGCAACGGATCGTCGCCCGCTTCATCAGCCGATACAGCGCCGACATAGCCGACCACATGAGCGAACAAGTCACGGTCGGGGTAATCCCGGGTTGGCGCGGCGTCCGGCTGCACACCCGACAAGCCCGGCGTATTGACATTGATTTCGGCGAACTCGGCCCATGACAGGTTTTCCGACACCGTAATCGGCAAGAAGCTCTTGGCTGTCCGCGCCTTCTTGATAATGCGCCGGCGCTGGGCCTCGGTCAGCTTGATGATCTTTCCCAATGCGGCCAGGGTCTCTTCGACATCGTTGGCTTGCTCCGGGATCAGCACGATGCGGTAGCGCAGTCTGTTCGTGGCTATCGGCTCACCGGCACGGTCGAAGATCCGTCCTCTGGGCGGCGACAACAGCCTCAGATTGATGCGGTTTTCTTCCGCCAGCATTTCATACTGGTCGGCCTCAAGCACCTGAAGATAATACATGCGACCGACCAGGGCAGTCAGCAGCGCGGCCTTCCCGCCCGCCAGCAGCACCGCCCTGCGGGAAAATGCCCTATATCGCTCACTTTCGTTCAGCAAACCGGCCGCCACTCAAACATTCGACAGGGACACACGAAGGTGGGCCAACAGCCACGCCACGGCGGGGTAGGCCGCCACCGTCAGCAGAAACCGGACCAGAACCGGGTCCAAACTGGGAACAGCCTTGTAATAGGCAGCCACCAGCAATCCTTCCAGGATGCCCACGCCCAACGCGACGATGGCAAATCCGCACCATCCCACGATAAACGGTTTACCCAGGAACACGCGGCGCTGGCTCACGATCAGGCCGCGCGCCAACATCAAGGCGATCGCACTCAGCCCCAGCGGGCCACCAGTAACGATGTCATTCAATAGACCAACCGCGAATACCGCCGCCGCCGGCAGCAGATCGGGCCGCATCAGACCCCAATAAAATACCGCAATCAGCGGAAGCTGGGGCATAACCGTCGCGAATCCTGGAATTCGGTAGGGCATGGCAATCACGAACACCATCGCCAGACACGACAATACGGGCGAGGCCGGTAAAAAAACTTCGTCCTTCCAGCGCCGCGCCGCGTGCCCCATCACCGCGTCCCCTCGCTGGCGGACTCTTCGTTTTCGATTTGCGGCGCTCGATATGCCAGAATGCGCACGAACTCCAACCGATCGGCATTCGCGAACAGTTTGACCCTGATCGTGCCGCCGTCGACGGACACGACCTGGCCAACCGGAATGCCCGGCGCCAGAACACCGCCATCGCCCGACGTCATGATCCGGTCGCCCGGAAGGACCTTGGCGCCGACGGGGAGGAAGCTCAGTCGCGGCAACGCGCTGTTATCGCCGGCCATAATCGCATGATAGCCACTGGTCTCCAGCGCCACCGGAATTCGGCTGTTAAGATCGCTCAGCAGCAGGGCGCGCGCGGAGCCCCGGCCAACGGTAACGATATGGCCGACCAAACCCTGGGCGTCAACCACGGCCTGACCTTTCCGAACCCCGTCCCGCCACCCGGCGCTCAGAAGAGCCGCGCGAACATAGGACCCGCCAGAATCGGCGACGATACGCGTGGTGACAAATGGCACCGCCCGTTCACTTCGAACGCCCAGCAGCACCCGAAAACGCTGATTTTCCCGCTCCAGCCGCCGCGCCGTGGCTTCCCACCCCAACAGGCGGGCATTCTCCTCACGAAGTTTTCGGTTCTCATCATGAACGGAAAGAACTTCACCGGACCATTCCACGACATCGTGGAACGCGTCGATCGGCCGCGACAGGACGCTCAGAACCGGCGTCACCGCATCCATGACCGCCGTCCGGAAACGATCGACCGCCGCATTATCAGACCGGCTGAGGAAAAGCAGGACAAGCGCCAGAACAAACAGGAACAGCAGCGACAAACGACCGACCAGCACCTTGGCCGGTGCCGGCGACCGTGTCGCCCTGCCTGGTCTGCCTCGCAACCCGATTCCCCTCTTTCAACCGTGCGCCCAAGCCAATCCCCGGGCTTCACAGCCACAATGCGCGGCCGAAAATGCTTTCAAAAAGCGGGATCCGATCAAATATTTTCGATCAGGATATGCTTGAGGATCTCGTCCTCCAGCGCCCGGCCGGTGCCCAACGCGACACAGGACAATGGCTCCTCCGCCAGCGAAGTCGCCAAGCCTGTCGATTCGCGGATTATAGCACCCAGATCGCCAATCAGGGCGCCGCCGCCGGTCAATACGATCCCCTTATCCACAATGTCCGCCGCCAGTTCCGGCGCGGTGTGCTCAAGCGCGACCTTGACCGCCTCGATGATCGCGCCGACCGGCTCCGACAAGGCCTCGGCGATCTGCAACTGATTGATCGTCAGTTCCTTTGGCACGCCATACATCAGGTCTCGTCCCTTGACCTCGATTTCCCGACCACCGCCGTCCTCAGGCACGCAGGCGGTGCCGATTTCCTTTTTGATGCGCTCGGCGGTCGCCTCGCCAACCAGCAGGTTGTGATGCCGCCTTAGATAGCCGATGATCGCTTCATCCATCTTGTCGCCGCCGACCCTCACGGACCGGGCATAGACAATGCCGCCCAGAGACAGAACCGCGACCTCTGTCGTGCCGCCGCCGATGTCCACGATCATGGAACCGGTGGGCTCGGTCACCGGCAGACCGGCGCCGATTGCCGCCGCCATGGGCTCTTCAATCAGTTGAACCTGTCGGGCGCCCGCACTTTCGGCTGAATCCTGGATCGCCCGGCGCTCCACCGCCGTCGAACCGGAGGGTACGCAAATCACGACTTTGGGATGGGTGTAGGATCGTCGATTATGCACCTTGCGAATGAAGTGCTTGATCATTTCCTCGGCGACCTCGAAGTCGGCGATCACGCCGTCGCGCAGCGGCCGGATCGCCTCAATGTTGCCCGGAGTGCGTCCCAGCATCATCTTCGCGGCGTCGCCGACGGCGAGCACCCGTTTCTTGCCCCGTTCGCTCTTGAGCGCCACCACCGATGGCTCATTGAGGACGATGCCGCGGCCTTTCACGTAAACCAGGGTATTCGCTGTACCCAGGTCGATCGCCATGTCCGACGACAGCATGCCGAGAAATTTGGAAAACATTCACTACCGCCTCATTTCCCGCCGAATCTCTGTTCCAGACCGATCCGATCGGGCGCCAATTCCCTTATCCCGAAGCCGATAGTGCCCCGGGCGCGTTTTTCTCTCGCTTTACTAGCAGCTTATTCAGCGCATTAACATAGGCGCGCGCGGAAGCCACCAATGTGTCTGTGTCCGCACCGCGCCCGTTGACGGTCTTGCCGTTTTCCTCAAGCCGGACGGTGACTTCCGCCTGGGCATCGGTCTCCTCGGTAACCGCATGAACCTGATAAAGTTTTAACGCGACATCGTGAGGAAACAAAGCCCTAATCGCCCCGAAGATCGCATCGACGGGCCCATCCCCCGTCGCCACTGTCGCGTGCTTTTCACCGTCTATTTCAAGGGAAAGTTCGGCTCTTGGCGATCCCATCGAGCCGCATTCGATTCGCAGCGATTCGAGTCGGATGCGGTCGTTGCCGCGCAGCAGCTCGTCATCGACCAGGGCCAGGATATCCTCGTCGAAAAGCTGCTTTTTCTTGTCCGCCAGATCCTTGAAACGGCGAAACGCGTCCTGGAGGGCGTTTTGGCCCAGGTCGTATCCCAGGTCCCTTAGTTTCTCCCGAAACGCATGGCGGCCTGACAGCTTGCCCATCACCAGGGTCGACTTTTTCAGCCCGACCGATTCCGGGGTCATGATTTCGTAGGTCCCGGCATGTTTGAGCATGCCGTCCTGGTGGATGCCGGATTCATGGGCGAAGGCGTTGGCGCCGACGATCGCCTTGTTGTTTTGAACGGAGAATCCGGTAACCGCCGCGACCAGATGGGAGGCCCTGGTGATCTCCCCGGTGACGATTCCGGTTTCGAACGGCATCAGGTCATTGCGGGTTCGCAGCGCCATCACGAGTTCCTCAAGGGCGGCATTGCCGGCACGCTCGCCAAGGCCATTGATGGTGCATTCGACCTGGCGCGCCCCGTTTACGACACCGGCCAGCGAATTGGCCACCGCGAGCCCAAGATCATTGTGACAGTGGGTCGAGACGATCGCCTGATCGATGTTGGGCACCCGCTCAAGGATCATGCGGACCAGGGCGCCGAACTCATCGGGCAGCGTGTAGCCCACGGTGTCGGGGATATTGATGGTGGTGGCCCCGGCCTTGATTGCGAGTTCGATCGAACGGCACAGAAAATCATGCTCGGTGCGGGTGCCGTCCTCGCAACTCCACTCCACATCGTCGCACAGGTTTCGCGCATGGCCAACGCTGTCCGCGATCGCTTCGAGCACCTGGTCGGGCGCCATCTGAAGCTTGTATTTCATGTGCAGCGGGCTGGTGGAAATGAAAGTGTGAATGCGCGGCCGCGCCGCCGGGGCCAGCGCCTCCCACGCGCGGTCGATGTCCTTGCGTCCGGCGCGGGCCAGACCGCACACCGTCGAGTGCTTGATTTTTCTGGCGATTTCATTGACCGCCTGGAAGTCGCCGTTGGAGGCAATCGGAAAGCCCGCCTCGATCACATCGACGCCCATGTGCTCAAGCTGTTCGGCGACCTTGAGCTTCTCGCCCAGATTCATCGAGGCGCCGGGCGACTGCTCGCCATCCCGGAGGGTGGTATCGAATATTATTATCTGGTCGCGGTTTTGATCTTTAACCTGGCCGTCAGCGCGGACATGGTCCGCACCGCCCAACATGGCCGATGATTCTCGCGTGGTCATTTGCTGCTGTCCTTAAGCTTGTTCGAACCCGAAACGCCGGTCGAAAACCCCTAGACAACGGCCGCGATAATCCGTGGGCCGGCGTCTAGGGGCAGCTAAGTCGACGCAAATGACTTTCTGGAAACGCCGCCGCAATCGCAAGCCGGGCAGCCGAACGAAAGCCCGGGCGCATCTCAATCATGCCCGTCAGCTCCCCTGTCCGTATCATCTGCCCGCTCATAAAGGCGTCCCGTTTGGCTGAACAACGCCGCCAGTCTAGCCGCGCAAGGTTAAGGATTGTTAAAGGCCCGCCCGCGAAATCTTTTTGATTTATACGCAATCCGTTTGAACTGCGCAATTTTTGTTTCACCGAACCGCGAAAGCCGCACTTAAAGCCGGCAAGGCCGCTAAACTTTTTCTCGCTCACCCCGCACAGCAAGACAGTTTTGTGACGTCCTTGTCGAAGGATTGGGCCGCGAGCTTGAGGCCCTCGACGGTGGTCAGGTACGGAAAAATCATGTCCGCCAGGTCTTGCGTCGTCAACCCGTGCCGAACCGCCAGCGCGGCGGTCTGGATGCTGTCGGCGCCCTCGGGCGCCATGACATGGGCGCCGAGCAGCCGGTCGGTCTGCTTGTCGGCCACCAGTTTGATAAGGCCGCGGGTGTCCCGCGCCGCCAGGGCCCGGGGCAGATAATCGAGCGGCAGAACCGTGGTCTTGACCGCCATGCCCTCGGCCCGCGCCTGCTGCTCGGTCAGACCCACCGAAGCCACCTGAGGGTCGGTAAACGTCACCACCGGCATGGCCGAGGCATCGTAAACCCGCCGATTGCCATCAAGCGCATTTTCTGCCGCGAGCCTGGCCCCATAGGCCGCCATATATACGAACTGGTCGCGGCCGGTGACATCGCCGGCGGCATGGATCTTGGGATTTGTGGTCTGCAAATGGTCGTTGACCAGAATGCCGCCGCGCTCGTCCAACGCAACTCCGGCGTCGCCCAGGCCGAGGCCGTCAGTGTTAGGCCGCCGCCCGGTGCTGACCAGGACCTTTTCGGCCGTCAGCCGCTCGCCGCCATCGAGTTCCAGGACAACGCGGTTGTCTTCCTGGTGGATTGCCCGGTAGGCGGCGCCGGTAATCACGGTCAGACCCTCGTCACGGAAAACACCGGCCAAAGCTTCGCTGATTTCAGGCTCGGCGTCCGGCAGCACCCGGCTTCGGCACACAAGCGTTACCACCACGCCGGCGCGCGCGAACATCTGGGCCAACTCACACCCGACATAGCCCGCGCCGATCACCAGCAACGAAGCCGGCAACTGTTCGAGCGCCAGAGCGGTTCGGCTGGTCAAACAAGGAATGTCGGCGATGCCTGAAATCGGCGGCGCCGCCGCCCTGGATCCGGTGGCGATTATAATCTTGCCGGCCGTTACCATGTTGCCGTTCACGGCCACGGCCACGCCCACGTCCTCAGACGTCAACCGGGCGGCGCCTTCGATATAGGTGACATTGTCGTATGACGGCAGGAGGTCATGATATTTTGCCTGCCGCAGATCGCTCACCAACTCGTCCTTTTGCGCAATCAGCGCCCGCCAGTCCACAAGTTCGGCCCCGCCGCGAATGCCGGCAAAACGCGACGCGGACCGGGAATGATGCAAAGCCTCGGCGGCCCGGATCAGCGCTTTTGACGGTACGCACCCAAAATTGACACAGGTGCCGCCGATGGCCCCATACCCAATCAGAGCCACCCGGGCGCCGAGCCCCGCCGCGGTGATCGAGGCTGAAAAACCGGCCGATCCAGCCCCGATCACGACCAGGTCGAAATCGTCGCGGTTATCTGCCTTGCCGGAGGTCGCGCAGCAGGGATTTGCAATTTCGTTCACGGTATATCCTTAATCGGCGGCGCCGGTCCTGGTTTCGTTACGGCGGCGAAACAAAGCGTAAAGCGTAATCGCGGCAAACAGCCCCAGGGACGGTAACAGCACATAGTCGAGCCCGCCGACCCAGGCCGACAGCCCGGCCACACCCAGCAGCACGACCAACAGCGGCGTGAAGCAACACAAGGCGGCGATTGCGGTACCGACGATTCCGATCGTCAACAATCCACGGTCTCTCATTTCCCAGCTCCCAAATACATGATCAAAAATTTGTCGAATCGAACAAATATTGCCCGGATATCCTGCCCCACTGATACGTACAGCCTGTTGTTACTACAGGTTCAAGGGCTAAAGCGACGATGGGAACGACCGGGCACGGTCGATAAAATGGCTGGGTGTTGACGCCTCCCAAAAAAACCGCGCGGGAAGCGCTTTCCAACTTGCAACCGGCGCCTCCTTGTAGTATCGATTGACAGTCTAGTATCTAGTCTATCTTAGCTAGTCTCCCTAGACTTTTATATCAATCGCAAACAGCCTTCAGGAGGGCA
>JBHHWG010000056.1:0-18808 GCA_046756385.1 Sphingomonadales bacterium | reverse complement strand
CCGAAGCGCGCCGCGTACTCCCGGTAAATTGCGTCGATCAGGTCAGCGAAGCCGGTGATGGGATGGGCCAGAATCCTGTCCTTGTCCGCAATCAACCGGCCCTTGACGACGAGCGGATGATCGGCAATGTCATCAAGCAACCGAGCGACATTCTCCGCCACCCGAAGATCCCCGTATTCCGCCAGTTTTCGCTGGAAAACGGTCAGGAATCCGGTCTCGTGAGGGATGCACAGCCGTGGGTGATTATTGAGCATCAGGCGCAACATGGTCGTGCCGGATCGCTGGGCGCCCAGAACAAAAAACGGCATTGCCATTCCCGGCTCCATCGTCACGCCGTCGTGGGGCTTGCTGATCGTACAATCAAGGCACGTTTGCGCCCGTCCGGCGCGATCCGCAGCGTGGTCGAGAATTGGGGCATGGCGTCTATCCTGCTCGCGAATTTGGCCAGCGGCGGATATCTGGCGTTGCAATAATAGCGCGGAACCAATCCCAGCCCCAGATAGCGGGTCAGGAATTTCTTCCGTCCCATTTTGCGCCCGAACGGCGACGCGCTGTCGTTATCGAAAATCACGGCGGCCCCGCCCGCGGCCAGATGCTGCAAGAGTGCGGTGCAGGCCTCGAACTGCAATTTCCGGGGCAATTGCTGTATTACGTCATAGGCGAAAATAAGATCGAACGATCGGCCCGACGCGCCGAAGTCATAGGAATTGGGCTTGATCACGTCGCCCACCCGCAAATGGCCGGCGGGCGCATGGTCGGATATTTTCTCACGCGCGATCTCGACCATTTCCGGCGTGATGTCGAAGCCATACAGGGCGTGCGGACCTGCCTTGCCGGTCAAACATTTGCGGCGCAGGGTATCGAGCCAGATTCCGGTGCCGCATCCGCATTCCAGCACCGTGAGCCGCTTGGCGGAAACGATCCCATCGATTGACGCGCGCATGCAGGCGACGAAAAAGGCCTCCGCCTCGTCCGAATGCCTGAAATCCTGGCCATAGACCCCGTTTGCGACCAACGAGCCAAAGGCTTGCCTTTGTCGACGGCCGTAGGTGCGGCCGCGCCGCCGCCACTCGCGTTCCAACTTACTCTCTGTACCCAGTCCCAGCCTTCGCCCGAGCCGCCGCATTCTGCCGCCGCGTCCGAGGAAGCACCCCAACTCCAGCAACCGGGCGGCCAGGCTTCGGGGCACTCGATCGTAGGTTTCGTAGCCCAGACCGCGCAACATTTTTCCGGCCGCGCCTTCACAGACGATGCGCTCGGCCCTGGTCATTTCGGATTTCCACCGGTAAGTCTTTGATTTTTCCGGTGGCCGGTTGATACTGGGCCATAACCACCGGCGGTGATCCGGTATTTTGGCGTCGACCATGTCCGGATATTCAAGCATCCGGGACGAATATTCGACCCCCATGAAGGCGCACATGCGCTTAAGCGTTTGCTCACTTTCGAGCACCAGATCTTCATAACGGACCACCAGATATCGATCCTCGCCGAGTATTTTGCCCATTTTCAGATTGGTATGAAGCCGGTTCGCCCACCGCTCCGCGCACTCGCCGATATTCGATGCGCCGAACGGCATGGTCCGGTGCGACAGCGCCACATCCCGAACGTCGCGCACGATGTGAACGAATTTCGCGTTGGGAAACCAGCCATGGGCGACATCCATGTCAATGAGGGTCGCGATCTCGATGTTAGCCCAGTGATCCTTGCCCTTGGCATGGGCGTAAGCCTGGTGAAATCGCTCGATTATGGCGGCGAAGCTTGCTGTCGGCAGACCGTCAAGCAGATCGGCGCGATCAAATTGAACGTCCCAAAGACCAATCCGCTCCTCGGCCAGCAGGTCATCCACCATCTGTTCGACATGCCCCGGGGTCTTCAGACCGCCATAATCGGCGAGCAAACCAGAATAACGATACCAAAGCCCGGCGCAGGCAAGCGGGACCGCGATTTCCGGATGCGCGCCAACCATCATCGAAAGCAGCGTGGTGCCGCTTCGTTCAAAGCCGAAAAGAAAAATGGGAGGAATTGCAACGGCATCGGAACGGGTTTGATTCATATTGATCATCCCCATGCGGCGGCGGATGGAACCCCCGGCTTGTGATGCTCACCGGCGCCGATGCGGCGGCGCGCAATATGATCCAGAACGTATTTCCAGTCATCCGCGTACAAGGCGTCGATCCGCTGCCGGTCGATCGCGGTGAGGAACCCGCGATCGGGAAGGGCCGACAGGTAATACTGACAAAGATGGCGCGGCGTAATTTTCAGTTTGGCGAACAGGCCCTGATTGAGCCGAAAACGCCCATCGGGGTTCAGTTCCGACCGGGTCCAGCGGTTCAACCGCCGCAGGAGTTTTCCGGCCTCGCTGCCAACGCCCTTGTTATGGCGCGCCATGATGATTTCGCGCGGGTCCGGGGCGGCGCCACCGATAAATTGCCGCATGTCGCTTAGGAGGCCCGCAAGGTCATTCCTGATCTCTTCAAGCATGAACACGAACGGCTCCCGTTTGAAATGCCGGACGACGGATTCGATTTTGTGCCGGAAGACAAAATCCTCTTGCTTCATAAATCCGGCATCCCCCTCAAGATCGAAAAACTCTTGAAAACTCCCGACGCCGCCGCGATGCAGATATTGCCGATACGCGGACGAAATAAATCCGTCGTGCTTACGAAAACTGATCAATATTCGGGCATCGGGAAACATCTCGCTCAGTCGTTTGATGCACATGTCCCGCTCGGCGCGGCTTGCCCACATGGTCCCGGACATCCCTTCGCGGGACACCAGGTAGGTCTTCCCTTCCTCCAGCCGCACGAAATATTCCAGGTTCGGCCACGGCAGATATTCGATGCCGCGCCACTTGGGGAACACCGACTGCTGGAAAAACGTGGTGGCGGTTTTATGGAGCCCAATGTGCATAAACAGCATGGTCAGATGTATCCTGCCGGGCGATGCAAACGACTCGAGAACTCACGCGACGGATTTTCGCCGATTGTTAATTATATAGAGCACTTTCCACCAACGCCTATCGCCGGAATCTCGCGCTTAATTTGGCGACCGCGAACGAAGCGACGATTTTTTCGGGTCCCTCCGGCTTTCCGGCCACGCCCCAGAATGCGCCGAGGGTCGTGACGTAAACCGCGACGCCCACGATTATTTCCGCGAACAGCGCCCAACCGCCCAGGACATTCGCGCCGATATCAAGCGCCAAAAGCGCCGCGACCATAACGCCCGCCGCCGCAAGCGGCCGCCAAAGCGCACCCGCCAGTTGGCCGTAGGGCAAGGCGAGTTTCGATTTCAATCCAAAGGCCGCCACGGGAACCAGCGCCATGGTCGCGCCGGTGGCGGCCATGGCGACCCCCTCAGCCCCGTTCAGGCTCGCGCCCGCCACGATCGCCGGAACGAATATCGCCAGCCGAATCCAGGCCAGGATCGCGGCTGCCTTCTCGTGGCCCGAGACGATTAATATTTGCCCGCTCATCAAATGAACGATGGCGGCCACGGTGGCGTAAACCGCCAGCCAGCGCACCAGGGGCACCGCGCCAACCCACTGATCGCCCAGAACCACGGCCACAAATTCTTGCGCCATCACCGACAGCCCAAACCCCATTGGGAAGCACAGCAGTCCAATGACGCTCAGGACATAGAGATAAACCTGCCGCAGCCGATCCGGCTCTTGCACGAGTTTGGCGTAGTTCGGAAACAGGCCCCGCCCCAGCGGCATGACAACCTCGTTGGTCAGCATCGAGGACACTTCGGCCGCCATATGGTAATTGCCCAGTTGGCCGGTATCGCCCAATCCACCGACCACGATGGTATGGGCCTTATTGTTCAGGAATTTGGCGATCCGCAGCGGAATGATCGACAGGGAGAACACCCAGAATTTTCGCGCCCAGGTCAGACAGGGCCTCGGGCGGTACACATGCATGCGGTAGCTCAGGGCGAACCCGGCGACACGACCCGCCACCAGCCCGATCACCAGCGCCCAGTAGCTGCGCATTACATAGGCGGCCGAGACGACCACGACAAATCGGATCACGCGGCGATAGATGGTGAAGCGAAAATCCCTGGCGAAATCGAGCTCCTTTCGCACCAGCACCATGCCGATGTTACTGGCACCGGCGATGATCCCGGCCACGGCCAGCACATAAATCACCGTGGTCACTCGCGGCTCGTCAAAATAGTGGGCGGCGAAAGGCGCTATCGCCACCAGCACAATGGCGTTGAAGACGGCGATAAAAATCTGAAACGTCCAGGCGGTATTGATGAAGCCGCGGCCGATTCCGGGTTCCCGGATTACAAGCTGCGACACGCCCATGTCGGTCGACGTTTCGAGAAAAGCGATGACCAGGGACGCCATGGCCACCACCCCGAAATCCTCGGGGCTCAGGAGGCGGGCGAGAATGACGATGCTCACAAACCCCATGGCGCGCAGGCCCCAGCGCATCGCCAGCGCCCAGGCCGACCCCCTGACCATATGCCGGTATATCGTCTGGCCGTCTGTCATCAGATGTCGGGCCAGGACAGAAGGTCTCCGCCGACCTGGCGCGTCGCGACCGGCCTGCCGTCCCGCTTTCGCAGCCACAAAATGGCGCCGTCGAACGTCAGTTGGTCCACGACAACGCCTGATTTCGCGGGATTTGCCGCAACGAGTTCCTCAAAATCGCCATGACGGATTTTGAAAAGCAAGCCTGCTTGCTCGCGGGGCAGGACCTCAACCTGACACCGCGCGCCCATCTCTTCACCGCCGGGCAACAACAGAGTGGCCGCGCAGCGAACCCCGTCCTTGAATCCGAACCGCAGCATCGGGGCGGGATCGTGAGCGCCGTAAGCTGTTGAAACCCAACCCGCGACCGGATCGACCGCCCCCTTCGAGATACGAGCCGTCGACAATCCGTCCGTGGCGATCCGCAGGATGCCCCGGCCGCGACGGCTGACGTAAACGGAACCCGCGGCGTTCGCGCTAGCCTCGCAATCCGGGGCAAGCTGGAGGCCCAGGACTGCTGTTTGTTCTCGGGTCCCCTCTGGCAGCAGGTCGTAAATCAACCAATAGTGCCCGACGACGTGAATGACCCCTCGCCGGTGGCCTGCATATGCGGTGTCGCCGATATTCTCGCCCTCGACCCAAGCCAACCCCGATCCGGTCTCAGTGGCATTCCGCCGCACCGTCGAGCCGAGAACGCCATCGCGAAAATCGCCGGTTCGTTCGCCGAGCGGATCGCAGCCCTCGATCGTCAGGCCGTTATGCGCCGCCGGACCCATGTAATGGCCGCGCCAATCGGGCCCGGCGTCTGGGTTGCCGGGCTTTTGCGAGCGATAGCTGAATGTCCCGGCCTCGCCGATCACGGGCTTTGCATTGACCATCAGATAAACGCTTAACAGGTCGGCATGCAGGTGCCCGACGAAGCTGGTCATTCGCGGCGACGGGCCGGTGCGGAATACCAGACGGTCGCGTCCGTCATGCTGGCAAAAAACGGTAAATCCGCCATCGGGAAAGTCCCGGAAACCCGGCCCCGGCGCGGTTTCGCTTGCCGTCCCGGCCAGACGGCCCCCAAGCAGCCAGAAGCCGCGCTCAACAGTCGGGTCGGAAACGGGCGCGGGCGTGGTCGCCGGGGCAAATAGCGCCCGGTAAATCTCGCGCCAGGCCCCGCTCCCCCAGCCTTGTTCCGCGTCCAGGGGAAACAGCGGGTCCTCGGCGCTATCGCCGATCGCCGGCGGCCGTCCGCCGGGTGGCGCCAGAGCCATTTGAAACGCCAGCATGCGCTCGAGGCGATCGACCGCCCATTCGGGCGGCTCGACGTCATTGGCTCTCGACAACAGCACATAGCCGGCGGCCATTTCGCATGCCAGCTCGTGATAATGCACCGAATGCTCGAAGCTGGCGCCATCGGGATATATCTGGCGCTTGAACTCCCGCAACCAGATTTCCCCGCCCTTTTCCCGCCACTGGTCCGCGCCCAGAAATTCCGGGAATAAAATTGCCACAAACCATAGTCCGAAACCGTCGGCGAGCAGGTGGTTGTTGGGGGCGGAACGCCCCGCGCCGTCCGCCAGGAAATGGGCATCGGCCCCGATGATCGACAGGATCGTTATTTCGAGACCGGGCTCGCCTGCCCTTACACCGGCGAGCAACGCAAGCGTCCAGGTTAGCGCGATGATCCGATTTATTACCACCAGGTTTGATTGATACGCATCGCTGCCGACCGCGCCAATCCATCCATCGAGGATTTGACGGAGCCGGTTTCGAGTGTCCGCGCCGTGAAGCTGGGCCAAAGCGATCACCGGCGCGAAGGCAAAGCGATTGAGGCGCACTTGATAGAGCAAATCCCGGCGCGATTTTTGGACCGTTTGCGACCAGTCGAATGCGCCTGACAAGGGCGCCGCCACATCCGCGTATACGGGCGCGCCTCGGGTCAGCATCTGCTCGGCCCGGCTCAAAACCCCTTCCTTCCAGGCGGGATATTCGGCCGCGATAACGGTAGCCGCATCCGGCGGAGTGGCGCTATCGAAGAAAAATTTTGGTGCCTGGCGTTCGCTGAAATGGCGGACGAGGCAGTCTTTCGCCTGATCCTCATCGCCACGAGCCACAGCGGCCGCGGCCTGGTCGATTAATGGATATTCGCGCGACAAAGCCGCAACAAGTTGGGCGAGCGAGAAATCAGGTTCGATATTACCAGCGGACGCGCTGCGCCGTCCGAAGTGCCTGCCGAGCACCTGCCGAACATTTTCTTTCATGGATCGGGCCAGATTTCTCAACTGTCAGATCCGTCGAACACCCGCTTTCAGGTTGTATTCTGGGAACACCGGCCACGGAAAGCAAGCCGCACGGGCCGGCCGGTGTCAGTCTGATGGTCCGGGAGGCCGAAAAATGATATGATTCCTGTATAGACTTGCAACCAGCCGTGCGGGTGGTTGGACAAAGGAGTTGCATCGATGCTTCGCCTTGTATTCAGCCTTATTTTCGTTGCCGGAATCGTTGCTTCGGCCGGGGCCAAGGGCCTTTATGGCAAACCGATTTACAACCCGGAGACCAGGAGCTATTTCGAGCTGGTGCGGGCCCATGAAAGCGAGGGCGGCAAGAAACGCTGGTTTGAAATGGAACGGTTTGCCCGCGCCAAGATTTTCAAGGGGGTCCAGGGGCGACTCGCCAAAGTCAAAAGCGCAAGCGTAAACTTTTTCCTGATGGAGAATTTAAGGCCCGACGAAGCAAGTTGGATCGGCCTTTACCTCGATTGCTCTAGCGGAAAATGGGCCTGGAGTGACGGCGAGGCTTTCGCAAGAGACGGATATACAAATTGGCATCCCACCAAATGGGATTATGCCTACGGAAATGATCCCAACAAGATATGTGATGGCAATTCGCCCTATGCGGCGGTCGCTTATTACCCGATCCAGGATTCCTTTCGGTGGTTCATCAAGCGCAAGGGCAAGGGTTATGACACCATGATCGTCGAATATCCGACAGGTGGGGAGTAACAGCTCGCGCGGGTCAACACTGGACGACGCTGGCCGAAATCCGGCTGGCGAGAAATTGCTCCAGTTTCCTGAATTGCACCACTCGGGAGAAGCGCGCCCGGACACGGTCGGGAATCGCCGGCAAGTATTGCCCGCCTTGCCTCAATTCCAGCCAGACCTTAAGTTGGTGGGCGATGGTTTCGGGATCGCTGGAAACAACACCGAGACCATGATCGCGGATCATGTCGGCCGCTTCGCCGCGCACCGACCCCACGCTTAATATGGGTCGGCCGGCGCCAATATATTCGAATAGTTTGCCGGCGATTACGCCGTCCTCGCGGGGATCGTCCCAGCGCAACAGCAACAGAATATCGGCGTGGCGCTGCGCCTCGATCACTTCGCCGCGCGGCACCATGCCGCGCACCTCCACGCAATGCTCCACCGAGAATTCCCGCGCCAGCCGGCTTACAAGCTCCACCTCCTTGACGTAAAAAATTGTATTGACCGAGTGGGAAAGCTCGCCGAGTCGTCGCATCGCATCAAAAAGCATCCGCGGGTCGCGCTTGGTCTGATACAAGGCTCCGGCGTACAAAATCGTCAGCTTGGCGCCGGTTTTAGGCCCCGCGTCCGGATTGGCGGGATAATCGTCCGGGTCGAACCCGTTCAATACCAGCGCCACCGGTTTTGCCGTCACGATCCTTAAATGCTCGGCCCAGGATTCGGTGACGGTAATAAAACCGGCACAGCTTTTCAGCACGCGTCGTTCCAGCGGTTTTTCAATCAGCCGCCGCCATACGGGCTCATCGTAATAGGGATGATCGACCCAAAGGTCCCTGAATTCGGCGATCCAGGGCGTCGGGAATTCCCTGCTCAGGCTTGCGGCCACCAATAACCCGCTGTGCGGCGGCGCGCTGGCGTAGATAATATCCGGCCGCCAATGCTCCATTAGCGCCCGCCCCGCGGCGATCGCATTGCCCCGCCACCAGATGTGCCGATCGGGAAGATTAATGAGTTTGTCATGGGTCTCGCCAAGAAACCGGTGCAGCCGGGACCGGGGGTGCCCTGCTTGCGGACGGGCGACCTGATCGGATATTGCAGTCGCGCCTTTCCCGACCTTTCGGCTTTCTTGATTGCGGCGGCGCAGTGACGGCGGCGAAAACGGCGCATAAATAATTCTGTCGGGTGAAATCCCGGGACTGAGGAGCGGCGGAAACCTGGTATCCAGCGCTGCAATGACCCGGACGTCATGACCGCGCGATTGTATATATTTGGCGAAACTGTTGATGCGGGTGCCGCCCTGCGGGGCGTGCGGCGGAAAAAACCCCGACACGATAAGTATCTTCATGCCAATCTCACTAGTGGCGCAAATCAACAGCGCAAGCGTGCCAGCATTGCGTCGCACAGCCCCTTGATCCGGGGCTCGATGTCGGGCGCCGCGTTTTTGGCGATCGACCGCGCGTGGACCTTCTTGCTCACCCAGGGCGAATATTTCAGACCGACAAAGTCATAGAGCCGCCGGAACTCCGTTCGCGCCCCGGTGACCAGATCCTCGTAGGCCATCGCGAGAACCCTGTCGTCCCGGTCGAAACCTTGCTCAAGGAACAAGATATTTCGGAAATACCAAAACAGCGCGACCGCGGACGCGTCGTTCATCTCAGGCTTATGCATCCTGGCCACCAGTTCGCGAGTCTCGGCCGACATCCCCCTGCCGCGCCAGCCGGCGCTGTTTGGGTCTTCCACAATTTTTCCAATCGTCGCCGGACAGCCGGACCAAAGCCGCAGGTGGGAGTTGACCATGTCATTGTAGTGCCGAAGGCACCAGATCGCCTTGGCCGGGGCGAACTCGTCAAGCAAGCGGCCTAGTTGTTCGGCCTCGCACAAGACCTTGAATACGACAAAACGGGCCTTTGAGCCGGCAACCAGTTCGCGAATGACGTCATCCTCGCGGAGCTGAAAATCATGATGTGACCGTGGGTGGTTTTCGTTAAAGACGTCGGTCTCGAAGCTTCGGGCCAGTACATCGGTCACCATGTTGGTTCCCGAGCGCTGCACGCCGGACACGAATATGACTTGCCTTGGCCCCACGCCTTTCAGAATCCGCTTTCCCGTCTGAACGGCTTTCTTGGCCAGGGACAGTCCGTCCCGCTCCAGCCGATTTCGGACGTCCTGGATAGTGATATTCATCACTTTCGCCTATGCATTTCCCATCGGCGCTCGATATTGAGCGCCACGGCCTGGATAGTTGGAAGAATTCCTTGTCTTCCCCGCACAGAGCCCAATATTTGATATTCGGCGTAACCAAAAGTATCATATCCTCCGCGCCATGGCTTGGTCCATCGTCACTAGCGCACCTGACTGGTCGAAACGAACAGGAACGGGAGCGTGACACAGCCGGTCGCCATGGTGGCAGACAATGGTTGCAAATCATGTCCCCTGCCCGACGCAACGAAATTCGGCTTCCCTTTTTCATCGTCGGCGCGGCCCGATCGGGAACGACCCTGGTCCGGCTGATGCTAAACGAGCACAGGCGGGTCACAATTCCGCGTGAATCATGGTTCCTGTCTGATTTGATGGACAAACTGCCGATCGGTTGCCCCTTGAGCCCCGCTCAAGTCGGCCAAGCCTATAGCCTGATTGTCGGTCATGAGCGCTGGAAGGACTGGGACATTCCGAATGGCGCTCTCCTTGACGCGCTAACCGGCCTGACAGAACCACGGCTGGACCAACTGGTTGAAGCGGTTTTTCAGCTCGTGGCCACGGAAGACAGCGGCCCGCGTTGGGGCGACAAAACACCCGAATATGTCCGGGAGATCACCCGCCTTCACCGCCTGTTTCCCGAGGCAAAATTCATCCACGTGATCCGGGACGGCAGAGACGTGTCCATATCCTTGCGAAAGACGAAGTGGCGAGGATCATCCGTTCGGGCCACGGCTTGTTTCTGGAGAGACTATGTTTTGGCCGGAATGCAGCAGGGCCGGGGCCTCCCGGACCGGCTGTACCTGGAAGTGGCCTATGAAGACATTGTGACGTCGCCGGAGGATGAGTTAACCCGAATCTGTGAATTCCTGAGCCTGCCGTTCGACCCGAAAATGATGGATTTCCATCAGCAAGCGCACCGTAACATCGCGGCCTGGGAAAAGGATATTCACCGTAAAACCACCCGGCCGCCACGCCCGTCGGACGTGCAACGATGGAAGCGGGAAATGTCCGCTTTCGAGGTTCTGGTTTTTGAATCAGTCACCGCCGCCGCGATGGACAGGGCGAATTACCGCAGGATGTACCGGGGTCCCCTGCGGCTGTTGCCGCTCCTGTTTCGGCTTGTCGACCGACTGATGGAAGTATCATTGCCGCTTCGAAGAAGGCTTGGCATTCATTTTCCGAAATTAAGCAGGCACATTTAGCTGACCGGGAACGCCGTCGCCATGTTGTCCAGTCCACGGCCGAATCTATTCATTATCGGGGCGATGAAATCGGGGACCAGTTCCCTCCATTCATATCTGGGCGCGCACCCGTCGATCTTCATGTCGTTTCCCAAGGAGCCAAGCTACTTCGTGGCCAGGGCGCAGTTGCGTTCAATTTGGCCGCAGATGGAGAAACGCGGCTACTGGAAAGCCGAAGAGAACTATCTTGAGCTGTTTCGCAAGGCGGGAGATGCCCGGATCATCGGCGAAGCCAGCACCAATTATTCGAAACTGCCGCGCATAACCGGCGTCGCTGAGAGGATTGCCCGTTTTAACCCGGAGGCGCGGATCATTTACATCATGCGTGATCCCGTCGAACGAACGATCAGCCATTACTGGCACATGGCCGCCCTGCACTCTGAAGCCCGCGAAATCCTGCCCGCGATCAGGCAGGATCGGCATTACCGGGAGGTCAGCCATTATGCCTTGCAGCTTGCACCTTATCTCAAACTCTTTGGCGCGGCCAATCTGAGGACGCTAACCTTTGAGGCCCTGAAATCCTCCCCGTTGGCGGTTGCTCACGATATTTTCGCCTGGCTCGGGGTCGACCCGACATTTGTCCCGCCCAATATCGGCCATCGGGCGAATGTGACGCCAAAGGCGGTGCTTCAGGCTCGCGGCGTCGGGGTCCTTCGCCAATTTCGATACTCCCGCGTTTGGGATATTCTGGGACCAGTGATCCCCGCCGGGATTCGCGCCGCCGGCAGGAACCTGTCCGAAAAGACAGTCAATCGATCGTCCGTCGAACTGGACGAAGTCATTACGCTCCTGAGAGGCCCGCAACGGGATCAGACCGAAGAGCTGTCCGCAATGCTGGGGAGGGACTTTCGGGAATGGAAGACATTATATGGGAGCTCATGATTCGTGGCGGATCGCATGGATAATCATCACGTCGCCGTTGTTATCCCGTATTTTCAAAAGACCGCCGGCATTCTGTCGCGGGCGGTCCGTTCCGCGCTCCAGCAGAGGGACTTCGACGACTACCATATCGTTGTGGTGGACGACGCCTCGCCGGTTCCGGCGCGCGAGGAACTGCAAGCGATGATCGACGCTCGGCCGGACAAATTCGCCATCATCGAAAAAACCAACGGCGGACCGGGAACCGCGAGAAACACCGCCCTTGACAGCCTGCCCGCACACACCCCGTTTGTCGCCTTCCTCGACTCCGATGATGAATGGACCGACACTCATCTGCGTAATGCTATTGCGGCGCTCGACAAGGGATATGACTGCTATTTCGCCGATCACTATCAACTGGGCTCCGGGGAAACCGCCTTCAACAAGGCCCATCGCCTTGACTTGGCCGAGCACGAGAAGCTGGATGGACCGGGCCCGGTTTACGGATACACGAAGGATATGTTCGATCAAATATTGATGGGCAATGTGATCGGGACCTCGACCGTCGTTTACCGTTTCCACAAATTCCCACTCAAACGATTTCGGGAACGATTCCGGATGGCGGGAGAAGACTATATTTTCTGGCTGGACCTTTGCACCGGCGGCGCGCGGTTCGCGTTTTCGGCGCAAAGCGAATGCACTTACGGCAAAGGCGTCAATGTCTATTCCGGATCGGGATGGGGAACGGACAACTATCTCGACCTCCTGCATGATGAAATCGGATATCGTAAATTTATCCTCGAACTGTTTTCCCTGACCAAACCACAAACCAGATATCTGAACCGTCGCATTTCGGGGTTCAGGGCCGCCTTCGTTCGCGGCCTGATCCATGAACTCAGGCGCGGGAACATTGGCGCGCTCACCAAGCTGGCCAGGCTTGCGGCGGGTAGAGCGACCAAACACAGGGCACGGGGCTCAGCGCCATGACCAGACTGAAAGCCGCGCCTTCCCTGGCCTTCCTGGCAATCCTGCTGGCGTGTGAACCAGGCGCCTCGCAGCAGGCCCATGACAGTCGCCAAGCCGCCCTCGCCACGGATACGGGCAACGGCGCCCTCAGCGCGCTGGAGGCGATCAGCGGCCGGATGACACCGGGCCGGTGGTCGCAAATCCCGAATTCATCAATCAGCACGGTTCTGGCGACGCGGGATCAAGCACCCGAAAACGGCGGCATCAATGGGCCCCGGGGGGTGATCGATTCCTGGAATGGCGCGGCCTACGACAATAACCGCCATCACTGGTATTTTCACGGCGGCGGCCATCAGGACTATTCCGGCAACGAGGTTTACCGGTTTGACTTCACGAGCCTGAAATGGACCCGCCTGACGGAACCAAGCCCGCTTGTCGACACTTCGTTGGACAGCTGCCGCCTGCCCCAGGATGGCCCCCCGTCGATCCATACCTATGACGGTCTGATCTACGCACCGACTACCGACACCATCTGGTATTTCACGCGCCGGGGCGGCTATTGCCGGAAGCGAGCACCGACCGCACGACGTACCAAGGCGCCGGCCCGGGTGTGGGAATTCAACCTCGTTACCTTGACGTGGACCGAGCATTTCCCCTACACCGCCGATGGCTTCGTTTATACCGCGTTCGACAAGGTGACCGGGGAAATCCTGGTCATCGGCGACAGGGAAATAACCGCATTCAATCCGTCAACGAAGACTTTCCAGCCCCCCCTGCGCAGCGGAAGACCGGGCGACGGCTCAGGCTTCATGGATGAAAAGCGACGCCGGTTTGTCCAGCTGAGCCGCCAGGGGCTGACCTATATCGACCGATCGCGCGGCCGCTTCGGCCCGATCATCGAACTAATCAGCCACAAGGGGCTGACAGCCCGGACCGGGGTCGGCAACTGCTTCCAGGGCGGTATCGACCACGACACCAAACGCGACCTCTATGTCATGTGGTGCGGTGAATCCGATGTCTACGCGATTGATCCGGACACACTGGATTTCAAGACGTTTGAGGACACGGCGGCCTCACCGGTCGCGAGTAAGGCTTCGCACCGGATTTACAGCAAGTGGATTTACATCAAGGAGAGCGATGTCTTTGCCGGTTACAACAATCACAAAGGCAATGTCCTGCTCTACCGGCTGCCGGAACACTGAGATGCTCGACTCCCTCGACAATATCGAAGCGGTTTTCCCGGCGAATTCCGGGCCGTTTCTCATTGTAGTCGTGGACACTGAGGAGGAGTTCGATTGGGCCAGGCCGCTTTCGCGATCCGAAACCGCCGTCGCCGCGATGCGATGTCAGGACAAAGCCCAGCAAATTTGCGAAAAATACGGCGTTCGCCCCACTTATCTGGTCGATTATCCGGTCGCCAGCCAGCCTGACGGCTATCAGCCGCTCAGGGATTTCCTCGCCGATGATCGCTGTGTCGTCGGCGCGCACCTCCATCCCTGGGTCAATCCACCGTTTGACGAGACCGTCAAGCGGCGCAATTCCTATCCTGGCAATCTTGCGCCGGGCCTTGAGCGTGTGAAACTTTCAAACCTGGTTCGGGCCATCGAGGAAAATCTTGCTGTGCGGCCCACGATCTATCGCGCCGGGCGGTACGGTGTGGGCCGGGCAACGACGCAAATACTTGATGAACTCGGCTTTGAAGTAGACATGAGCGTGGTTCCGCGCAGCGATTTCAGGGACCAGGATGGCCCGGACTTCTCGCGCCTCGGCAATTCGCCCTACTGGTTCGGGGCCAACCACGAACTGCTGGAAATTCCGCTTAGTGTTTCCTATTGCGGTTTGCTGGCCGGACTCTCCAACGGCCTGTACCGCCTTGCCACCGGCAGGCCGGGGCAGGCTGTTCACCTCCCCGGCATTCTGGCCCGGACAAGGCTGTTTGAACGGATCCGGCTCACCCCGGAAGGCATTACGGCTGGCGAACACCGCCGTCTGACCGAAGCGCTCCTGAAGGCCGGACAGCGGGTTCTCGTCTTCACCTATCACAGTCCGTCATTAATGCCCGGCTGCACCCCCTATGTCCGGGATGACACCGAACTCGGCCGGTTTCTTGACCGGTTCGAGCGCTATTTCGATTATTTTCTCGGCGACGTGGGCGGCACACCGGCCACGCCCGGTCAAATTCGCCGCCTCCTCAAACCGGCAAATGCCGCTCAAGTCTCGGGCGGATCGGCGTTAAACGCTTGAAACAGATATTCCAGCGTCGCGGCGCGGGCGAGCTGGGTCGGGTCCCTTAAGGCGTTCATATCGAAAAACCGGTTCATCACCGGAAAGCCATCGGGCAGAGCCGCGTCCAAATAAGGTGGCTCCAGCCAAAATGGACGGCGCCACGGCTTGCAACGCGCCTGAACACGATAGGCGTAGCGGCGCAGCGGCGCCGGCCGCCAAAGGGTCGCAAGGTCGTAAAGCTTATGCCCAAGCGTCGGGCCGGATGCGAAATCATGACCATAGGCCGACGGATAGCTGGCGAGTTTCGGGTCGAGCGCGCGGATCATCCTGCCCTCGAACAAGCCGTAGTTCTTATATTCGAGGGGTATTTTAACCGCATCGCCGACCACCTGGTGGTCGATGAACGGGGTCAGGGCCGGTCCCAGACGGTTGTTGACGCTATTGTTGCGCCCCATCCAATACCGACACCGGAAAATCGGATACAAAAGCTCGATCTCGGGCCGGGTCAGCATACCGTTGTCGACGCCAAGGACCCGTTTGATCTTGTCCGAGAGGCCCCCGCAATAGTCCCTCTCGGAAAAATAGCGCGTCCGGCAGGTTCGCGGATCAAAGCCTGAATAGAACGCCCACACCAGGTGTCGGGCCAAAAACGGGCGGTTCGGCAAATAGAAAAAGTTTCTAAACACCTCCCCGCCACCGCCATTGAGCATCAATTCACCGTTTCGACATCGCGACCGGCGGGTTTCAAGATCAGCCCCCGGATCGAAAATACCGTCGGCGGGATAGCCGTCGAACGCCTGGAAATTCCGGTCAACGATATCCGCGAACCCGGCGGGGGCCGGTCGGGGCCAACCGCCTTTGTCGACGTGGACAAGCTCGAACCCTTCTCCCGATGCGATGTTCCGGGCGACACGAACGTCCGCGTCCCCCTGCCCGCCATAGACATGCACCTTTGCGGATACCGACTGGTCGCGCAACAGGGCCAGCGTCAAACGAGAATCGTATCCGCCTGAAAGGGCCGTATCGATGCCGCCCGGAAAGCACCGCGCGATGGTTCGGTAAAATCGGCGGAGATTTTCGAGGTTCCGTTCAAGATGGAAGTCGATGGATCCGTGCTCAAAGCCGACGGGTAGAGCCCTCGGCGCGCCACTGCAGGTGAGCCGCTTACCGATATGATAAACCTGGTCGCAGTCGGCTTGCTCGATGCCTTGCAAGACCGTGGCCTGTCCATAGGTTGCCCCCTGAAACACATATTCGTAGACCGCTCGCGGTTCAATCACCCGTCGGCGAAGGGCACCGGCGAGGCCCAGAAACGAGCTGGAGAACATGCGCCGGTCCGAATCCACATAGACCTTATAAACCCCCAGCCTGTCGGTAAAAAGATGCAGCCGCCCCGCCTTTGCGACGATCACGCAGAACGCGCCATACATGCCGCCCAGCGGAATACGAGCGGGATCGAAGTCCGCATGGAATGCCTTCAGCGCGGGCGTCCCGATTTGGCCTTTATAAATGAAGGTGCCGGTCGCGGCGCAAAATTCGTTTTCTCCCCCATCATAATAATTGGCGACCGGCGCCACCTGCTTCGGGAACAGCAGCAGTTCGGCATGCGCTGTGACGAGGCTTTTTGGCGCTTCGAACCCCTGCTTTTCAAACAGCTTTCTGGCCGTACTCGTGACGGTTGAAACTGTCGACCGCTCACTCCCGCGCACCAGGAAAAATGCCCCCATACCCTCCTGCCCTAGGGTTTGATGACCACACTCACAAGGTCCGACAAACCCACCTGCTTGCCGTTAATCGTATTATGCGCGGCCACGACCGGCCAGTTGGCCCGCAGCTTGACGAAACTTTGCAGGCCCTTTTCATCGTCGAACCGATTATTCTCAAACCGGATATTGGAGAACACCTCGCGCCGCACCGTTCGGTTCTGATTGCGGTACGATATTTCGATCGGGACATCGCCCTGTTTTGCATCCTCGCAACCGCGAGTCCCGATGTGAATTAGCGCCGTGCGGTTATCGGTTCGCGAATTTTGCATGAACAGGCTGTTCGCGATCCGGATGTCGCCGCAACCCGACATGTCGATCAAAAAGCTCGAATGACCGGCGTAATCCTCGAACGTGTCGAGGAACTTGCTGTTCTCCACCACCACGTTATGGGACACCGACTTGAACAGGTGCTTGCCGCCCAATTCCAGTATTTTGCCCCGCCCCTTGAGGTCATGGCGGGCATCGGCTGGCAGGCCATTGGCCGCCGTGATGCTGTCGATAAAATACAAGGTTCCCACACACAGCACGTAAAAATTGTGACTGCGCATGAATTTGAATGTGCTGCCCTCGATGCGCACGAAGCTGTCGCGGTTTCGCTGGTCGACCTTATTGGGATTACAGCCCGGCCCACCGAGAATGCCCATGTCGTTTTCGTAAAACAAACTGTTGCGGACCGTGAGGTTGATGCCCTCAAGCCGGATGCCAGCGCCGTTGTCGCCCGCCACATGGGCCCCGGAGAATACGAGATTCTCCACCGTCACGTCGTTGCCGCCGATCACCCATAACGCCTTGCCGCACAGACTCTTCCGGTGGCTCCGGATTTCGGGTCTGGTGAAGATGTGGGGCCGGCCGCCGTCAGGTCCCGAGACACCATGAATAGTCAGCCTGTTGCCATAAATCACCGTGCAGTGATGGCGTTCGGAATATTGATACCGCCCCGGCGCGATATAAATGATGGCGCCGTCGGGCAACGGATGGCGCTTTCTTCGCTTGAGATCGGCGGTATGGGAGAGGCCGTCGGACCACATATCCCCCACGCAAATATCGACCGGGCAGGGCGGAAGTCCCGGTCGAAGGGGCAAGGCGGTGGTGGGTTTTCTGGCTGATACGCCAGGCTCGGGGCTACTGGCTTTACGCGGATGATCCGGCTTGAGCTCAATTTCCTTGCCGCTGTCGTCCACGAAGACGACCGTCTCCACATCCTGAGAATCATAGGGCAGACGAATTATCTTGCCGTTCTTGAGGCGGATGAGCATGTCCGGCGAAGCCGGTCCGGAAAAACCGAGAACGCCTCCCACGACGAGGCCCACAATGATGGACCGGATCCACATTCCCAACTCGCTTCCTTGTTGACGGGCACCTGTTTTTTGAGACCGGAAAACTTTACCACGCAACCAGCCGTCGAATGATATTCAAAGCGCGAATGCACGCCTAGTTTGCTATCATTGTAGCATGAAACCTGACCCATGCCGACGGCTTCCGGACCAAGCCGCCGCAAGGGTCGCGGGCAGGCCGCCGGGAAATGACTTGAATGACGGTTCGGAAGATATAGTTGTAATTGAGTGCGTTACCGATAACTGGCGAGAAAACCGGAGTGGTAATGGGTATGGAAGAGATTACGCTCACGGTCAGGGACTATATCCTGAGCCAATTTCTGCCCGGCGAGAATCCGGATAATCTGACGAGCTCGACGGAGTTGATCACGTCCGGCGTCCTGGATTCCCTCGCGACGCTCAGGCTGGTGGCGTTCCTTGAGGACAGTTTCGGCATCGAGACCGAGCCCCACGAACTGGACCCGGCCAATTTGAACACGATCGCCGACGTAACGAATTTCGTCCTGTCCAAGCAATAGCAGGTGGCGCGCGATGACGCTGCGGTGCTCCCTCCATCACTATCTGACGGCTACCGCCCGGGCACGACCCGGTCACATCGCCATTGTCGACCCAACCGCCGGGCGCAAGATCACGTTTGCCGCGCTCGACGCGCTTTCCGATCGCCTCCGGGACAGGCTTCACGGGTGGGGCATCGGCCGGGGCGACCGTGTCGGCCTTTATTTGCACAAATCGATTGACGCGATTGCCGCAATCTTCGGGATCCTGAAGCTCG
>JBHHWG010000055.1:0-18861 GCA_046756385.1 Sphingomonadales bacterium | reverse complement strand
CCTCATGCTCCAGCGCGCGGGCGGACTCCAGCACGCATTTGTGTTCGGTGGCGACAGTAACGATATGGTCCCGGCGGGCGCGATAAAACCGCGCCACGCCCTTGAGCGCCATGTTGTTCGATTCAGTCGCGCCCGAAGTGAAAAATATTTCACGCGGTTCCGCCCCGATCAGCGCCGCCACCTGAGCGCGCGCCTTTTCCACCGCCGCTTCCGCTTGCCAGCCAAATGAATGGCTGACCGAATGTGGATTGCCAAACATCGTGGTGAGATAAGGGCTCATCGCCTCGTGAACCCGCGGGTCGATCGGCGTGGTGGCCTGATAGTCGAGATAAATCGGCAGCTTCACCTCGGGCTCCATGGGATTATCAGCCATGGCACGCGCTGCGCATGGCCGCCGGTGTTGCCTCGCCGGAACACAATCTTTCATGAAGCGCCGACCATGCGGCGACAAACCGGTCGACATCGGCTGGGGTGGACGCCCAACCCAGGCTGACCCGCACCGCTGATTCGACCTCGCGTTCCGGCGCCCCCATCGCGGTGAGCACACCCGACGCCTGGACCTTGCCCGACGAGCACGCCGCCCCGGCGCTGACCATGATTCCCTCAAGATCGAAGGCGATCACCTGGGTCTCGCTTGAAACGCCAGGCATGGACAGGCAACTGGTGTTGGGTAGCCTGGGACCGTTTGCTCCATGAACCGGCGCATCGGGCGCGAAGTCCCGAACACGGCTTTCAAGCCGGTCCCGCAGCGCGGCCAGTTGGGTAAATTCACCCAAACTCTCGCGCGCCACTTTGGCCGCGGCCCCAAATCCGGCAATCCCGGGGACATTTTCGGTGCCGGAACGATGGCCCCGCTCCTGCTTGCCGCCATGAAGAAGCGGCGCCAGATCCAGACCGGCGCGAACGATCAATGCGCCGATTCCCTGAGGCCCGCCGATCTTGTGCCCCGACAAACTCAGCATATCGACGCCGAGGTCCTTGAAGTCAACGGCTATCTTGCCGGCCGCCTGAACGCCATCGCAATGAACCAGCGCCCCGGCCGAATGTGCGACTTCGGCAATCGTTTGAACCGGCTGAATCACCCCGGTCTCGTTGTTGGCGAGCATGACCGACACCAAGGTGGGCCGCTCGTCGCCGGACGTCAAAAGACGGGCCAGCGCCTCGGCATCGGCCACCCCGTCGCCATTGACCGGGACGACGTCGGTTTCAAACGGGCCGGCAAATGCCATTTCGTGGACCGAATCATGCTCGATCGCCGAAATAATGACCCTGGAAACCGCCGCGCCCAGAATGGCCTGATTGTTGGCCTCGGTGCCGCCCCCGGTAAAGATTATCTGGCTGGGTTCGGCCCCTGCCAGGGCCGCCACCTGTTCTCGCGCCTGCTCGACCGTTCGTCGCGCCGCCCGGCCAAGTTGGTGGACAGACGACGGATTTCCACCGCGCGCCAATGCGTCGGCTACAGCTTCCGCCGCCTGCGGCCTGACCAACCCGGACGCATTGTAATCGAGGTAAACCCCTGCCCTCGTCATCGGATTATTCTACCTTGAACAGTCAGGCCTGAATAATCAGGCGACGGACTTCGCCAGGCCCTTGTCGCTTGCCAGTTCCGCAACCTCGCGATCCATGTACTGCTGTCCGACCGGGTTAAAAACCCCGCTCCGTCCAAGCACCCGGTTTTCGAGGACATCGGCCACGGTGATCGAACTCAGAAACAAGTAGACCTGATTGCCCAGTTCCTCCCACAAGTCGTGGCTAACGCAACGGGTCCGGTCCGCCCGGCAGCCCTTCGGCGAACCGGCCTTGCACCGGGTCGCCTTAAGTGGTTCGTCAACCGCCATGACAATGTCAGAAATCCGGCAGGTCTCCGCCGACCGGTTGAGCAAATATCCGCCGCCCGGGCCACGCACCCCCTTGACCAGACCGGCTCGACGCAACCTGCCGAACAACTGTTCCAGATAAGACAGCGATATTTCCTGTCGCTCAGCAATTTCCGCCAACGTCACCGGCTTGCCACACTGATGCATGGCGAGATCAATTACCGCCATCACGGAGTACCGGCCTCTTGTGCTCAGTTTCACGGAATTCTTCCTCTTTTCCTCAACTCTGGAGCCTAAAATAACCTGGCTCCTCCAAGGTCCCAAACCAGCTACCGGCGCGGCGCCTTGACCGTTTCACCCAGGCCAAGCTCTTCATCCGGTCCGGTCTGACCGAGCGCGGCCATTTCATCGTTCTTTTGCGTTTCCAGCTCTTGCTCAAGCCTTTCGACCTTGGAAGCCAGCGTCTGAACGTGATTGAGCAAAGCATTGATCGAGCGCGACACCGGGTCGGGCAAATCTCCATTTTGGGTGCCGTAGGGACAAAATTCCTCAGAATCCGCCGTGCTGCGTGGACGCACCGCCTTGGCGGGTATCCCGACCACCGTTACGTTTTCGGCAACGTCCTTGACCACCACCGCGTTCGAGCCGACCCGGGCACAATGCCCCAGCGTGATCGGACCCAGCACCTTGGCCCCCGCCCCGACAATTACACCATCCATGAGCGTCGGGTGCCGCTTGCCTTTCTCCAGCGAGACGCCGCCCAGCGTCACGCCCTGATACAGCGTCACATCCTCGCCGATTTCGGCTGTCTCGCCGATCACAACACCCATGCCATGATCGATAAAGAAACCGCCGCCAATGGTCGCGCCGGGATGGATCTCTATCCCGGTGAGCCATCGGCCAAGCTGGGAAATCATGCGCCCCGGCAATCGCCAGCCTCTAACCCACAATGCATGGGCCAGACGGTAGATCAGCACGGCATGAAAACCTGGATAGGCGAAGATCACCTCACCCCGGGACCGCGCGGCCGGATCCCGCGCCAATGCCGCGTCGATGTCGCGGCTGAGTCTTTTCGAAAGTGTCATGTTGTGCTTGCCAAATCCTGTGAGCACTGTGTTATAAGCGAGCACGATGCTTAATTCTTGGGGCTCAGGTAATCGCCACTTAAAATCGAACAGCTCGCAGCCATATATGTCATGCTGTCTTCCACCGGTTTATATATTTCCTGACTGCTACAGTCAAGTTTTACCACACTGCAAGTGCGGGAAATGGGGTCGCTGAGAGCAATAAAATCAAGTTAAATCCGAGAGTGAGAGCGTTGCAAAACAAGCTGTTAGTAAATTTTTGCATTATCGAAGTGAAACATGCCTGACGTAATTTTCAATGGCCCGGCGGGGAGGCTCGAAGGCCGGTATGCTCCAGGAAAAGGCCCTGCCTCGCCCATCGGGATCGTTTTGCATCCTCACCCCCAGTTTGGCGGCACCATGAACAACAAGGTTGTGTACCAGTTGTTTCATGTATTTGCCCGGCGCGGATTTGCCACACTCCGGTTCAATTTTCGCGGCGTCGGCCGCAGCCAGGGCACATTTGATGACGGCACCGGCGAGTTGAGCGATGCCGCGGCCGCTTTGGACTGGCTGCAAACCCTCAGCCCGAATGCCCCGCATTGCTGGATCGCCGGATTTTCATTCGGCGCCTGGATTTCCATGCAGCTTTTGATGCGGCGCCCGGAAATCGCGGGATTCATTTCAGTGGCCCCGCCAGCCAATATGTATGATTTCGGATTCCTCGCCCCCTGCCCGTCCTCAGGCCTTATCGTTCAAGGCACCGCCGATGACGTCGTCTCCGAAGCATCGGTGGCCAAGCTCGCCGAGAAGGTCGGTAGTCAGAAGGCGATTTCGGTGGAATACACCAGGATCAAGGGCGCCAACCACTTTTTCGCCGACAGGATCGACGAGCTGATCGGCACGGTCGATAAATACCTCGACAGCCGACTACAGGTTCCGGCCTAGGGTGCGGGAAACAGCCCGCCGCCGGTGATCGCGCGGCGGGCTCCGGTTGTCGACGGCAGGCTGAGCGGCAAACCTTTTAGGCTGCGTACAGCAAGAAAAGCGAAAGTCTCGGCCTCCAGGGCGTCGCCGCGCCAGCCCCATATCTCGACCGGTGCGACGTCGCCCTCCAGACGCCGGGCAAGCGCCGCCATCAGGGCCTTGTTGTGGCGTCCGCCGCCACACACGATCCACTGCCGGACCGGTTCGGCAAAAAAATTCGCCCCCTCGGCAACGGCGGCGGCGGTGAATTCGGTGAGTGTCGCCGCCCCGTCGGCGATCGAAAGCCCCCCAACCGCCCCGATTGAAAAATCATTCCGATCCAGCGACTTCGGTGGTTTCTTCCCGAAGAAAGCATGATCGAGCAGGGTGGTCAGCACCCGCTGGTCAACACGGCCCTGGGCCGCGGTCGCACCGTCGCGATCGAACAATTCGCCGGCATTGGCGGTCATCCAGTCATTGATCAGGGCGTTGCCGGGGCCGGTATCGAAGGCCAGAATCCGGGCATTTGCATCTGAACCGCTGATCCAGGTCACATTGGCGACGCCACCAATATTGAGCACGGCGACCGGAAACGCCTGTGGCGGCTTCAAGCCCGATACCAGGGACCCGGCCAGCGCCTGATGGTAAAGCGGCGCAAGGGGAGCGCCCTCCCCCCCGGCCGCGACATCGGCTGAGCGAAAATCGCATACGACATCGATCCCGGTGAGTTCGGCCAACCGGCGGCCGTCACCGATCTGCCACGTCCAGCCCCGCTCCGGCCTGTGCAGGATCGTCTGCCCGTGGAAGCCGATGACATCAATCCCTTCGAGGTCAAAGTTGCTTGTAGCGCGAAGCTTCTGGATGGCATCCGCATGGAAGTCGGTCACCGCGAGTTCGGCCTCCCGAATGGCCTCCGGCATTGAATCCGGGGCTTTCATGCGTGCCGCGGTCTGGATGGCCGTGCGCAGCAGGCCGCGTAATTCCCTGGAAAACGGCGTTGTGCGACACGGCCCCAGTTCGGCGACGCTTTTGCCGTCTGTTCGGACAATCGCGGCATCGACCCCGTCGAGCGAAGTGCCGCTCATCAGGCCCAGGGCCGTCAATTGGGCGGATGCGGCGGGACTTTTCAATTCAGGCATAAGGATTCTCGGCAAATTCGGTTATCGGCACTCCGCGTTCGGGCAGCGGCGTTGTCGCCTCCAGGCGATTATGTTACATCAACGGCCAATTGTCGGCATCGGGCCCATCACTAATACCAAATACGAGACATGTCATGACAGAGCTGCGGTCCGAATTCCTGCGCACAATCGTTGACCGGCAATTTTTCCATCAGTGCACCGATCTGGAAGGATTGGATGAAATCACGAGATCGGGCCCGATTTCCGGCTATATCGGATTCGATTGCACCGCGCCCAGCTTGCATGTCGGAAGCCTGGTTCAGATTCTTTGGCTGCGGAACCTCCAGAGAGCAGGCCACAAGCCGATCGTTTTGATGGGCGGCGGCACCACCCTGATCGGCGACCCCTCGGGGCGTGACGAAAGTCGCAAGCTGCTGACCGCTGATGATATCGCCACCAATATGGCCAGCATCAAGAAAGTGTTCGCGAAATTCCTGACTTTCGGCGACGGGCCGACCGACGCGATCATGGTCGACAACGCCGACTGGCTGAACAACCTGCAATATATCCCGTTTCTGCGCGATTTCGGCCGCCATTTCTCGATCAACCGCATGCTCGGCTTCGACAGCGTCAAGCTACGCCTGGACCGGGAGCAGTCGCTGTCATTCCTCGAATTCAATTACATGATTCTCCAGGCCTATGACTTCGTCGAGCTCTACAAGCGATATGGCTGCGTGCTGCAACTGGGCGGCTCCGACCAGTGGGGCAACATCGTCAACGGGGTCGAACTCGCCCGCCGGGTTGAGGGCGCGAGCCTGTTCGGTCTCACCTCGCCGCTGATCACAACTGCGTCGGGCGGCAAGATGGGCAAGACCGCGAAAGGCGCGGTGTGGCTGAACGAGGATATGTGTTCGCCCTACGACTATTGGCAATTCTGGCGCAATACCGACGATGCCGATGTCGGGCGCTTCCTGAGCCTGTTCACCGATTTGCCGCTCGATGAAGTGAGGCGGCTGGCGGCGCTTGAAGGCTCTGAGCTCAACGAGGCCAAGAAAATCCTCGCCAACGAGGCCACCGCCATGTGTCATGGCGAGCAAGCCGCCCGCGACGCCGGCGAAACCGCCCGGCGGACCTTCGAGGAGGGTGCGGCGGGAGATAAGTTGCCGACAATCGACATGCCAAGGTCCGAGCTTGAGCCGGGCGTCGCCGCCTATCTCTTGTTCCGACGCGCCGACTTGTGCGCGTCCAACGGCGAAGCCCGACGCCTGATCCGCGGCGGCGGCGCCCGGATCAATGGCGAAAAGGTCGCCAGCGAAGAAGCGACGGTGACCCTCGCCGATGTCGGCGAAAACGGCCTGATCAAATTATCGGCGGGCAGGAAGCGCCACGCGCTGATCCGGCCGGTTTGAACGATTACGGCCCGGTTTGAACGATTACGGCTTTGGCGGGACTTCGACTTCAGGCGGCTCGGTTCGGGGGCGCCGGCCGCCCGAGAAAATGCCCCGCAGGAAGCCTGGCGCCAGCACCGCGAGCGGATTAACCGCGATATTGGGGTCGTCCCGTGCCCCCGACACCCGATAGGTGAAGGCAAAGACGCCCTCACCGTCAGGCCCGCCCAGAATGAGGCCGACGATCGGAACCTTCGCCAAAAGCGAGTTGAGCGTATAGGCCGGGATAATGGCTCCGTCGAGGTCCATGACGCCGCGATTGTTGTCGACCTCCCCATCGATGGTGAAACCGATCGCCGCCCCATGAGCGCGGCCATCCTCAATCGCGAGCACCCCATCGGCAAGACGGAACGGCACCGCCAGTCGCTTGAAGGAGATGCCATCGCCCTCCAACAGGTTGCCGATCCCGGTCAGTGATCCAAGCGTCAATACCCGCGCCAGAACCGGGGCATTAACGATCCTGAAGTCCTCAACCTTCAGTTCCCCCAGGACGGGCGAATCCGACCCGGCCTCACCAAATCCGGCTTCAAGGCTCAGGGAACCGCCAACTGCATTGCCATAAACTCCCAGTCCTCGCACAACACTGCCGGCGTCATCTGAAATGACCGACAATTGACGCCCCTTGTCGGCGTGCCCAAAAGAAATCTCCAAATCGCCACCGGCCTCAAAGCTGCCTTTGAACGCGGCGTGGTCCCATGTGCCGTCGACGTGGCGGGCGGTGCCGGTCACAGCTTTCAAGGTCACACCGTCATCCGTTACCACCCGATCGACAGCCACCGTCGCATCGAACGCCAGCAACTTCCGGCCGCCGCCACTGTCTTGCAACAGTGTATGGATGAGCGGACGGGCATCGAACGAATGCCCTTCAATCGCCAGCTCCAGTCCGGTTGTGTCACTTGGTCTGGCGTGAAGTCCCAGCGATGTTTCGCCGAGCGTCAAGGCGGTGATATTCAGGCTGCTCAATCCATAATTTTCGTCGAGGCGCAGGTTTCCGGTCGCGTCCAGACCGCCGGCGCTGAGCGCGAAATCATCGATGACCAGCCGCTTGTCCTCGGTATGCAGATGAAAACTTGCGCCGCCATCATCGCCGGCGGGCTTGAGCCAGCCGATTTCCTTGCTGGCCGTCCGGGCATCGCGCAAATCGAACCTGGCGACGCCCTTCGAGATATTCGCGCCCGCGCCGATAAGATCCACCTCGGAATATACCGGCCCTTCAATAAACCCCTCCCCCGGCAGACCTAGAACCGTAAGTTGCTCCGGCTCAAGCGTTGCCTGAAGCTGATATCGCGTCGGCGTACCGTCTCGCCGCAGCAGGTTTTCAGTCCAAATGATATTGGCGGGTACGCCGTTAAGGGTGATGGCGCCCCTGGCCTCCAGCCGATTGTCCTCGATTTCGATCTCAAGCTCGCCATTGGCGATTTCCAACTTCTTCAACAACCCCTCGATCGAGCCGCCGGTTAGCGTCGTATTCGTTGAAAAGGTGAAATCCGACAGCTTGTTGCCTTTGCGAAGCGGGAATTTGAAGTTGGCACTGGTCACGGTTTCACCGTGCGCCCTGGCGGGATTTATTTTGGAACGCTGGATGAAGGTAAGCGGCTTGTGATCCAGCAACGCCAGAACATCGGCGAGCGCCCCCCTCAGCCGGACATCGACATCCCCCTGCTGACGGCCCTTGAGGTGGATCTGGTCGAACAACATCCGTCCGCCGGTAACCTCGACATTGCCCGTTCGCGCGCCGTGTACCGTCAGGTCGAGGAAATGTGTCGTCAGCCGTGCGACGCCGCGCCCGCCGGTGACCAGGGGAAAATGGCGCAGATAGCGCGCCGACACGCCCTCGAACCGGAATCTGAAGTCGACGGCCTCCGCCGGCAGTTTGGGCATCTCAAACATTTCCGGCGTGATATTGACCTGTACGTTGCCTTCGGGAAACCGACCGGCCGCCAGATTTCTGACCACCCATTCATGGGCATTGGGCGCTAAAGTCTCAGGCCAGTAGCGCTTGGCGTGTTCGGCGGTCAGGCTTCTGACGTCAGCGAAAAATTTGATGGCGGGGGGGCCATCGTCGTGAAGGTCGATCGCCCCTTGCCCTTCGATCGTGCCGTCTCCTAACGCGAGATAAAGACTGTCGACCGCAAGCCGCCGCGTATCGGTATCGAAAGCCACACTCAGCGAAATTCCGTCAACGGGAACCGGGTCAGGAAAGAAGCGTGGATGGCGTATCCGTCCGGCCGCGGCATCGAGTTCAAGCCCCACGGTCTTTAATTTCCCGCCTTGCCCCAGTTCCAATCTGACGGTGCCGTTGATCGGACATTCCAGACCGGCAAGCTCGTCGAGCACCCCCGCTTCGCCCTTTAGCACCGTCGGGTCAAAGTCCGCAAAGTCGATTTCGAGGGTCGATTCCCGGTTTGCACTGTCAAAGCCGCCCCGGGCCACGACCCGCAAGGTTCGGCCCGACGCCACGATAGCGGCGCGCGCCGAACCCGTGATGCCGGTCTCGCCGCGCGCCATTACAAGATCGGCTTTTGGCACCGTCCAGTATTTGCCCGTCAGGTCATCGGCCAGAAAGATTTCCGCGGACGAAATGCCAAGCTCGCTGAGATATCCGAGGGCCCTTTGATCGTCTGGCGGTCGAGCAAGCTCCGCCACCAGCGCCGCGATGATAGCGCCGGCTCGCGAATCCCTCCCGTTTGCGCCGATATCGCCAAGGGTGATGCGCCCGTCCACGGTTCGGACCAGGCTCGCCCGGGGCCCGAACAGTTCGAGCGCCGTTGGCGCGATCATGCCGCGAAGAAGCGCGCGGGCACTGAGTTCCACCGACAGTTCGGGAAGGCTGCCCACCCCTTCGCCCCTGGCGTCGAAGATCCGCACGCCCCGAACCCGGATATCGAGAGTTCGCTGCCATCCTCCCCACGTCAATACGGTGTCATCGATTTCGGCACGAAATCCGGCCTTGTCGAAACTCAAGGTTTGTTTTAGCAGTGGGGAGAGGAAGGCCAACGACACCGGACCGTTCGCCAGCCGCCAGACAAATGCGGTAGTGGCCGCCGAAATGACCACCAGAACAATCATGGCAGCCCTAAACAAGAACCTTCCGGCAGGTCGTATCACCGCTTCACATTTTCCGTGGTTTCTTGAAAACTTGACGCGGCCGAAGCCTTTGCGCACTGTCAATCAATTATCTCATTAACGAAACAAATGCATCAACTTTTGCCGGAATTCAAAGACTTGAACCTACCGCCCGGTTTCGATCGGGAACGTGTTCGCGTGGCGCTTGAGCAATGGCGGGACAATCTGTCCGCCGCCGGATTGACGTTCGAGAGCAGCCCCGAACTCGACCGGCTGCTCGTCTCGATTTTCGGCAACAGCCCCTATCTCACGCAGTGTTTGCTCCGGGACCCGGTGTTTGCGATCAAGGCGCTGTCCCTGCATCCGGATCAGGCGCTAAACGATGTTTTCAGCGAGATGGAGAACGAAACGCCTCATCTTGCGCCGACCAACGACCTCAAGCGAATTCTGCGCGTCGCGAAAATCAGGATCGCCCTGAGCACGGCGATCGCGGACATCACAGGGCTCTGGTCGCTGGAACAGGTGACCAGCGCCCTGAGCCGGCTGGCCGAGACCGCGCTTACCCTTGCCTGCGCCCACTTGCTGCGGATGCGGGCCATCGCCGGCGATTTGGAATTGCCTGGTTTGGCGAGCGCGGGCGACAGGCCGTTTACGGCCCAGGACATTGCCAGGGACAGCGGCTTGATCGTTCTGGCAATGGGCAAGCTTGGCGCCAGGGAACTCAATTATTCGAGCGATATCGATCTGATCGCGTTGTATGACCCGGAGGTCGTGCGTTATGTCGGCAACAGGGAGCCGCAGGATTGCTTCAACCGTATCATCCGTGACATGGCGGAGATCATGCAAGGGCGCACCGCCGACGGCTATGTGTTCCGGGTCGATTTGCGCTTGCGTCCCGATGCCGGCGCCACCCCGGTCGCGCTGTCGACCGACGCGGCGGAAATCTATTATCAGAGCGTCGGTCTCAACTGGGAGCGCTCGGCCATGATCAAGGCACGGCCGGTTGCCGGCGATCTCGCCGCCGGGCGCGGATTTCTGGATCGGATTTCACCATTCGTGTGGCGCAAACATCTCGACTACGCGGCGCTTGAGGATATCCACGCCATCAAGAGGCAGATTCACAGTCACCACCGGCATGGCGATATCGCCGTCGCCGACCATGACATCAAGCTGGGGCTGGGCGGCATCCGGGAGATCGAGTTCTTCGCCCAGACCCAACAACTGATTGCCGGCGGTCGGGATCCATCGCTGCGCGCGCCGGAAACCTTGGCGGCGCTCAAGGCGCTGACCAAATCAGGCTGGGTCGATCGGCAAACCGAAGCCGCTTTGTGTGAATCCTACTGCTATCTGCGAAGACTCGAACATCGCCTGCAAATGATTCATGACGAGCAAACCCAGAAGCTGCCGGCGACAGATGAAGGCGTCGCGCACGTCGCCGCCTTCATGGGGTACCCTGACCGCGCCGCTTTCGAAAAAGAACTGCTTGCCCACCTGCATCGGGTCCAACGGCATTATGGCGCTCTTTTCGAGGACAGCGCCAAACCGGCAAAAGGGGCGCAACTTCCATTTCCCGGCGGAAACGAAAGGGCCGACGAATTGGCCGCGCTGGCCGAGCTTGAGTTCGACGACCCGGCGAAAGTGGCCGAGGTGGTTCGAAGCTGGCAACTCGGCCGATACCGGGCCTGCCGTGCTGAGCGGGCCCGCCGCCTGCTCAAGGATATTACGCCGGCATTGCTCCACGCGCTAAGTGCGACCGCGGAACCTGATGCCGCGCTGATGCGGTTCAACGAATTCCTCGGCCGGCTGCCGTCGGGCGTGCAACTGTTTTCCCTGTTCCACGCCAATCCCTGGCTGTTGGAAACGGTCGCTGAAATCATGGGTAGCGCGCCCAGCCTTGCCGAGGCGTTGAGCCGCAATGTCCTGCTGCTGGACGCAGTGCTCGGCCCGGATTTCTTTTCGCGCTTGCCGGGCCGGGATGTCCTGAGACAACATTTGCAAACCGCCCTGAATCAGGCCCGGGACTTTGAAGACGTCCTCGACATCACCCGGCGCTGGGCCAATGAACGCAAATTCCAGATCGGCGTTCAGGTGTTGCGCAACATCATGGATGGCCGGGAGGCCAGCAGGGCGCAGACAGATATCGCCGAAGTCGTGATTGAGGCCTTGCTGCCGGAGGTACAAGGTGAATTCGCCAAACGCCACGGCGTTTTAGCCGACGCCGGGCTTGCCGTGGTCGCCATGGGCAAGCTTGGCGGACGCGAACTGACGCCGACTTCAGACCTTGATCTGGTCCTGATCTACCAGGGTGACGGAGAAGAGACTTATTCCGACGGCGCCAAGCCGTTGCCTCGCAGCCAGTATTTCGCTCGCCTTAGCCAGCGCCTGATCAGCGCCCTGACCGCGCGCATGGGCGACGGTCGGCTTTACGAAGTCGATATGCGCCTGCGCCCGTCGGGCAGGGCCGGGCCGATCGCCGTGGCGCTTAACGGATTTGCCGAATACCAGCGGCAAAAGGCCTGGACGTGGGAGCACATGGCATTGACCCGTGCCCGCGTCATCGCCGGAACGCCCGCTCTGGCGGCGGCCATCGAGCAGGAAATTCGCTCGGTTCTCACGCTCACCAGAGATCCCGACAAGCTGACCCGCGATGTGTTCGATATGCGCCAAAAGCTGGACGGCGAATTCAAGACCGGGGACCCATGGGACATCAAGAACGTCAGGGGCGGCCTTCAGGATCTGGAGTTCATTAGCCAGTTTCTGCAGCTTCGACACGCGGCCGAATGCCCGGAAATCCTGGATCCGAACACCTGTGAGGTCTTCAAACGTCTCGCCAGTGCGGGCGTAATCCCGGAAAGCGAGGCCAACGACTTCTGGCAGGCCGCAGATCTTTTGCAAAACGTGCAAGGATTCCTCAGACTATGTTTCGGCGACCGCTTTGACGAATCGGCGGCGCCCGTTGGCTTGAAAAAAGCGCTGGCCAAGGCCGCATGCCGCGAGAGCTTCGATGCGCTGAGTCCACATATCCGGGAGGTCGAAGCCAGGATATACGGCCGCTTTAAGGCGTTAATCGAGGAACCGGCGACCCGCTCCCGCGAGCAGGATATGCCATGACATTCTCTAATGGAGGTCAAAATGACAGAGCCAGGACAGCAGGCGCCTGATTTCAGCTTGCCGCGAGATGGCGGCGGGACCGTCTCCCTGAGCCAGTTCAAGGGCCGTAAAGTCGTTCTCTATTTTTATCCCAAAGACGATACGCCGGGCTGCACCAGGGAAGCGATCGCCTTTACCGGGCAAGCGGCAGCGTTCGAAGCCACCGATACGGTTGTGGTGGGCGTGTCCAGGGACAGCGTGGCGCGCCACGATAAATTCAAGGCGAAACACGAACTTCGGGTAATGCTGGCTTCGGACGAAAGCGGCGACGTGGTCGAGCGCTTTGGCGTCTGGGTGCGGAAGAAACTGTATGGGCGCACCTATATGGGTATCGAGCGTGCAACATTCCTGATCGATCGGGATGGCGTTATCACACGCATATGGCGCAAGGTTAAAGTCAAGGGCCATGCCGAGGAAGTGCTTGCGGCGGCCCAGGCGATTTAGAACAACGGCCGTGACTAATCTGACTTCCTTAAACCGCCTTTTAACTAAAGGGCCCTATCATCCGCATGTCCGAAGCTGGATATCTTGAGCCTTGAGCCTGGTCACGGCCCGAGAGTTTTCAGCCAAAATGAGCCATTTCCCGGGTTTTTGGCCAACGCATCCTTGTATGCCGCTAATTTTAATGGTTAATCAGTTGCAAATTTTTCCTCAATAGTATGGAATACCGGCCGCTGCTCAATTTAGCGCAACAAACAAGACGCAAAAGGGGCGACATGAGGGTGAATGTCTGGGGGAAGGCTGCGCGCGCAGTGCGTCGCCTGTATCCGGAGCGACAAATCTATTTCCGTGCCGATGGCGCAGTGCGATTCTTCGTGCTGACGTCACGCGTGCAGATGGCCGCGTCCGCCGTGGCACTTATCGGCGTTGCATGGGTCGGTGTCGCGACGGCAAGTCTGTTGCTTGAAGATGAAGTGATTGCCGCCAAGGAACGGCGCATCGAAGAGATGGCGCAGGCCTACGGCGATCTCAGCGGGGAAATGGACCGGCTGCGAAACGGCGTTCTGCAAACCACCAAGGAACTTGAGGTCCGCCAACGGTTTCTCAATGATTTGGTCATGGATCAGGACACCGGCGCCGCACCGGCGGCGGCTGATGGGCCGGACCAGTCAGCGGCCCCTGGGGACGCCGTGGTCACGCCTGCGGCCGCAAACCCCACCGACACCGGGAAAGTGACAGAAAGCGCCCGGCGCCGCACATCCGGTCTCGGCAAGCGGATCGCCGATGTCGCGGCCCTGTTTACCTCTCGCGACCAGGCCCCGATCGGCAACCTGAAAGACGTCGCCGATCAGGCTGAGGCCATCGAAAATCGCCTTGCCGGTATTGAGCGCGAACAGCGGGTTTTGACCGCTCGCCTGCTCGCTCGCACGGTTGCAAATCTGGATGAAATAGAGCAAATCATTCGCGTCACTGGTCTTACCGGCGAAAAGCTTTTGGGGGCTTTGGACCAGACGCCCGCCGGCCAGGGCGGTCCGTTCATCGTCGATGCATCGACGGAGCGGGGCTCCGCAGGCGGCGAATCCGGACAGGACAATTTTAACAGGCTGATCGTGGAACTCGAACGGCTCGACGGGTTGCGGACCGCCCTCAAGAGCCTGCCGCTCGGCAGGCCGGCGGAAAAATTTTATATCTCAAGCAGCTATGGGCGGCGCATCGACCCGTTCAACAAGCGCCGCGCCATGCATGCCGCCGTGGACTTGTCTGGCCCGTGGAAGACGCCTATTTTGGCGACCGCTCCAGGTGTCGTTACCCGCGCCGGACTGAATGGCCCCTACGGCCGTTTTGTCGAAATCGATCATGGTCACGGTTTCAAAACCCGTTATGGCCATATGGCCAAGATCCTGGTTAAAAAGGGGCAAGAGGTTGCACTCGGGGAGCATCTCGGCTTAATGGGCAACTCTGGTCGCGCGACCAGCACCCATTTGCATTACGAAATCTGGTTCGAAGGATCCACCCGCAATCCGGCGAAATTTTTCAAGGCAGCGCAATATGTTCAGCAGCAAGAAACCGAGTGACACACCAGCCAGCAAGCCCACCAGACCGCAAAAGACCGGCCTTGTGGCGCCATCGATCGTCAGTTCGGACGTCCGGCTGACCGGCGATCTGGCAACCCCCGGCGAAGTACAGTTCGACGGCACCATCGAAGGCGATTTGCGGTGCGGCTCGCTCACGGTCGGCGAACAAGCCGGGGTGACCGGCAAAATCATCGCCGATACGATCGTGATTCACGGTGCGGTGATCGGCAGCGTCCGCGCCCGCTCGGTTCGATTGTCGAATACGGCCAAAGTCGTGGGCGACATTTACCATGAGGATCTGGTGATCGACTCTGGTGCTTACGTTGAAGGCCGCTGCGTCCACGTCGAGGACCCGCTGGAGACCGACACCAAGGAAGCCGACAAGTCCAGGGCCAAATCCACCAAGGCAAAGGTTGCCGCCACTGAGGATGCAAAACCGGCCTGAGGCCGCGCCTGCACAGTTTGTCTTATTCTTCCCCCGGGTCTTGTTTCACCCGCGCCGCCAGGGACCCGGCCAGGAAGATATCCAGATCGCCGTCCAGCACATTTTGTGGCGTCGGCGATTCGACACCGGTGCGAAGATCCTTGACCATCTGATAGGGCTGCAAGACGTAGGACCGGATTTGATGGCCCCAGCCAATTTCCGTCTTGGCCGCCGCCTCCGCCTGAGCTTCTTCCTCCCGCCTGCGCAGCTCCGCCTCATAAAGGCGGGCTTTCAGCATCTTCATTGCCGCCGCCCGGTTCTTGTGCTGGGATCGCTGGCTCTGACACTGCACCACTATATTGGTCGGAATATGGGTAATGCGAACCGCGCTGTCGGTCGTGTTGACATGCTGGCCGCCGGCCCCCGATGCCCGGTAGGTGTCGGTGCGCAGATCCTTCTCGGCTATGTCAATCTCGATCGCGTCATCGACCACGGGATAGACCCAGACGCTGGCAAAGCTGGTATGGCGGCGCGCGCTCGAATCAAACGGTGAAATCCGGACCAGCCGATGAACCCCGCTCTCGCCTTTGAGCCAACCGAAGGCGTCGTTGCCCTTTACAAGCAGCGTGGCCGATTTAATGCCCGCTTCGTCGCCGGGGCTTTCCTCGACCAGTTCGACTTTGTACTGGTGGGATTCCGCCCAGCGGAGGTACATTCTGAGCAGCATCTGGGCCCAATCCTGGCTTTCGGTGCCACCCGCGCCCGGATGAATTTCGAGATAGCTGTCATTGCCGTCGGCCTCGCCGGACAGCAGCGTCTCAAGCCGCCTTTTTTCGGCGTGCTTCGCCAGCTTGGCGATGGCGTCTTCGGCCTCGCCGATCAGTTCCTGATCGCCCTCAGCCTCGCTGAGCTCGATCATTTCGACGTTATCGGTCAACTCCTGTTCAATGGAGCGGCAGGTCGATATGGCATTGTCGAGCCGGGTTCGTTCACGCATCACCTTTTGCGCAACCGCCGGGTCGTCCCATAGAGTCGGATCTTCGGCCTGGGCGTTTAGCTCACCCAGTTTCCTAAGCGCGCGATCCCAGTCAAAGATGCCTCCTCAGCAGTTCCAACGACTGCTTGATGTCTTCGATCATTGCCTGAACTTCGGCGCGCATAATCCCGCTTCCTTGCCTTAAAAATGCCCAAAAAACAGCGTGTGGGGAACCGGGTCAGTAAAGGCCGCCGGTGCCCTGCCGGGTGTTGGCCTTGACTTGTATCACATCTTCGGATCCGTCAAGCACCATTCTGTTTCCGGTTGGCTCGGTGCCGGGTTTAAAGGCCTCCAGAATGACCTTGCGGTCACCCGGGGCGGCGGGCAGGCCGGTTGTCGCATTGACCCGAACCAGCCTGATTCCGGCCGGGATTCGGAACGGCACCGCCGGTTGTCCTTTAAGTGCTTCCTTCATGAAATCACGGAAAATGGGAACCGCCACACTGCTGCCTTCTTCATGGCGACCGAGCGGCCGGGGCTGGTCGAAACCCACAAAGACGCCCAAAGCCAGATCGGGCGCGAAGCCGATGAACCAGGTGTCGACGGCATCGTTGCTGGTTCCGGTCTTGCCGGCCAGGGGCTTGCCGACAGCACGAATACGCCGGCCCGTGCCCCTTTCAACCACACCCTGAAGCATCGAGACGACTTGATAGGCGGTCCGTTTATCGAGCACCTGTTCGCGAACGTCGGGAAGTTGCGGCACGGTTCCGCTAATCCAGTCCAGCGTCGCACATTCCTGGCATTCACGCCGATCCTGACGGAACACCGTTTTTCCATGACGATCCTGGATACGGTCGATCAGCGACGGCGTTACCCGCTTGCCGCCGTTTGCGAACATGGCGTAAGCGGTGGTCATGCGCAGCAGGGTTGTCTCCCCCGCCCCCAGCGCCATCGACAGAATCGGCGGCATATTGTCGACCACCTCGAAGCGTTTGGCGTAATTGATCACCCGGCCGATCCCCACATATTGGGCGAGCCTCACCGTCATCAGATTGCGCGATTTCTCGATGCCCAGTCTGAGCGTGCTGGGTCCATAAAACTTGTTCGATGAGTTCGAGGGCTTCCACTTCCCCAACCCGTACCCCTGATCAATGACGAAGGGCGCATCGAGGACGAGGCTGGATGGCGTGAAACCCTGATCGAGCGCCGCCGCATACACGATCGGCTTGAACGCGGAACCGGGTTGGCGAAGCGCCTGTGTCGCCCGGTTGAATTGGCTGGCGCCAAAATCGAATCCGCCGGCCATGGCCAGAATCCGGCCGGTGTGGGGATCGAGCGCCACCACCGCGCCGTCTACAGCCGGCGCCTGGCGCAAGCCATATTGTTTTACCTCTCCGGCACTCGATGACTTTTCGGCGATTAGTTCCACCGCCACAATATCACCACCGGACAACGCCTCGCTCGGTTTGGATATTTTTGGGCCCAGCGTCTCCTTTTCGCGCCAGGCCCTGGCCCACTTCATTTCAGAAAACGGGATATGGCCGGTGCCGCCGTCCTTGAAACCGATGAACGCGCCCTCCTCATCAACGTCGAGCACCGCCGCGACCCGCCAGGATTCCGGCCCCAGTCGGATTTTCAGCTCGTTCAGCTTTTCAAGCCAGTTGTCATCGAGGGATATCCGGTCCAACGGCCCGCGCCAGCCGTGCCGCCGGTCATAAGCGGTCAGGCCATCCCTAAGCGCATGTTCCGCGATAGCCTGCAGCCGCGGATCAAGCGAGGTTCGCACCGACAGCCCGCCTTCGTACAACTGTTTCGCACCATAAAGGTCGTAAAGACGGCGGCGAACCTCTTCGTTGAAATGGTCGGCATTGACGAAACGGGTTGAGTCGCGCCGGCGAGTTGTCAACGGCTCCGCTCGTGCGGCCTCCACCTCCCGCTTATCGACGAAACCCTCCTCATGCATGCGCCCGATGACCCAGTTTCGCCGGGCAATCGCCGCATTGGTGTGCCGCACGGGATGATAATTGTTGGGACCCTTGGGCAGCGCCGCCAGATATGCGGCCTCCGCCAGGGTCAACTCGTCGAGGGATTTGTTGAAGTAATTCAGGGCGGCGGCCGCAACGCCGTAAGATCCCATGCCAAGGTAGATTTCATTGAGATAGAGTTCGAGGATCTGGTCCTTTGTAAAGGCGTGCTCGATCCGGAACGCCAGGATCGCCTCCTGGATTTTGCGCCGATAGCTGACCTCGTTGGTCAGCAGAAAATTCTTGGCTACCTGCTGGGTAATTGTCGACGCGCCCACCGGCCGTCGTCCGCTCACCACGTTCTTGACGTTGACCAGCACGGCGCGGACGATGCCAAGATAATCGATCCCCTGATGGCTGTAGAACTTCTTGTCCTCGGCCGACAGCATGGCCTGGATCAAGCGCTTCGGCACCGCGGATATGGGGACGAAAACGCGCCTCTGACGGGCGTATTCGGCAAGCATGCTGCCGTCGGACGCATGTACCCGCGTGGTTACCGGCGGCTCATATACCGCAAGCTGGCTGTAATCGGGCAAGTCGCGGCCAAACCGATACAAAGCGTAGGCGCCGCCACCGGAACCCGCCAGCGCGATCAGCAACAACGCCAGACCCACATAGCCCAGGCGCCGCAAAACACGGCGAGCGCCGCCGCCTGCCTTTTTGTCCGTGCTGTTCCCTCTGCCCTTGCTCATCCGAACTCCAGTCGCATGCCCCGTCCTTGACCCGCATCCCTTATATCAAGGGTCATTGATCATGACCCTTGTACCCGCGTTCAAGCGCCACGCAGGCTGCG
>JBHHWG010000054.1:0-18991 GCA_046756385.1 Sphingomonadales bacterium | reverse complement strand
GCGCGAGGCCATCGCCTGACTCTGGTGACCGACGCGCGGGGCGCACGGTTCGCGGGATGGTTCGAAAATATCGACCAATATGTCATTCCAGCCGGTCGTTTCGCCGGGGCGGGGAAAGTTGAGCGCGTCAAGGCGCTCGGTCAAATCGTGGCTGGGATCTGGCGCTCGTGGCGCCTGTTGCGCAAGCTGCGTCCCGTCGCGGTGGTGGGATTTGGCGGCTATCCATCATTGCCGGTGATGGCGGCCGCCTGGCTGGCTGGCGTGCCGTCGTGCCTGCATGAACAGAATGCGGTCCTTGGCCGGGTCAACCGCTTTGTCCTGCGCTGGGCCGACGCGTTGGCGCTGTCGTTTCGTGAAACGCGCGGGGCGGAACGGGTCAGGCGGGTGCGCCTGTCCGTGACCGGCAATCCGGTCCGGCGGGACGTCTCAAGATTATTCGATCAACCGTTTAACGAGCCGGAGCAGGATGGCGTCGTCCGTTTGCTGGTCCTCGGCGGCAGCCAGGGAGCGCAGATATTAAGCGACGTGGTGCCGGGCGCGTTGAGCGTTCTGTCGCGCCGACTTCGGCAGCGTATTCAAGTGATCCAGCAATGTCGGCGGGAAGATATCGATCGGGTGTTCAGCATTTATCGCGATATGGGCGTCGATGCCGAACTGGCGACATTCCTTGAGGATATTCCGGCACGCCTCGAAGCGGCCCACTTTGTCGTTGCCCGGGCCGGGGCATCGACGGTCTGTGAAATCGCCGCCGCCGGCTTGCCGTCTGTACTGGTGCCGTTGCCCGGCGCGACTGATGATCATCAAACCGCCAATGCCCGGGAGCTGGAGCGCGCCGGCGCGGCATGGCTGATGCAACAGCAGGATTTTACCGCCGGGGAACTCGCAAAGCGGATCCGGATTCTGCTTACCAAGCCACATGTCCTGGTCGACGCCGCCAGGCAGGCCCGGGAGGTCGCCAAACCCCGCGCGGCGGAGGCGCTGGCCGATCTCGTCGAGTGGTTGGCGCGTGTGCGGCACAGGAACGGGCTTCGCGAACGAACATCGGGCGAGGACAGCGCCGGGATGACCAAACTACGGAGAGTGGAGCGGTGAGCAGTCTTCCCCTCGATATTGGAATGATCCATTTCGTCGGCATCGGCGGCATCGGCATGAGCGGAATTGCCGAAGTGTTGCATAATCTTGGGCATCAGGTTCAAGGCAGCGACGTATCCGATAATGCCAACGTGCGCAGGCTCAGGGAGCTTGGCATTCAGGTCGCGGTCGGTCATCGGCCCGAGAATCTTGGCGAGGCCGAGGTGATTGTGGTGTCGACCGCGATCACGGCCGACAATCCGGAGGTCATGGCGGCGCGGGAACGGCTGCTGCCGGTGGTGCGCCGCGCCGAAATGCTGGCCGAGTTGATGCGGCTGAAATGGTGCGTCTCGGTGGCCGGAACCCATGGCAAGACCACGACCACGTCGTTGGTGGCGGCGATACTCGACGCCGCGCACTACGATCCCACGGTGATCAACGGGGGCATCATCAACGCCTACGGCACCAACGCCCGATTGGGCGGCGGCGACTGGATGGTGGTCGAGGCCGACGAATCCGATGGCACCTTCGTCAAGCTCCGGGCGACCATCGCCGTGATTACCAATATGGATCCCGAACATCTGGACTTTTATGGCGACTTCGAAACGGAGCGCCAGGCGTTTGACGCCTTTGCCGAAAATGTGCCGTTTTACGGCTTCGTAACCGCCTGCATCGATCATCCGGAAGTGCAGGCCCTGATTGGGCGCATCTCCGACCGCCGGGTGGTGACCTACGGGATCAGCCCCCAGGCGGACGTCCGGGCAGTCAATGTCAGGTTTGCCGACGGCGGCATGCGGTTTGACGTCGTGTCGGCGGACCGGGTCGGCGGCGAAACCACAACCATCGACGGTCTTTATCTGCCGATGCCTGGTGAGCACAATGTCTCCAACGCCCTGGCCGCCGTTGCCGTGGCGCGCGAAATGGGCATCGATGCAGCGGCTGTGCGCAGCGCCTTCGCGGGCTTTGCCGGGGTCAAGCGTCGGTTTTCCAGAATCGGCAAGGTGGCCGGCGTCACGGTGATCGATGATTACGCCCATCATCCGGTTGAGATCGCCGCCGTTCTCAAGGCCGCCCGTCAGGCTTATGACGGCCGCGTCGTGGCCGTCGTTCAACCGCATCGCTATAGCCGCCTGAACGATCTGTTCGAGGAATTCTGCTCCTGTTTCAACGACGCCGACACCGTGTTGGTGTCGCCGGTCCATGCCGCCGGCGAAGCGCCGATCGAGGGTCGCGACCGCGACAGCCTGGTCCAGGGCTTGCGCGACCGGGGTCACCGCCAGGCGCTGGCTTTCGATAGCGAAACGGATCTGCCCGGGCTCCTTGCGCCGACGGTGGGCGAGGGCGATGTGGTTTTGTGCCTGGGGGCCGGGACAATCTCGCTATGGGCCAATCGGCTCCCGCCGGAGCTGGAACAAGCGATCGACGGACTGACCGGCACCGGGCAGGGGGGCGCTGCATGATAAGGGCGGCACAACGTCTTTGTCTGGTCGAGCGGCTTCCCGCTGTCCGAGGTGAATATGTCGAGGCTGTGCCGCTGTCCGATTTCACCTGGCTGCGAGTGGGGGGAGCGGCGGAAGTTGTGTTCCGTCCGAGCGACGAAGTGGATCTGATTGATTTTCTGAAGCGCCGCCCGCGCGACATTCCGGTCACCGTCATTGGTGTCGGCTCCAACATTCTGGTGCGTGACGGCGGTATTCCCGGCGTTGTGATCCGGCTGGGCCGCGCATTCTCCCAAATCGAGATCGATGGCGTCAACGTCCGGGTGGGGGCGGGGGCGCCGGATGTCGGGGTGGCAATGGCCTGCGCGGCTTCGGGCGTGTCCGGGCTTGAGTTCCTGCGCGGCATTCCGGGAACCATCGGCGGCGCGCTTCGCATGAATGCCGGGGCCTATGGAAGCGAGGTCAGGGACGTGCTGGTGCAGGCCATGGCGATCGATCCCACAGGCCGGGTTCACGTCCTGAACCCGGATGACTTCGGCTTCAGTTATCGTCACTGTACGGTGCCGGAGGACTGGATATTCACCGGCGCGGTGTTGCGCGGTGCCGCCGGGGACCCCAACGAAATCTCGAAACGGATGAAGGAAATAGCCGACAGCCGTCTGGGCAGTCAGCCGGTCCGCTCGCGCACCGGCGGCAGTACGTTCAAGAACCCGGCGGCCGAGGTCTCCGGCGGCCTCAAGGCCTGGCAATTGATAGACGCGGCGGGATGTCGCGGATTGCGGCACGGCGGCGCTCAGATGTCTGAGCATCACTGCAATTTCCTGATTAACACCGGCGATGCGACGGCATCCGATCTGGAAACCCTGGGCGAGGAGGTTCGCCGGCGGGTTCTCGCGGCAACCGGCGTCGCATTGCAATGGGAGGTCCGGATCATCGGGCTCGGAAACGACCCCGCGTCACAGAGCCAGCGGCAAGCGCCGGGAGACGGGAAATGACGACCCGTGTGGCGGTTTTGATGGGCGGCTGGTCGGTCGAGCGCGACGTGTCACTGGTCAGCGGCGCGGCGGTCTCCATGGCATTGAGAGAACTGGGCTACGAGGTTCGTGATATTGATGTCGACCGCGACCTGGCCCGGCGCCTGACCGACGACAAGCCCGACGTGGCGTTTAACGCGCTTCACGGCCGCTGGGGAGAAGACGGCTGCATTCAGGGCGTGTGCGAAGTCCTCGATATCCCCTATACCCACTCTGGCGTTATGGCTTCCGCCCTTGCCATGGACAAGCCAATGGCCAAGCGGTTGTTCGAACAAGTCGGCATATCCTGTCCCGCCGGGCTCACGGTCGGGCAGGCCGACCTTGCCGCCGGTCATGTGATGGACCCGCCCTATGTGGTCAAACCATTCAATGAGGGCTCCAGCCTGGGCGTGCAAATCGTGGCCGACAAGGATGTCGATCACGCCAACATGTGCCAAGGCGAGGGTGCGTGCGGCCGGTTCCTGGTCGAGCAGTTCATCCCCGGTCGCGAGTTGACGGTTGCGGTAATGGACGGCGAGGCGCTTGGGGTTCTCGAACTGCGTCCCAAAAGCGGATTTTACGACTACCGGGCCAAATACACCGAAGGTTTGGTCGATCATGTCATGCCGGCGGAAATCGACCCGGGGGTTCGGGACGAGGCATTGCGAATGGCGGCGCTGGCGCACGACACATTGGGCTGCCGCGGCGTGAGCCGAGCCGATTTCCGCTATGACGACACCGGCGGCGAACCGGGCGGGCTTTATCTGCTGGAAATCAACACCCAGCCCGGCATGACGCCGCTCTCGCTCGTGCCCGAGATCGCGGCCCATCGGGGGATCGACTTCAACGCCCTGGTGGCCTGGATGGTGGAGGATGCGTCATGCGGACGCTAGAGACCCCACGGCAAAAGGCAACGCCTCGGCGCGAGGCTGCTCGCAGTTTCGGGCGTCGCCGGCGCATGGATGTCCTCAGGCGCGGCGCACTGGCTTTGACCCTGGTGGCATTGGCGCTCACAGGCGCGACGATGTGGAAGCTCGGGATGATCGAGGACTGGCGCGATCACGGGCTTGCCGAGATCGAACAAGCGGGCAGACAGGCGGGACTGGTGATCGAACATGTTTTCGTGACCGGCCGCAAGAGAGCCGCGCGCGACACGGTTTCCGCGGCAGTTGGCGCCGAGCGCGGCTCCCCGATTTTCGCGATCGATCTGACGGCGGCGAGGGGCCGGCTTGAGAGCCTGGGGTGGGTTCGGCGGGCAACGGTGCGACGCCAGTTGCCCGACACCATAATCGTCCAGCTTCAGGAGCGCGGCCCGTTCGCCTTATGGCAGCACAAGGGGCGGACCAGGCTGATCGACGCCGCTGGCGTCGTGATCACCGACAAGGGACTTTCCGAGTTTTCCGCCCTGCCGCTGGTCGTCGGCGAGAATGCGCCGGCCCATGCCGGTGAACTGGTGACGGTCCTTGAACGCCAGCCGGAATTGTTCGACCGGGTTCGGGCGGCGGTATGGGTCGGCGACCGGCGCTGGAAACTCCGCTTCGACAATGGCGTCACCGTGGACCTGCCGGAGCGGGACGCCGCCGCCGCATGGGATCGTCTGGCGGGACTGGAACAGGAGCGGGGCCTGCTTGAGGGCGATATCACGGCCATCGACATGCGCCTGGCCGACCGCTTGACAGTACGGCTCGCCCCCGGGGCGGCCCGGCGTCTTCGGATTGGCAGGCAAAGCACATGAAAATTGAGGACACCGCGCCAGGCCTGGGCGTGGTCAGGGATTGATAAGGCGTTGAATTGACGGTTATGCCGCGACACAAAAATGAATTGATAGCCGCGCTCGATGTGGGGACCAGCAAGATCTGCTGTTTCATCGCCCGTGTCGATGCCGCGGGCGGCATCAATGTGATCGGCATTGGCCATCAGGTTTCCGATGGAATCCGCGCCGGCGTCGTGGTCGATATCGACGCGGTCGAGACCTCGGTCCGCGCGGCGGTCGATGGCGCGGAACGGATGGCCGGTCAGACCATCGGCCGGGTCTTCGTCAATCTGTCGGGCGTCGGCGTCCGTTCCCAGACCGTTGGGGTCGAAGTGGCGATTGACGGGCATGAGGTCGGCGAGGCGGATTTGCGGTTGGCGCTGGAACATGGTCGCGGCCGCTGCGATCCGGGCGAGCAGACATTTGTTCATGTCCTGCCCGTTGGTTATGCGGTCGACGGCACCCGTGGCATTCGCGATCCAAGGGCCATGCACGGCAATATGCTCGGCGTCGATCTCCATGTCGTGACCGCGCCCATTGGCCCGGTGCGCAATATCGAAACCTGTCTGGCGCGCGGCCATCTCGGGCTCCAGGGTGTTGCCGCTTCCGCCTACGCGGCCGGACTTGCGAGCCTCGTTGAGGATGAACTGGAGCTGGGTGCGACTTGCATCGATCTTGGCGGCGGAACCACTTCGATTGCGGTGTTCGCCGGCGGCGCCATGGTTTACACGGCCGTGATTCCGGTTGGCGGCAACCATGTAACCAACGACATTGCGCACGGCATGGTGACCTCGACGCGCCAGGCGGAGCGCCTGAAAACACTTCATGGCGGCGCTCTGGCCGGACCGTCGGACGATCGCGAGACGATCGATATCCCTCAGGTCGGAGAAGGCGACAGCGCCCACCGGGTGGCGCGATCAATGCTCAACGGGATCATCCGACCGCGGCTGGAGGAAATCTTCGAAATGGTGCGCGATCGCCTGGTGTCCGATGGATTTAATGACGTCGCCGGCAAACGGGTGGTGCTGACCGGGGGCGCAAGCCAGTTGCAGGGCATGCGTGAGTTCGCCGCCAGAATGCTCAATAAACGGGTGCGCTTGGGACGCCCGATCCATGTTTCAGGGCTGGCGGAGGCCACCGCCGGACCGGCCTTCGCCTCCTGTGCCGGCTTATTGACCTACGCGCAACGGCTGCCGCAAGGGGCGGGCCAGTCTCTTGGTGGCGCCGTCTTTGAACGATCGCCTCGCCGGCTGGCGCGCGTGGGACGTTGGCTAAAGGAGAATTTCTGATGCGCGCGGGATTGGCCAGCATTATGGGCACAAGACGAACACTGGACGCGAAACCTGGAAACAGAACGTAATCACAAAGGCCGAAAGTGGGTCGGCCATAGAGACTGGAGGTCAACATGACAATAACGCTGGGTATGCCGGAAATTACGGAGCTGCACCCCAAGATCATTGTGATGGGCGTCGGCGGGGCAGGAGGCAACGCCGTTAATAATATGATCAATGAAAAACTTCAGGGTGTGGATTTCGTGGTCGCCAACACGGATGCGCAAGCGCTGGCTGTTTCATCCGCCGATCGGCGCATCCAGCTGGGCATGAAGGTCACAAAGGGCCTGGGGGCGGGTTCGCGGCCTGACGTCGGGCGCGCTGCCGCCGAGGAAGCGATTGACCAGATCACCGAGCAGTTTTCGGGCTCCCACATGGTGTTCATCACCGCCGGAATGGGCGGCGGCACCGGGACCGGCGCCGCGCCGGTGGTCGCTCGCGCCGCTCGGGACATGGGCGTGCTTACGGTTGGTGTCGTGACCAAGCCGTTTCAGTTCGAAGGCGCGATGCGCTCCAAAATCGCTGAACAGGGTATCGAGGAATTGCAGCAGAATGTCGACACCCTGATCATAATTCCCAATCAAAACCTGTTCAGGATCGCGACCGAAAAGACGACCTTCGCGGACGCCTTCACCATGGCCGACAATGTTTTGCACTCCGGCGTGCGCGGCATTACCGATCTGATGGTTATGCCCGGCCTCATCAATCTCGACTTCGCCGACGTCAAGGCGGTAATCGACGAGATGGGCAAGGCAATGATGGGAACCGGGGTGGCGGAAGGCGAACGCCGCTCCCTTGAGGCTGCCGAGACCGCCATTTCCAATCCGCTGCTCGATGATATCTCGCTCAAGGGCGCGCGCGGGGTGCTCATCAATATTACCGGCGGCAACGACATGACTTTGTTCGAGGTCGATGAAGCGGTGAACCGGATCAGGAGCGAAGTCGATCCCGACGCAAACATCATCTTCGGCTCGACCTTCGAGGATGCGCTCGACGGCAAGATGCGGGTGTCGGTATTCGCAACCGGCATCGATGGCGGGCAAGCCGCGGTTCGGCGTCCGGTGACGGCGGACAATGCGGACTTTGTTGACGAGCAGGCGATTGCGGCCGAGGCGGACGCGGAAGAGACGGTGGCGACGCCTGTTCGTCCGGTGGCGGAACTGATGATTGACAATACTACAACAACCCCTGAGCAAGGGCCGGCGGAGCCGGTGGAGCCAACCGCCGCCGAGGAGCAACCTGAGCCCCATGTCGAAACCAAGCCGGTTCCGACGCTTGTGGGTGATCAAGGCGATGCCCCGTTTATCGCGCCCGAGCCGGTGCTGGTTAAACGCTGTGCTGGCGAACAGAGGGAGCCCGATCCGTTCGCGGAGGCGGCTTTGGCGAACGGCGGCACTACAAAGCTGTCCACCAGACGCCAGCGTGGCCCCAGCCTTTTCGAGCGACTTGCCGGTAAACGGACGCGGCGTGAAGAGCCGGAGGATCCGGCGCCGGTCGCCGAGACTGAACCGGCGAAAGACAACACCAAGCCGACGCTCGGCAGGGTGGATCCGTCGGATCGCATAAATGAACAACTGGAATTCGAGGACCAGCTTGAAATTCCGGCGTTTCTGCGGCGTCAGGCCAACTAGAGTCTGAACCCAATTTCCTGGGGCCGGCGCCGCTCGGACATCGCCCGCGCCGGTGGTGTCCGGTTGGCGATTTCTGGTGTTGACGCTGGGCCGTGAAGTGGTAATCCTTGTGCGCCCGTGTGAACGGAGTGCTATAAGGTCGGACCCCGTGCGTTTTGCGGCGGTGGGTTTGGCTTGGATCGGTGTTTGAAGGGGATGGTCAGTGGACGGCAAACCGGCCTTTGGAAAATCAAAACTGAACAGCGTGGCGGGTACGTCTGTAAAGCTCGTGCTGATGTTGCTGGTTGTTGCGGTCGGTTTGGCGGCTTGCTCGAAAAAACCGAAGGAAACCAAATACGTCGAGAGATCGGTTGAGCAGCTTTATAACCAGGCCTTCAAGGCGCTTGAGCGGCAGCGCTACCGGTTTGCGGCTGTCGCTTTCGACGAGGTCGAGCGGCAGCACCCCTATTCGGTTTGGGCCCGGCGGGCGCAATTGATGTCGGCCTATTCCCATTATCGGGCTAACAATTATGATCAGGCGATTCTGGCGGCGCAGCGATTCCTTCAGCTCCATCCCGGCAACAAGAGCGCGCCTTACGCCTATTATCTGATCGGCGTTTCCTATTACGAGCAGATCCAGGATGTCGGCCGCGATCAACGCATGACTGAGTTGGCGATGGTGGCGTTGAACGAGCTGACCAAGCGCTTTCCCACCAGCGAATATGCGCGCGATGCAAGGCTCAAGATCGATCTGACGCTTGATCATCTGGCGGGCAAGGAAATGAAGATCGGCCGCTGGTATCTCAGGCATGACCATCATTTGGCGGCGATTATTCGCTTTCGCAATGTCGTCGAAAGATATGAGCGGACCAACCATGTCCCCGAGGCTTTGCACCGTCTGACCGAAACTTATCTGACTCTGGGCATCGTCAAGGAGGCTCAGGCCGCGGCGGCGGTCCTTGGTTATAATTTCCCGTCCAACCCATGGTACCGGGACAGCTATGCCCTGCTGAAGGGCAAGGGACTCGAGCCCGAAATGGACGAGGGGTCCTGGCTGGCGCGGCTGTGGGGCAAAGTGTTCTAGGGTTCTGTCCGCATGCTGCTTGGGCTGTCGATAAGAGACATCGTTCTGATCGATCGCCTCGATCTTCCGTTTGAAACAGGCTTGTGTGTTTTGACCGGCGAGACAGGCGCAGGCAAGTCGATCGTGCTCGACTCCCTGGGGTTGGTCCTGGGAGCGCGCGCCGATTCGAGCCTGATGCGCTCAGGCGCCAAGCAATGTTCCGTTAGCGCCGAATTCGAAATTGGCGACGATCACCCCGCACGCGCCATCCTGCGCGAACAAGGCCTGGAGCTCGATGACGAGGTGCTGGTTTTGCGCCGGACCATCAGCGCGGGCGGGCGGAGCCGGGCCTTTGTCAACGATCAGCCCGTCAGTGTGAGCCTGCTGCGCGCTCTGGGTGATTGCCTTATCGAGATTCACGGTCAGCATGGCGAAATGGGTCTGTTGAACGGCGCCCATCACCGTCCGCTGCTCGATGCCTTTGGGGGGCTTGGCGGCGAAGTAAACAAGGTCCGTTCCGCTTATGCGGCCTTCGTTAAGACCAACGAGGCCCTGAAAACCGCGCGTTCGGAGCTTGAGAAGGCACGGGCGGACGAGGACTATTTGCGCCATGCCGCCGCGGAACTCGACAAGCTGGACCCGCGGCCGGACGAAGAGGCCGAACTGGCCGGGCAAAGGTCGATCGGCATGCATGGCGAGAAGGTCGCCTCCGAGATTGATACTGCTATGTCCCTGTTCGCCGGCGACGATGGCATTGAAAGCCGCTTGCGCCAGGCGGCTCGTAAAATCGAGCGGGTGGCGGACAAGGCGGCCGGAAAACTCGACCCGGTGCTCGATGCGCTGGAGCGGGCCGCCATTGAAGCCAGCGAAGGATTCGAGGCGCTCAATCAGGCCCGGCGGGCTTTCGAATTTGACCCACGGCAACTTGAAGAGATCGAGGAACGGCTGTTTGCTTTAAGGGCGGCGGCCCGCAAGCACCGGTGCCAGGTCGATGATCTTCCCCGCATTCGCACCGAAATGGAGGCCGAGCTGGCTCGTCTCAATGCGGGTGAAAACCGGATCCAGGAACTCGAACAGGCGGCGGCGGCCGCGCGCGCGGCCTACCGTGCCGCCGCCGATCGCCTGACCGGAAAAAGACGCGTCGGGGCCAAGGGGCTCGATAAGGCGATCATGGCGGAGCTTGGCCCGCTGAAGCTTGAAAAAGCTGTTTTTCGAACCCGGATCGAGGTTGCCGATGACGCCGGATGGGGACCGGACGGGGTCGACGGGGTCCGGTTTGAAGTCTCGACCGTGCCTGGGGCCGAACCGGGGCCGATTGGCCGCATCGCCTCCGGCGGTGAGCTGGCGCGTTTCATGTTGGCGATCAAGGTGGTTCTGGCGCGCAAGGGCTGGGCGCCGACGCTTATTTTCGACGAGGTTGACCGGGGTATCGGCGGCGCGGTGGCCGATGCGGTGGGGGAGCGATTGAAGCGTTTGTCGGAGGATGGGCAGATCGTGGTAATCACCCATTCGCCTCAGGTTGCGGCGCGCGCCTCGGCCCATTGGCGGGTCGCCCGGCGCAACGGTAAAAACGGGGAGGGCGAGACCACCACGGTCTTGCGTCTTGACGTCGGTGACCGGCGGGAGGAAATCGCCCGCATGCTGGCCGGGGCGCGAATAACCGACCAGGCCCGCGCCGCCGCCGACAGTCTGATCCAGGGGTGACCATCCCATGAATCTTCGAAACCTGCCGGTCGATTCTCTCACCGCCGAGCAGGCGGCCACCGAGCTTGCCCATCTGGCCGCTGAAATCGCCGGGCACGATCGTCGTTATTACGTGGACGCCGCGCCGACCATCAGCGACGGCGAATATGACGCGCTTCGTGTGCGGAACAAGGAAATTGAGAAACGCTTTCCCCATCTGATCCGCGCCGACAGCCCGAGCCGACGGATCGGCGCGGCGCCGGCGGCGGGTTTTGCCAAGGTCGCGCACGCCCGGCCCATGTTGTCTCTGGGCAACGCCTTTAACGACGGTGACGTAATCGAATTCGTCGAACGGATCAGGCGGTTTCTGGATATGCCGCCAGACGAGCCCGTCGAGTTGGTGGCGGAGCCCAAAATCGACGGTCTGTCCGCGTCCTTGCGCTATGAACAAGGCAAACTGGTTTTGGGATTGACCCGGGGCGACGGGCAGGTCGGCGAAGACATCACCGCCAATTTGCGGACAGTGAATGACATTCCGCAAGTTTTAAGGGGTGCGGATATTCCTGACATTCTGGAAATCCGCGGCGAAGTCTATATGGCGCGGGCGGACTTTCTGGCGCTCAACGAGGCGCAGGAGGGGCAAGGAAAAGCGCCGTTCGCCAATCCGCGCAACGCGGCGGCCGGGTCGTTGCGTCAACTCGATGCCAGGGTTACGGCTGGCCGACCGCTGAGGTTTTTCGCCTATGCCTGGGGCGAGGTGAGCACGCTGCCGGCGGATCGCCACAGCGACATGCTCAATCTGTTGAAAAAGTGGGGATTCGCGGTTAACGAGGACGTCCAGCGTGGCGTCGATGTGGATCAAGCCCTGGCGTTCTATCGTAAAATCGAGGGCCGGCGCGTTGAGCTTCCCTACGATATCGACGGCATGGTTTACAAGGTCGACCGGCTGGACTGGCAGGATCGGCTGGGCTCAGTCGCCCGGTCGCCACGCTGGGCGATCGCCCATAAATTCCCGGCCGAGCAAGCGACCACGGTGCTTCGTGAAATCGATATTCAGGTCGGACGCACCGGGGCCCTGACGCCGGTGGCCAAGCTGGAGCCGGTCACAGTCGGCGGGGTCGTGGTGTCCAACGCCACGCTTCATAACGAGGACGAGATCGCAAGGCTCGGTGTCCGTGAAGGTGACACGGTGATCATACAGCGCGCCGGCGACGTCATTCCGCAAGTGGTGCGCGTTGTGCCGGACAAGCCGCGTGGCGCAAAAGCATTCGAATTTCCGACGACTTGCCCCGTTTGTGGCAGCCATGCCGAACGCGAGGACGGCGAAGTGAAGCGCCGCTGTACCGGTGGCTTGATCTGCCCCCGGCAACGGGTCGAGCGGCTGCGCCATTTCGTATCGCGGAACGCCTTCGATATCGAGGGGCTGGGCGAGAAGCAGATCAAATCGTTTTGGGACTGGGAACTGATCAAGACCCCGGCGGATATTTTCACCCTCGAAGCGCGTGACGAGGCCGGCGACATCCGGCTCAAGGACCGCGACGGCTGGGGCGAGCAGTCGGCGGCCAAACTGTTTGCCGCCATCGAGGCGCGCCGGACCATTGCGATCGAGCGGTTCCTGTTCGCGCTCGGCATTCGCCATATCGGTCAGGAAGTGACGCGCCTGCTGGCCAGGAATTACGGCTCGATCACGACGCTGCTAGAGATCGGGCATGAGCCTGACGCCTTGCGGGCAATCGATGGCATCGGTCCCAGAATTGCCGATGCTCTGATCGATTTTCTTGCCGAACCCCACAACGCGAAAATTGTGAACGACTTGCTCAAGCAGGTCACGGTCGAAGACTTCGCGGCGCCCGAAGTCAGTTCGCCAGTGGCCGGTAAAACCGTGGTCTTCACCGGCAGTCTGGAACGCATGAGCCGGGGTGAGGCCAAGGCCCGTGCCGAGATGCTGGGGGCCAAGGTCTCGGGTTCGGTGTCACAGCGGACGGATATCGTGGTGGCCGGGCCATCCGCCGGATCCAAGCTGAAGAAGGCCCGCGAACTGGGGCTCGAAATACTGGACGAGCAGCAATGGCTCGACCTGATCGGATCATAGGGGAAAAGAATGAAGCTGACTGATTTTCGTGTGCTGACCTTTGATTGCTACGGCACCTTGATCGACTGGGAGACCGGCATCCATGAGGCGCTTCGTCCGTGGCTGGAGAGCGAGGGCCGCCAGATCGACCGCGAACAGGTGCTCGTAACCTACGCGAAGGCGGAAGCGCGCATCGAGGCCGCCAATCCCGGCGCGTTGTACCCGGAAATACTGGCGAAAACCCACCGCGATTTGGCCAGAACCTGGGAAATTTCGTCGTCGGACGACCAAGCGGCCGAGTTCGCCGCGTCGGTCGGCGACTGGCCAGCCTTTCCCGACAGCCCGGCGGCGCTTCGGTATCTGCAGCGGCATTTCAAGCTGGTGATCTTGTCGAATGTTGACCGGGCGTCGTTCACCCGATCGCAGGAACGCCTCGGTGTGATCTTCGATGCGATCTATACCGCCGAAGAGATTGGCGGCTACAAACCGGATTTGCGGAATTTTCACTATATGCTCGATCGGCAGGCCGAACTCGGGGTCGACAAATCGCAAATCCTGCACGTTGCCCAAAGCCTGTTCCACGACCATGTGCCGGCCAATCAGTTGGGGCTGGCGAATTGCTGGATCGACCGGCGGCACGATAAGCCGGGCGGTGGCGCAACCATGACGCCTGTGCGTGATGTGACCACAGATTTTCGGGCGACCAGCATGGCCGCGCTGGCGGAGCAACACCGGGCCTGTGTTGGGTCGCGCTAGAGCGTTTTTAACTTAATCTGGATCAAAAGGAGGGTGTTTAGATGTTGTCCTGGCAAGTCGTTAAAACGCGGCATGGCAGCGCCATGCAAGGCTTTAAGGGCGCCGCCAGGGCGGCATCCAAACAGCCGAACTTGATCCAGATTAAGTTAAAAACGCTCTAATCGCGTTTGAGCACCAGGGTGTTCCAGCCGTTGAGCTCGAACCGCCTTGTCAGCCGCAGCCCCTGACGCTCATAGGCCGACAGCACCTCGGGCTCCTGTTCCGCCAGCAAACCGGATAGAACCACGAGCCCCTGAGGCGCCAGCCGCGACGCGATGCCCGGCGCAAGCCCGCATAACGGGCGCGCCAGGATGTTGGCGGTAATGATGTCGAACGGGCCCATGTCATTGATCCGGGGGTGCTCCATTCCCTCGGCGGCGATCGCGCTTATCGTTTCGGCAACACCATTCAGCTCGGCATTCTCGACGGTGACTTCGCAAGCCACCGGGTCGATATCGGAAGCCAGGACCGGAACCGGCCACAGCCTGGCCATGGCGATCGCCAGCACGCCCGATCCGCAACCGACATCCAGCGGGCGTTGCATCGGACGCTCCCGCGCGATCGCGTCAAGCGCAAGCAGGCAGCCCCGGGTGGTCTCATGAGCGCCAGTGCCGAACGCTTGGCCGGGGTCGATCATGATCGCGACCCGACCGGGGGGCACATCGTCGGCGCGATGTTGCGGGTAGATATGGAACCGCCCGGCGTCCACGGGCTTCATGCTTTTTCTGGACAGGGTGACCCAATCCTCATCGGGCACCGGCTCGACCGTGATATCCGAGCCTTCAATGCCGGTCTGCCCTAGCGCGATGGCGATGTCCTGTCGTTCAGGTCGGTCCGCGACGAAGGCTTCGATGCTCCAGCGTTCGCCGCCATCGAGCCGGAAGGACGAAATAGTCGGGGCCGATGATCCTGACAGCAGGGTTTCAAGGATATCCTGGGCCAGGACCAGTTGGCCGGTTGGAACGACGACCCCGGCTTTCCACAAAAGGTTTTCCGTCATTCCTAGTCCTGTTTTTCGGCGTCTGCGGATGGCTCCACGCGCTCGACAAAGCTGCCCATCAATCGTTTGGTGTCGGACTTTTCGAAATCGATATCCAGCTTGTTGCCGTCTATCGCGCTGATGGTGCCATAGCCGAATTTCTGGTGGAAAATCCGCTCGCCGACCTTGAACCGCGCCGTCGGCTTTTTCTTTGGCCGCATCGGCGGCGATTTCTTCTTGATCAGCCGGGTTCGGGGTTTGGTGGGCGCCTCGTTCCGCCACTCAGAGGTTTGGACCCCGGATTTTTGGCCCTGCCCGGTCGACTTCGTTTTCCAGCTAGGCTGGCGGTCAAAGCTGGAGAAATCGTCAAAGTCGGAACCGCCTCGGCCACCCGAATGAAGCCCCTGGTCGGCGACCCGTTCCACATGTTCGTCCGGCAATTCAGCGATGAAGCGCGACGGGATCGCGGACTGCCATTGACCGTAAATGCGCCGGCTGGCGGCGAAAGTAATAAAGGCTCGTTTGCGCGCCCGGGTGATGCCCACATAGGCAAGCCGCCGTTCTTCCTCGAGCGCCTTCGTGCCGCCCTCGTCAAGTGCCCTGTTGTGGGGGAAGAGCCCTTCCTCCCAGCCCGGCAGGAACACGGCGTCGAATTCCAGCCCCTTGGCGGCGTGCAATGTCATGAGGCTGACTTTGTCGTCATCGTGGATGTCATCCACGTCCATCACCAGGCTGACATGCTCCAGGAAATCGGCGAGACACTCGAATGTTTCCATGGCGCGAATGAGTTCCGACAGGTTGTCGAGCCGGCCCGGCGAATCCGGCGATTTATCGTTGCGCCACATCTCTTTATAGCCTGACTCATCCAGCACCAGGGTCGTGAGCTCGGTGAGCGGTATTTCGCCGGAAAGCTCGCGCCAGCGGGCTAAATCCTCGATGAGACGCTTGAGCTTGTTGTGGGCCTGGGCGCGCAATTCCTGGTTCTCGATCACGATCTCCGCCGCTTGCAGCAGCGGAATCCGCCTGGCCCGCGCGGTCGATTGCAGCACCGCCAGGGTGGCGTCTCCCAAACCGCGCCTGGGCTTGTTCATGATCCGCTCGAACGCCAGATCATGGGCCGGTTGGGCAATGATGTTGAGATAGGCCACCGCGTCGCGGATCTCCAGCCGCTCGTAAAACCGCGCGCCGCCGATCACCTGATAAGGTATGCCAAGAGTCAGGAGCAGGTCTTCGAATTCCCGGGTCTGGAACCCGGCGCGGACCAGCACCGCCATCTGCTTGTAGGCCGTGTCCTTGCGGCGCAGATTTTCCATTTCCTCGCCGACCGCGCGCGCTTCCTGCTCGCCGTCCCACACCCCGCGCACAACCACCTTTTCGCCGTGCTCGATATCGGTAAACAGGGTTTTGCCGAGCCGCCCCTGGTTGGCGGCGATCAGGCCCGAAGCCGCACCCAGGATATGCGGCGTCGAGCGGTAGTTTTGCTCCAGCCGCACCACATGGGCGCCGGGGAAATCGGTCTCGAAGCGCAGGATGTTGCCGACCTCGGCGCCGCGCCAGCCGTAGATCGACTGATCGTCGTCGCCGACGCAGCAAATGTTCTTGTGGGACTGCGCCAACAGCCTGAGCCACAAATACTGCACGACGTTGGTGTCCTGATACTCGTCGACCAGGATGTAACGGAAGCGGCTTTGATATTGCCGCAGGATGTCGGTGTTGTTCTGAAGCAGTGTCAGGCCGTGCAGCAGCAAATCGCCGAAATCCACGGCATTGAGTGTTCGAAGGCGGCCCTGATAGGCAGTGTAAAGCGCTTTCCCCCGGCCATCCGCATAGGCGTGACCATCGGCGTCCTGAAGCTGGTCCGGGGTTAGTCCCCGGTTCTTCCAGCCATCGATCACATGGGCGAGCGCCTTGGCCGGCCAGCGCTTCTCATCAATGTTGGCGGCCGAAATCAACTGCTTGAGCAGCCGAAGCTGATCGTCCGTGCCCAGAATTGTGAAATCCGATTTAAGGCCGACCAGCTCCGCATGGCGGCGCAGGATTCGCGACCCGATGGCATGAAAGGTGCCCAGCCAATTAACATCCTCGGCCGGCGGCCCGATGACCGCGCCGACCCGCTCATGCATTTCCCGCGCGGCCTTGTTGGTGAAGGTGACGGCCAGCACTTCCCACGGCCGGCAGCGTCCGGCCGCCAGCAAATGGGCAAGCCGGGTGGTCAGCACCCGCGTCTTGCCGGTGCCCGCGCCCGCAAGCACCAGAACCGGCCCGTCCAGGGCCTCGACAGCTTCGCGCTGCGCCGGGTTCAGGGCGTCGAGATAGGGCGTCGCGGCCGGCTCCGGCGGCGGCGCTTGTTCGGGAATAAAGTCCAAATCAAAACCGTCTGACATCATGGGCGGCTATATAACATGGCGGCGGGCCGGCGCGGTAAATTTTGAACACAATCCCTGGAGGGGCTGCCTGATAATGCGCCCGCGCCCGTGGCTGCTACCCATTATTGTGCTGTTGTCTTGCCTAATGCTGGTAATTAGTATAATATTGTATAGTCGTAATAGACTGTTCCAGGTGTTTTTTTGTCCTCGGAATTAAGAAAATTATATCTTATCCCCAGATACCAGATGCCCCGGATGAGATCAATGAGCGAGACTGAATCAGCTCAAGGTAGGAGAAAGAGGATGGACGGGGAATTTAGCAGCAGCGTTGCAGCGGCCCAGAAGCTTCATGAGAAAGCAAGGTATTTTCGTGGCCGATTTCTGAACTCTGTCGCCGTAATTGAGCGGGATATCGCTGTAATCCTTACTGAATATTTTTGCACAAAGGACAATATCAAACGGGAGTTATTTTTCGAAAAGTTAGCTGAAAAATTGTCCCTACATAAGAAAAAAGAAATACTTATAGATATTGTCAAAAGCGACTATCCGCGATATTGGGAGAAGAAAAAGGAATTTCTTAAGAATTTACAATATATTCGAGATTTTAGGAATAAACTGGCTCACTCTATAGTGGATGTTTCTCATGAGGCGCTGTCAAGGCCGAGCGAGGAAGGTGTTGGGTTTGTTCAATGGAAAAACGGTAAGCCTATTACAGACAGAGAGTTTGAAGACTTGAACGCTAAAGCCACTATGGTGTCCTCAACTTTACCGGATATTAAGCAGTTACTACCGTTCAAGGAAATTCCAATTCCCTAACAAGTTTGTCATCTCGGCTGCATTAGCCGTTCGCTACGCTCACTTCAAATGCGCCGGTTATGGGTAGCGTTCTTCGTCTCTCGGCCTTTATGCGGGCCGAGATCTGAGAGCCTGACCGAAAAGTCGGACGGGTCGGCTCGGCGGGTCTTTTTGCCGCCCGGTTCGTTGCCGATTTTGCCGATATTCCCCGATATCGACTGCAATCGGCGCCTGCCGGATCGGCAAAAATCCCGCGCCGATCCTCAGCCGCCGACTTTTCGGTCAGGCTCTGAAGGATTTGATGTTGACTGGCATTAGGGACGCCGTTTCCTATTACAGCCAGCTCAATACCTTATGAGGGATAGCAAAAGGGAGGTTGAGGCTAATGGTATCTGGGGACAGTATATAGTTTCCTTGCCCTTTCGCGGCGACACTCAGGAAAACTATATACTGTCCCCAGATACCTGTCCCCAGATACCCCAGCTATCGGTTCCCCCGCACCCATCGTGACAATCGCTTGCCGTCGGAACGGCAATTCGATAAACTGTTTGTGACGTTTGAAAGCGTCTTTAGCCCGGTCACCGCTCCCGATTGAGCGGTGTTCGTTTGTGCATCCGCGCTTGCGAATACTGTCCTTTCGGTCGGGAGTAGGTGAATAGAAGACCCTTCGGGGAAATAAGCCTACGCGTGGCTAAGCGCGCTTTCAAACTCCCGGTCACCAGGAGAGGAAGCGTGTTATGGGACGCAAAAGAACTGAAATCATCGACTTCAAAGAGGCTGTGGGCCTCGTTATTTTTCTGACCCGGCGCAAGAAGAATCTGTCGCTGGCACAGCTTGCCGCCTTGTCCGGCATTCCCGCCCGGCAGCTCAATATCCGGGGACAGTATATAGTTTTCCTGAGGTTCGTTACTAAAAAACAAGAAAACTATATACTGTCCCCGGATATCTGTCCCCGGATATTGGAGGCCGTTCGCCGGTTATTTCGGCGCTGTTTTATGGGGCGTCCTGATCTATAAATCCGT
>JBHHWG010000053.1:0-19724 GCA_046756385.1 Sphingomonadales bacterium | reverse complement strand
ACAAATCCGGTCGCGGAAACTTGCCGGACGACCTGTCCTACGAGCAAGCCCGCGACCTGCTGCAACACAAAGACGCGAGATCGCGCACTGCGCTCGCGAAGCGGCAGGATATGCAGCCGGAAATCCTGTATTACCTCGCGGGCGACCGATCGAAAGCGGTTCGCCGCAATGTCGCCGCCAACCCTTCGGCCCCGGTCCAGGCCAGCGAGCTGTTGGCCAATGACCAGGATGATGAGGTCCGCCGGGAACTGGCGCGGAAAATAGCCCGGCTTCTGCCCGATCTGGATCGCGGCGAGACAAGCCGACTTTACGAGCGCACAATAAAGATGCTGGAGAAGCTGGCCCAGGATCAGGTCCCGCGGGTCCGCCAGATCGTCGCCGAGGAAATCAAGCATTTCGATGACCTGCCCCACAGCATGATCAGGGCGCTGGCGTTCGATGCCGAACTCATGGTATGCGCCCCAATTCTCGAATATTCGCCGTTGCTGAACGACGACGACTTGCGGGAAATCATTGCAACGACCACTGTCCAGGGCGCGTTGACCGCCGTCTCGAGACGGTCCGTGGTCAGCATGCCGGTGTCCGACGCAATCGCCGCCACCCTGGACATCCCGGCCGTCGCGGCCCTATTGGCCAATCCCGACGCCCAGATCCGGGAGGACACACTCGATCGGATCATGGAACATGCCGAGACGATCGAGGAGTGGCATGAGCCGGCTGTGATGCGGCCCAGCCTGTCGGTGCGAACCATGCGCCGGATTTCCGGATTTGTTGCCTCGTCGATGGTTCAAACCATGATCGAGCGCCATAATCTTGACGACGAGTTCGGCAGCGAGTTACTGCAAAACGTCCGCAAACGCATCAGGCAGGACCCGCACAGCGGGGACAAGAGAAGGAACGACGCCGATTATGCCCGGCAATTGTTTGACGCCGGTAAGCTCGACGAGGCCACGATCAACGACGCGATCGATGGCAATCGCCGCGACTTCGTGATTCACGCCACCAGCCGGCTGGCCAGACTTTCCCCGGCCCTCGTCACCAAGATACTGGACGCGCGCAACGGCCGGGTGATCACTTCGCTGGCCTGGAAGGCGGGCCTGGGAATGAGAATCGCCTTGCGCCTGCAGCGCGACCTCATCCGCATTCCGCCGACCGAAATCGTCAATGCCAAAAACGGTATCGACTATCCGCTCAGTGCCGAGGAAATGACGCGACACCTGTCCCTGTATGGCGCCTGAAAAGACCTGCGGATTAGGTTCAGATCCTAGCTGGCCTCGACCAGGGTTCCGGCTCCGGCTTCGGTAAAGGCTTCGAGAAGCAGGGCATGGATCACCCGCCCATCCAGAATGACCGCCGCGCCGACCCCTCCCTCGACGGCTTCGATGCAGGTCTCAAGCTTCGGCAGCATGCCGCCCCTCACGGTGCCATCGGCAATAAGTTCACGCGCCTGATCAAGATCGACCCGGGCAATCAGCGTTCCGTCCTCCCTTAGCACCCCGACAACGTCGGTCAGCATCAACAGCCGGCGCGCGCCGACCGCCGCCGCAATGTGCCCGGCCATGGTATCGGCGTTGATATTGTAGGTGACGCCATTCTGGTCGACGCCGATCGGCGCAATCACCGGAATGACCTCCGAACGGGTCATATGTTCCAGGACTTCCGGATTGACCTGCACCGGCTCGCCGACAAAGCCGAGATCAACGACTTTTTCGATGTTCGATTCCGGGTCCCGCTCTGTTCGGCGGAGCTTGCGCGCCTCGACAAGACGGCAGTCCTTGCCGGACAATCCGATCGCCTTGCCGCCGACCTGATTGATATTGTCGGCGATACGCTTGTTGATCGAGCCGGACAAAACCATTTCCGCTATTTCGAGCGTTTCGCGATCGGTGACCCGCAGCCCGTCAACGAACGAGCTTTTGATTTTGAGCCGGTCGAGCATGGCGCCGATTTGCGGACCGCCGCCGTGAACGACAATCGGATTAATGCCAACCTGCTTCAACAGCACGACATCACGGGCGAATGTATCGGCAAGCGCATCGTCGCCCATGGCGTTGCCACCATATTTGATCACGAAGGTGGCCCCGGAATGCTGGCGCATATAAGGAAGCGCCTCGGACAGCGTCCGGGCTTTGTGTTCCCATTCATTCGCGGATGTTGGCGTCGGCATGTGGCGGGCTCCGTAAACCTGTTCCGCCGGCCTTATAGCCCAATCACCCGCCGGCCGCCAGCATGGCGATCCGGGCCCGCAACTCAGCCAGTCCTTCGCCGGAGACCGAGCTGGTCACCACCGGGGTCGGATGGGCGGCGACGTGGGTTTTGATTTCCCTGGCGACTTCCAGAATGCACTTTTCGAGTTGGCTGGCCTTGAGCTTGTCGGCTTTGGTCAGCACGACCTGATAAGACACCGCCGCCTCGTCAAGCAACGCCGCCATGTCGCGATCATGTTTCCCCAGCCCCCGGCGCAAATCGACCAGCAACAGAACCCGGCGCAGATTGGGCCGCCCGCGAAGATAGCCGCGGACCAGCCGGGTCCACTGCTCCACCGACGCCTTGGGCGCGGCGGCATATCCATAGCCGGGCAGATCGACCAGATGGAGCGATTCCCTGCCGCTGTCGCCCAGCTGGAAGAAGTTGACCTGCTGCGTCCGGCCCGGTGTGTTGGACGTGCGCGCCAAGGTGCGTCGCCCGGTCAGCGCATTGACCAGGCTCGACTTTCCGACATTGGAGCGACCCGCGAAGGCGACCTCGGCACGGTCGGCCTCGGGCAAGGTCCTGAGCGCCACCGCGCCGAGAAGGAAATCGCACGGCCCGGCGAAAAGCCGCCGCCCGTGCTCAAGGGCGCTTTCGCTCAGCTCTCCGCTTCCGTCCGTTTCATGATTACCCATTGCTGCGCCATCGTTAGCATATTGTTCCAGGTCCAGTAGATGACGAGCCCGACCGGGAAAGTGGCCAGCAGGAACGTAAACATGACCGGCATGATCATGAACACCTTGGCCTGCATCGGGTCCGCGGGCTGGGGATTGAGTTTCTGCTGCAGGAACATCGACACGCCCATCAGCACCGGCCAAACGCCGATCGCCAGCAACCCCGGCGGATCCCACGGAATCAGGCCGAACAAATTGAGCCACAGTAATTCGTCGGGCGCCGACAGGTCCTGCACCCAGCCGAAAAACGGCGCGTGACGCATTTCGATGGTCACGAACAAGACCTTGTAAAGCGCGAAGAACACCGGGATCTGGACCAGCATCGGCAGGCATCCGCCCATCGGATTGACCTGCTCTTTTTTATAGAGCGCCATCATCTCCTGCTGCTGGCGCACCTTGTCGTCGGCAAAGGTCTCGCGGATCGCGGTCATCTTGGGCTGGAGCTTTTTCATCTTGCCCATTTGTACATAGGACTTGTTGGCAAGTGGGAAAAAGAGCGCCTTGATGACCACGGTGAGCACCAGAATGGCGAGCCCGAAATTGCCGATCAGGTCGTTTATCCACCCAAGCAGCATGAAAATCGGTTTGGTCAGCCAGAACAGCCACCCCCAATCGATGGCGCGATCGAACCGGGCGATGCCCAGCGATTTCTCGTACCCGTCGATCAGCCGGACTTCCTTGGCCCCGGCAAATAACCGGCTGGCCGTTTCGATGCTCCCCCCCGCCGGGATGGATTGCGCCTCAAGAAGAAAATCGACCTGGTATTTGTCCTGGCCGCCGCTCAGGCGGTGGTTGAAATGGCCGGTGACATGGCTGTTCTGATCGGGAATCAGGGCGGTTAGCCAATATTTGTCGGTAATGCCGATCCAACCCCCGACGCTGGTCTTTTCAATGCGCTGCGCCTCCCGCATCTCTTCGTAATCGACTTCGAGCAGCGCATTCTCGAAGGCGCCGAGTGCGCCTTCATGCAGGATTACAAAGCCGCTTGTGTCGGGCGTGCCGGTGCGCGAAATCAGGCCGAACGGCGCCAACGTCACCGGCGAAGACGTCGTGTTCACAACCCGCTGGGTGATCGTGAACATATAATTATCGTCAATCGCGTAGGTCCGGGTAAAGCGCAGCCCCTGGTCGCTGTCCCAGGTCAGGGTGACCGGCTGACCGATCCCAAGTTTGGCGCGGTCGGCGGTCCAGACGGTGTCTGGCGACGGTGTCGCGACATTGGCGCCGGGAACCGAGGCCCAGCCGAATTCCGCATAATAGGCGTTTCGGGCCCCGGCCGGGGACAGCAGAACGATATTGGTGCTGTCGGCATCTTGCGTCTCGGTATAGTCGCTCAGCAGGATATCGTCGATGCGCCGGCCGGTAATCGGGATCGACCCCCGCAGCCGTGGCGATACGATCTCAATTCGCCCGCTTGCCGCCAATGCCTCCTGACGGGTCCGGGTAACGTCCGGCTGGGCGGGCGCCAGCGAAGGGACCGCTGCGTCCGCCCCGGCCGGCAATTGCGGTGTCAGGCCTTCGATGTCCTGGCCCGCCGAAACGGTGGCCGGCTCGATTTGCCCGGCGTTTTGTTGTGTTTGAACCGGTGGCGGTGTCGGGGCCGGAGCCAGATACTGGAAGCCGATCAGAATGACAAAGGTGAGAACCACCGCCAGGATCAGATTTTTTTGTTCGCCCATTATTTTTCCCCGTTCGCAAGCCGGGCGCGGACCGTGCCCTCTGATCGTGCAAATGTTTCGCGGAAATCAGGGACCGGGTCGAAACCATGCCCCCCCCACGGATGACACCGAAAAAGCCGGCGTACCGCCAGCCAGCCCCCGCGCGCCGCGCCATGCCTGGTCAATGCTTCAAGCGCATATTCCGAGCAGGTCGGTGAAAATCGGCAGGATGGCCGCGTAAATGGTGAAATAAACATCCGATATGCCTGAACCGGAAGACTGAGAATCCGCGCGAAAACTGTCATCGTTCCGCCTTCCGCCCTATCTTGATTCGCCGCAGCGCCGTTTCCAGGTCTTCGAGCAACAGCTCGAACGGGCGCGATATCGTCCCCTTGCGGCCAATCAGGACATAATCGATGCCGGAACGCCCCCATTCGGGCATAACCTGATGCGCCGCCGCTTTCAGCCGCCGGCGCACCCGGTTTCGCGTTACGGCCCCACCGACCTTCCGCGTTACCGTAAATCCGACTCTGAGATCAGCGGTGATATCCATCTCGTCTTTTGTGACGGCGCGCGCCTGCAACACCAGGCCGGGCGTGACCCACTTGCACCGGGCTGCCGCAACCTTAAGAAATTGCCGGCGCGATTTCAGCCGTCCGGCCGTCAGTGGTCTGCTGTCCCGCCGCCCACGCGCCGGCGGTCGGTCGCGTAGTTGACGGCCGGCGGTCACGCCGACAGGGATTTACGCTTCTTCGACCGCCTGTGAGCCAGCACGCGGCGTCCGCCGACGGTCGCCATGCGGCTCCGAAAGCCGTGCCGACGTTTTCGTTTAATTACACTTGGTTGGAAAGTGCGTTTCACCGGAATTCTCCCTCGCCATGCCGGTTGGCCGGCAAGCCTGAAATCAAGGCCCGCTGTATAAGACCTGGGTCATGCGAAGTCAATGTATACATACACTGTTTTGGCGATGAGCGGGCTGTGTCCGGGCCTTGTTTACCAGATCAACCGCCTTTCACAACCGGTTGCTCGAAAAACGGCCGTTTATCACTTTTCAGTGACCCTACCTGACAAACGCCGCGGCAATCGTTACCTATTAGTCCGCCTTGTCGCGTCGCCCCGTCGAAACCCGCGGTATCGCTGGATTAAAAGCCGGAACATGAAGCAGCCAACCAGACTAGAGCACTTTCAGCTTTTATGGGATCAGTTTGATGGGCGGGAGCGGCCCGCCGGCGCCCCCATGGGAACCAGCGTGTTGCTGGCGTTGCTGCTGGCGTCGTTTCTGGTTGGCTCCATCGCCCAGGCCGCGCCGCGCGCCAAGCTTTGGCATCGCTGGAGCGCTCATGACCCGCAATCCTCGGTCACTGTGGATCATGGCGACTGGAACCGCCTGCTCGCAAACTATGTGGTGCGGGGCGGCGATGACGTCAACCGCCTGGAATATGCCGCCGTCGGCGAAGATGACCGGAAACGGCTCCGGAACTATTTGGCGATGCTCGGCCGGACCCCGGTCTCCCGCCTGAGCCGGGACGAGCAGTTCGCCTACTGGATCAATCTTTACAACGCACTGACCGTCAATCTGGTCCTGGACCATTACCCGGTGACGTCGATTCGCAAGATTGGCGGCGGCCCGTTTTCCGCCGGGCCCTGGGGCAGGAAGATTTTCGCGGTGGAGGGCGTCGAGCTGTCACTGGATGATATCGAACATCGGATATTGCGGCCGCTGTGGCGCGATCCGCGCATTCATTACGCCGTCAATTGCGCCGCCGTCGGATGCCCCGAGCTTGCCGCCCGGGCCTACCAGGCGACCCAAATGGAGGAGATGCTGGAGAGCGCCGCCCGCCGCTATGTCAATCACCCGCGCGGGGTCGCCCTGGCGAACCATCGCTTGAAGGTCTCCAGCATTTATGTCTGGTATCGGGAGGATTTTGGCGGTGGTGACAGCCAAGTGATCGCGCACCTCAAAGCCTACGCCGCGCCCGATCTTGCCCGGGCACTCTCCGATATCAAACGGATCGACAGCCACGATTACGACTGGTCGCTGAACGATCCGCGACAATAAATCAGCTTTTTGTCATGAATTGGGAACTTGAGTTTCATGAGTGAGCATCGACAACCGCCACCCGTTTTTTCGTTCAAGAGAAGCCTGCCCCTGCTGGTTCTGGGAGCCGGCCTTGTTGGCTTTTTTGTCTTCGGCCTCGACGATTATTTCTCTGTCGCCGCGCTTCAGGAGCATCGTGCAACCCTGGTTGCGTTCGCGGCAAGGTACGGCTTGCTGGCCAACCTGACCTATCTGGTGCTCTACGCCATTGTGGTCGCGTTCTCGCTTCCCGGCGGCGCCTTGTTGACGATGATCGGCGGGTTCCTGTTCGGGACGGTGATGGGCGCCAGTGCGGCGGTCATTGGGGCGACGCTTGGGGCCACCGCGCTGTTTCTAATCGCCAAGACATCGATTGGCGACGCGCTTGAGGCCCGCGCCGGGCCGGTGCTGAAGAAAATGGAGGCCGGATTTCAGGCGGATGCGTTTAACTATTTGCTGATCCTGCGCCTGGTTCCGTTGTTTCCTTTTTTCCTGGTCAATCTTGCCCCGGCGTTTCTGGGCGTGCGGCTCAAGACTTATTTCATGACCACCCTTTTTGGCATCATTCCGGGAACCTTTGTCTATGCCAGCGTCGGCAACGGGCTGGGCGCGATCCTGGACGCCGGGGGCACGCCCGAATTCGGCCGGATATTCGAACCCGACATTCTAATTCCGATCATTGGGCTGGCGGTCCTGGCCCTGATTCCAGTGATCTACAAACGGCTCAAAGGGTCCGGCGTCAAGGCGGTCGGCACCTCGTCGAGCAGCGACTGAGTTAATTTGGATTGAGACGGAGTAGCTTGATGCCCCAGCTTATTAAAGCCGACATTTGCGTCATCGGTGGTGGATCCGGCGGCCTTTCGGTGGCGGCCGGCGCAGCCCAGATGGGCGCCAGGACGGTGTTGATCGAAAAGGCCAAAATGGGCGGTGACTGCCTGAATTACGGCTGCGTGCCCTCCAAGGCGCTGCTGGCCGCGGCGAAACAGGCCAAGACAATGGCTTCCGGCTCCAAATTCGGTATTAAGGATGCTGAGGCGACTGTCGATTTCGCCAAGGTTCACGACCATGTGCACGGGGTCATCGGCGCCATCGCGCCCAACGATTCGGTCGAACGGTTCACGGGCCTTGGGGTCAAGGTGATCGAGGAAGCGGCGCGTTTCGCCGGTCCCGGCAAAGTCGAGGCCGGTGACTACCTCGTGACGGCGCGGCGCTTCGTCATCGCCACCGGCTCGTCGCCGGCGGTCCCGCCGATTCCCGGTCTCGATCAGGTCCCGTTCCTGACCAACGAGACGATTTTCGACAATAAGCAGCTACCGCGCCATCTTGTCGTGATTGGCGGCGGCCCGATCGGCATGGAACTGGCACAGGCGCATCGCCGGCTGGGCGCGGAGGTCACCGTGCTGGAAAAATTCAGCTTTTTTGCAAAAGATGATCCTGAACTCGCCCAAACGGTGGTCGAATCAATGCGCCGCGAGGGAACAAGGCTGATGGATGGCGCCGATATTTCAAGCGTTGAGCAGCAGGGCGCGGATGTCTTAGTCACCATCGAGCACGACGGGAAAAAGGAGACGATCGTCGGCTCCCACCTTCTGATCGCAACCGGCCGTAAGCCCAATGTCGACGGGCTCGGCCTCGAAGCCGCCAGCATTCGCCACAGCCGCAGCGGAATCGCGGTGGATTCGAGGCTTCGGACTTCCAACAAGAAGGTCTTCGCCATCGGCGACGTCGCGGGCGGCATGCAATTTACCCACGTGGCCGCCTTCCATGCCGGCGTCGTGATCAAAAATGCCTTGTTCCGGCTGCCCGCCAAGACCACCGGCGCGGTCATTCCATGGGTGACCTATACCGATCCCGAGCTTTCCCATGTCGGCATGACCGAGGACATGGCGCGGAAAGCGCATGGCGATATCCGTGTCCTGCGCTGGCCTTTTGCCGAGAACGACCGGGCCCAGACCGAGCGCGAAGCCGAAGGCATGGTCAAAATAATGACCACCAGGCGCGGACATATTCTGGGCGCCTCCATCGTCGGCAAGAACGCCGGCGAGCTGATCCTGCCCTGGGTTTTGGCGATCAGTCAAAAGCTCAAGATCGGGGCCATGGCCAGTATGATCGCGCCTTACCCGACACAAGGCGAGGCGGCAAAGCGCGCCGCCGGCAGTTATTATACGCCGTCCCTGTTTAGCCCCAAGACCCGGCGTCTCGTGCGTTTTCTGGCCCGCTTCGGCTGACGGGCGCCAACGCAAGAACGTGCACATGGGGGCGGTTTTGGTGTATTTTCAAGCGCATGACAGGAAACAAATCATCGCTGCCGCCGCTTAGGAAGAGCCTGTCCGTCCGGCTTCTGGTCCTGACGGCCCTGTTCGTGATTCTGTCTGAGATTTTGGTGTTCGTGCCGTCGATTGCACGATTCCGGGAATCCTTCCTTGAGCAACGGCTGGACGCCGCGCACCTGGCCAGCCTGGCGCTGGAAGCGACCGATAACAATCTGATCAGCAAGGAACTCGAACGCCAGATCTTGAGAAGCGCGCAGGTCGAGGCGGTGATCGTCAAGCGCATCAGGACCCGCATGATCATGTTGAACGGCAGCAGCCCGCCGCCGGTTACAGCCCGTTACGATTTCAGAAATCCGGGGCCGATGGTCCTGATCCGCGACGCCTTCGTCACGCTTTGGCGGGGCGGCGGCGGCAATATTCACGTCATCGGCCCCCTGCCCGGCGGGGGCGAACGGGATTTTCTGGAGATCATATTCGACGAACAGCCGCTTTGGCTGGCGATGGTCGAATTCGCGGGCCGCATCCTCGGTCTGACCATCCTGATTTCGCTGGTCACGGCGTCGCTTGTTTATTGGTCGCTGCATCGACTGCTGGTCAAGCCGATGCGCGAAATAACACACAGCATGGTGGCCTTTCGCGAGGCGCCGGAGGATGTGTCGCGCACCGTGTCGCCCTCGGGCCGGTCGGACGAAGTCGGCACCGCCGAACGGGAACTGGCCAGAATGCAGGAAGATTTGCGCGCGGCGCTCAAGCAGAAGACCCATCTGGCGCATCTCGGGGCCGCGGTCAGCCGGATCAATCACGATCTAAGGAACTCCTTGACCAGCGCCCAACTTGTTTCCGATCGCCTGGGCCAAAGCGGCGATCCCACCGTGAGACGCTTGACGCCGAGGCTGGTGAGCGCGCTGGACCGGGCCACCGAACTGTGCACCCAGACGCTTAAATACGGCCGCTCCAACGAGCCGCCGCCGCGACGCATCCGATTCGAACTGGCCCCGCTCATCGACGATATCGCGATCGCCGCCGGTCTTCCCGAGAACGACCGCATCCGGTGGCGCAACCGGGTCGAGGGCGGATTCGAAATCGATGCCGATCCCGACCATGTTTACCGGGTTCTCCTGAACCTTGGCCGCAATGCCGTTCAGGCGCTTGCCGGCGCGGGCAAAGGGGGCGAGATAAGCATATCCGGCGAACAGTCGGATGGCGTCGCGGTAATTGAAGTTTCGGACAGCGGTCCCGGCCTGCCCAAGGCGGCGCGGGAACACCTGTTTGAACCGTTTGCCGGCAGCACCCGCGCCGAGGGCACCGGCCTGGGACTGGCGATTTCGCGGGAGTTGGCGCGGGCCCATGGCGGCGACATTGAGCTGGTCGAGAGCGGACCGAACGGCACCACCTTTCGCATATCCATTCCCGACAGAAACCGAGGGGATCAATGGTGATGGCCTGGGATCCCGACTTGTATCTTAAATTCGATCGGCTTCGCCTGCTGCCGGCGCGGGATCTGATCGCCCGTATTCCTGCATTCGGACCCAGGCGAATTAGCGATCTGGGTTGCGGAACCGGCAACGCCACCCGCCTGCTGGCGGAGCGCTTTCCCGATGCCGCTATCGAAGCGGTCGACAATTCGCCCGCGATGCTGGCGCGAACAGACGCTAGGGGTATTCGCTGGAACCAGGCCGACATCGCCACCTGGCGACCGGCGCAACCACCGCATCTGATATTTTCGAATGCGGCGCTGCATTGGCTGGACGATCACGAGACCCTGTTCCCGAGACTGATGAGCGATCTGCCCGATGACGGCGTGCTCGCGGTTCAGATGCCGCGCAATTTCGACGCGCCGACCCATCGCTGCATTGTCGAAACGGTCAGAAACGGGCCCTGGTCATCCCGGCTTCAGGCTCGACTTCGCCCCTGTCCGGTGGCCGCGCCCAGCGATTATTTCGACTTGTTGGCCCCACACGCGTCATCGGTTGAAATTTGGGAGACTGAATATCTGCACGTTTTGGCCGGCGCGAATCCGGTGGCCGACTGGACCGCAAGCACCGCGATGCGACCATTCCTCGACGGACTGGAAGGCGAGGAGCGTGCCCAGTTCGAAAAAGCTTACCGGGAACGGATCGCCAGGGCTTATCCGCGTCGCCCCGACGGCGCGACCCTGTTGCCGTTCCGTCGTCTGTTCATTTTAGCGGTGCGACAGGATTAACTCGATTCTTGAAGGCATGATGTCGTTTGGGATAACCCCATGATCGTTCTGTTTTCGGATTTCGGATATTCAGGGCCGTATGTGGGCCAGGTCGCCGCCGTGCTGGAACGGGATGCACCAGGGGTCGCGCGGATTGACCTCATGCATGACGCGCCGGTTCACGATCCGCGCGCTTCGGCCTATCTGCTGGCGGCTCTGGTCGACGAGTTTCCCCCGGGCGCGGTCTTCCTGGCGGTTGTCGATCCTGGCGTGGGGGGCGACCGGCCGCCCGTTGTCGCGCGGGCCGGTGGGCGGTGGTTCGCTGGTCCCGGCAACGGCCTTTTCGAAATCGTCATGCGGCGTGCGGCGAATTCCCGGCTGTGGCGCATCGCCGATAAGCCGGATCGGCTGTCGGCCAGCTTTCACGGCCGCGATCTTTTCGCCCCCGTCGCCGCCCGGCTGGCCAGGCGGCTTGCCGAAACCAGGCCGCCGATTTCCGATCCGCCAGATATTGCCGTGAAACCCTTTCCGGACCGTCCTCGGCCCGGCGCGGACTGGCCAGACGACCTTTGGGAAGTCATCTATGTCGATCACTTCGGCAATGCCATGACCGGCGTAAGATCGGCTACGCTGTTCGGGCATGAGGTTCTTGAAATCGGAACCGATGACGGCGCGCGGCTCTGCATCGATCATGCGCGGACTTTCTCGGACCGGCCCCTAGGTGCGCCGTTCTGGTATTGCAACGCCCTGGGGCTGGTCGAGATCGCGATAAACAAAGGCCGCGCCGACCGTCGGCTCGGTCTTCGAATCGGGTCGCCGGTAAGATTGCCGGAAACAGCGAGCGGGGCCGGCACATGATGAAACCGGTCCCACGGAACCTGATCACCGATGTCGACGGCCTTGTGGTCGGCAATGCCGAGGACGAGGCGGTCCGAACCGGCGTGACTGTAATCCTGCCCACCGAGCCGGCCGTAATGGCGGTGGATGTGCGCGGTGGCGCCCCGGGCACACGCGATACCGAGGCGCTTTCGCCCGGCTCCCTGGTCGATCGCTTTCACGGACTGGTGTTAAGCGGCGGGTCGGTATTCGGTTTGGATGCGGCGTCGGCGGTGACCCACTGGCTGTCTCGGCGCGGCCGAGGCCTGCCGCTGGGCCCGGTCGCGATTCCGGTGGTCCCCAGTGCAATCCTGTTCGACCTCGCAAATGGCGGGGACAAGGGCTGGCAGGACAATCCACCTTATCGCGAGCTGGCCCTGAAGGCGTGTCGGAATTCAAGCCGTTGCATTGAGCTGGGTAATAGCGGAGCCGGGTTCGGCGCCACCGCGGGGCCGATAAAAGGCGGGCTCGGCAGCGCATCGCTGCAAGATGAAACCGGCATCGTGGTCGGCGCGCTTTTTGCCGTGAACAGTTATGGGTCGACGGTGATCCCGGGCACCGATACGTTTTGGGCCTGGACGCTGGAGCAGGGCCGTGAACTGGGCGGCCAGAAGGCGCCCGGCCTGTCGGGCCTTGCGGGGGGACTGCCGCTCGATCGTGACCTGCCCGAACAAAGCCAACTGGCGCAAAACACGACCATTGGCGTTATCGCCACCAATGTCGCCTTGACCAAGACCATGGCCCAGCGCGTGGCGGTCATGGCGCAGGATGGGCTGGCCCGCGCCATCAGGCCGGTCCATACCCCGTTTGACGGCGATACGGTATTTGTGATCTCGACCGCTGCAAGACAGCTCGACCGACCCGAATCGGTCCACATTGCGCGTTTGGGCATGATGGCCGCTGACTGCGCGGCCCGGGCGATCGCCCGGGGGGTCTTCCGTGCCCGGTCGCTGGGGGATATCGCCAGCTACCGCGATCTTCACGGGGCGGCCCTGACAGGCTAGATGTGAATTCAGTCTATCGGACGAAAATTCGAATTTCGGGTACAGTGACCTCCGCCGCTTTTTGCCGCCACACCCGCGCCGGAGTCACATCCATTGCGATCAGGGCGCGCAATGTTGTCTTCAACGCGTCTTCGGCCTCGCGATCATCGGGGGTCCCCGTCTCGGGCGCGACCAGCATGACTTCGAATTCAAGGTCCGGGTACCGGGCTCTGGCGGCGGTGACGGCTGTGCGTAGATCGCGCTCAAACTCGACATCAACCGACGAGAATCGAACCACCATCAGGGGCCGGCGATTGCCGGAATCATCCTTGACGCCTTGAAGATCCTGGTCCGGCCGAAGTGCGTCCAGCCGGCTGGCGGCCGCAATTGCTGTGGCCTGATAATCGGTCACCGCGAACCGGATCCGCCCGTAAAGAGCGCCACCCTGGACAATGGTATAATCGAGCTGTTTGCCAAAACCGTTCCCATCAACGGGGCCGGCGTCCGGTTCGATGTCCCGTCGGCTGGCGACTATTTGGGCCGCCTGGGCCACAATATCCGCCACCAGCCCGGACAGGCGCCTGATCTCGAAAATCCTGGCGTTCAATCGGCTCAACGCGACCTGTGCCGTATTCCAGTCCGCGAGGCTGCCGTCGCTGGCCAGGCGGCCAACCGCGGTTTGGTAGTTATCGGCGAGCTCATCAGTCGCGCCGCGCAAGCGGTCGAAGTCGGCGCGATGCTGCACCAATTTTGCGCTAATCGCCCTGAGATCCGCCGCCGAAGGAATAATGCCGGCTCCGCCGGGCTTTCCCGCCCCAACTTGCTCGCGCGCACCGTCCTGTGCCGGCGCCGGTGCCGGGGACGAGAGGTCCGGCGAGGCGGTTTCGGGGTCCCGATCCGCCAGCGACGGCCAGTCGTCGCCATCATAGAGGGCGCAACCGGCCAGTGAATATAAACAACAAAGGCTTACAGCCAGGAGCTTGAGATAATTTTGCGGCAAGTGAACACCTTATACCAAGGATCGCTGATGAAGACTCATAGAGACGCCTTACCGGGGTTGTCGGCCAGGAGCGGGCGGCGTGGCGATGCGGGGCATCGCCGCGATCTTATGGGAGCCGCCGGACAATCACAAGGCGTCCGTACAGGATGGCTCAAGTCGACGGCTGAAACATTTTTCAGGGAATAGTAACCAAAGCGCTTTGCAATGCCTTGCCAACCGTTCCCGTATTGGCTAGGTTCCGCTCGCCGGCCGTGCTAGCCGGTCCATGAACCTCATGGCACAACATAGGACAAAACATGGAATGCGCCCGTAGCTCAGCTGGATAGAGCATCAGACTACGAATCTGGGGGTCGGGAGTTCGAATCTTCCCGGGCGCGCCATCCATCAGCCATACCGGCTTGATTTTCCGCTAAAATTGCACCACTACAAATTTTCGGCTTCCGTAAACCTTCGCGTCCAGTTTTGAATATTGGATTTCAAGGCAGGCTTCGGGCAGCTCGATTCCGGGGGTGCGGCCTCGGTGCAGACAGCTGTTTACATTGCGAAATGAATTTGCCATAAAGCCGCTGTGAATTGAATTATTTACCACAAAATATTCGTAAATTATCCCCCAAATCCCGAAACAGGAGAGAAACGAGATGGGTGCATTCAAGGAACCGCACGGCGGCACGCTAAAGGAGTTGTATCTGGACGACGCCGTCGCTGAGGAAGAGAAGAAAAAAGCCCTCGAATACCCGTCCTGGGATCTGACCGACCGGCAGCTTTGTGATATCGAACTTCTGCTCAATGGCGCATTTTCGCCACTTGAAGGGTTTCTCGGTAAAGACGACTACGACACTGTGCTCAAGGACATGCGCCTGGCCGACGGCACTCTGTGGCCGATGCCGATCACGCTCGACGTCACACAGGAGTTCGCCGACGGGCTGGCCGAGGGCGCATCAATCGCGCTGCGCGATCTCGAAGGCGTGCTTATCGCGACCATGGAAATCAGCGACATCTGGACCCCCGACAAGAACGCCGAAGCCCGCCAGGTGTTTGGCTCCGAGGACAGGGCCCATCCGGCCATCTTTTACCTTTTCAATCACGCCAACCCGGTTTATCTGGGCGGCCGGCTGCGTGGCGTTGAGGCCCGAAATCACTATGATTTCCGGCACTTGCGGGACACTCCCCGGGAAATGCGCGATCGGTTTCGCAAAATGGGCTGGCGCAAGGTCGTGGCGTTCCAGACCCGCAACCCGATGCACCGGGCCCACCAGGAACTGACGTTCCGGGCCGCGCGCGAGGCCGAGGCCAACCTGCTGATTCATCCGGTGGTCGGCATGACCAAACCCGGTGATATCGACCACTTTACCCGTGTGCGCTGCTATGAGCATCTGCTCAACCATTATCCGGAACAAACCACCACGCTCAGCGTGCTGCCCCTGGCCATGCGCATGGGCGGCCCGCGCGAGGCGCTGTGGCACGCGATCATCCGCAAGAACTATGGCTGCACCCATCTGATTGTCGGCCGAGACCATGCCGGCCCCGGCGTCGATAGTCAGGGTAACCCGTTTTATGGGCCCTATGACGCCCAGGAACTGATGGAGGAGCATGCCGAGGAGCTCGGCGTATCGATGGTTCCGTTCCGCAAAATGGTGTTTGTCGAGGACAAGGCGCAGTATCTGCCGGTTGACGAGCTCGAAGAAGGCCAGAAGGTTCTCGACATTTCAGGCACCGAGTTGCGCCGGCGATTGCGCGAAGGGCTGGACATTCCGGACTGGTTCTCGTTCCACAGCGTCATCACCGAACTCCGCCGCACCCACCCGGCGCGTTACAAGCAGGGCTTTACGGTGTTTTTCACCGGCTTGTCGGGCTCCGGCAAGTCGACCATCGCCAATGCCCTGATGGTTAAGCTGATGGAACTGGGCGGCCGCCATGTCACGCTGCTCGATGGCGATATCGTCCGTAAAAACCTGTCGAGCGAACTCGGCTTCTCCAAGGAACACCGGGACCTCAACATCCAGCGCATCGGCTTCGTGGCCAGCGAGATCGCCAAGAATGGCGGCATTGCCATTTGCGCGCCGATCGCCCCCTATGCCGCGACCCGCGAAAAGGTCCGCAACATGATCGAGCCGGTCGGCGGCTTCCTCGAGATTCACGTGGCGACGTCGCTCGAAGTCTGTGAACAGCGCGACCGCAAGGGTCTCTACGCCAAGGCCCGGGCCGGCATCATCAAGGAGTTCACCGGCATCAGCGACCCCTATGAGGTTCCTGAAAGTCCGGAAATGACCATTAATACCGAGGATCTGTCGCCTGACCTGGCGGCACATCGGATAATCGTGAAGCTGGAAGCCATGGGCTTCATACGCTAGTCAGCGGGATCAAATCGGCATTGGTTATAGCGGCACTAGGACGTCGAATAGCCGATGCCGATTACCGTCGTCGAAAAGGACGGCAACAAAAGACTGTCCGGCAAGCCCGTGAACCCGCCAAACAGGATGAAATCATGTTCCAGGCCCTCAAGCTCGACCGTGACCCGCGGCTTGATTCCGCCGGGTGTGGTGATGTCGCCAATGCCGCTTGGCGCGTAACTGACTGTTAAATTTTCGCCCTCGATTTCAGGCATGATTTCCCGCATGGCCGCCAAGATGGTGAAAAAGGTTTGATCGACCACGACCGGCCCATTCGTGCAAGTGACCCCACCGCCCCCTGACGCCGAGCAGGTTACCGTGGCGCCGTCGGCCAGATTATCAAGCCGGCCGATCGCGGTCTGAAAGGACGCTATCCGCGCGCCTCGACGGGCGGCTTCGCCCGCGCGGTGGTAATCGAACATCAAAATCGTGAATTCCATAATCCCGGCGCTCAGCAGCAGAACGACCGGCGCGATGATCGCGAACTCGACGGCGGTGGCGCCATCGCGCGCGCGGAGCAGCTTGCGCGGAATGCTACAGACCGACATGGGGTTGTTCGTGGGAAAGCTTGATGGTCTGGATGCTTAAATCCAGTCCCGGTACCAGGTTGGAAAACAGCGGATCGAAGGGCACCGATGCCGACAACCTGAATACCGGCACGGTCGTGCCGTCGATGATGAAATCCTGAGTTTCGATCTCGACGGTCGCCGATGCATCGGCCCAGCCGTCGGCCAGATAATGGGGCGAACCCCCTGTCTTTACCAGCGTCACGGCGGTATCGGTCATGCTTTGCGTGATCGGCAGTTCGCTTCTGGCCAGATACAATGCACCGGCCCGCAGGCCTTTTTCGATCGCCACCGTCTGATAAAGGCCACGCCCAATTTCCGCGACGCCGGCGAACATCACGATCAGAATCGGCAGAACCAGTGCGGCCTCGACCGAAGCGTTGCCGGCGCGATTGTTCAGAAATTTACCGAACCAGGCGAACATTGGCATGAAACTCCGGCGAATTGACCGACGACAGCCCCCGGACGACTTCGCCGAAAATAGCTGCGTCTGGCGGGTCCTTGACGGTTTCAGTGATAAAGACCTCGACATAGTTACCGTCGGTCGGGTAGGTGCCGTTGCCGTGAATATTGTCGGCGATGCACTGCAATTGCGCCACTTTCATCAACCGCCGGGCATATCCGTTCGGCGCGACCGCCTGACTGGGCACGCCGTCAAATGCCGGGTCGTTTTGATTGGCGGGATCAGCCGCCGCCGCGAGATTGGGTCCCGGCGGTGTCACGACGGTGAAATCGGCCGGCATGGCGCTGGTGACCGGATAGAAGGTTTCCTTGCCCTTGCGCCCGAATTCGAGGCCCTGTTCGTAAAGATAAACCTGATAGCGGCTGGCCCCGGCCAATGCCCCTGGCGTCGCCCCGCCATGTTTGGCCGCCCAGTAACCGGCCAGGTCCCAGTTGCCGCTGCCGAGCTTGGCGTTGGGATCGGCAAGCTCGGCGTCGCGCGGATAGTCGATCACATTGGGCGCCGGATAGGGCCACGAATTGCCGGGCAAATCGAACCGGGCATTCACGGCATCCTTGATTTTGTTCGTCTTGGATCCTGTCGCGGTCACGACATCAAGGTCGAAACAATCGGCGGGCGTCACCGCGGCAAGCGCGGCTGAGATCGCCGCCGCGCCGCTGGAGCCGTCCGGCAAGGACAACAGGCCGAAATTGCCCGGCGCCCAGGCGCCGCCGCCGTTTTGCGGCTCCTTCAGACGGATCTGCCGTCCGGCATTTGATGGTAATCGCAAATCCATTAACGGGTCGATCTCGGCAAAGTCGCACAGCATGAGGGGCGGCGCCTCACAGATGAACGGTTTCGGATTGGCCATCGCCGAGGCCGCGACCTGCAGGCTGCCGTTTTCATTGACGGCGGAAAGCAACGACAGCACCGGCTGAAACAATAAATTGACCTGTACCGGCTGCATAATCACTTCAACGAATGCGGCATCGCCGTCCACGGCGGTAGCCACCGGCGAGGGACCAATTGCCGAGTAGAAATTTACCGAGGCAACATCAAGCGTCCCGGAACTGGAGAGCGCGCTGACATGGGAAGAGGCATTCATGGCGACGCTGGTGGCCCGCCCGATGGCGCCGTCGCGGCCATCGAGCTGTACCGAAGCCGCCAGGGCCGTTGCGTCGGCGGCGTCTTGCAACTGCGCCTTGAGAACCGCCAGGCGCCCGAAGTCGATCGCCAGGCCCGCCGCCCCGACGCCGCCGACAATAAACACGGCGACATACGTCACCACCGCACCGCGCCGGTCCCGGATCAGGTCGGCAAGCAGTCTGATTTTCTGGGCACATGATTTCCTCATGAAAGCAATTTATCGTGCCCGATCTTGAAGATTTGCAAAGGAACGGGACAAAACGACTAAAACTTTATCCAATACCGCGTTCGTCCGATGCATTGTTGGAGGTGGTAAAGCTATCCTGATAAGCCCGGGCCTGATAAAGTCGGGAAGCGAACGGTGCACGCCCAAAAACAACCGAGATTCCAAAGAGACAACAATGACCAAGAGCTACATGAAAACCCATCCCGACCGGAACGGCTATTTCGGCGAATTCGGCGGCGCCTTTCTGCCACCGCAACTCGAGAAACCATTTCGCAAAATCCGCGAGGCCTATGACCGGATCGGACACTCGGCTGACTATCTCAACGAGCTCAGATATATTCGCAAGCATTTCCAGGGCCGCCCCACGCCGGTTTATTTCTGCAAGAACCTTTCGGATCGGATTGGCGGCGCGCGCATTTATCTCAAGCGCGAGGACCTCAACCATATGGGGGCGCACAAGCTCAACCATTGCATGGCCGAGGCCCTGCTGGCGAAGCACATGGGAATCAACAAGCTGATCGCCGAGACCGGCGCGGGCCAGCATGGCGTGGCGCTGGCTACCGCCGCGGCCTATTTCGGCATGGAATGTGAGATTCACATGGGCGAGATCGACATCGCCAAGGAACATCCCAACGTGATCCGCATGAAGTTGCTGGGGGCCAGGGTGGTGCCGGTCGGCTTCGGGGGACGGTCGCTCAAGGAGGCGGTCGACTCGGCGTTCAAAGCTTATCTCGAAAGTCCCGAGGACCAGTTTTTCGCCATCGGCTCGGTGGTCGGGCCCCATCCGTTTCCGATGATGGTGCGAAACTTCCAGCACATCGTCGGCATCGAGGCGCGCGAGCAGTTCGACCAACTGGTCGGCGGCCTGCCCGACCATGCCATCGCCTGCGTTGGCGGCGGCAACAACGCCATGGGCCTGTTCGCGGGCTTTATCGACGACGAAGAGGTCGAGCTTCACGGTGTCGAGGCGGGCGGCAAATC
>JBHHWG010000052.1:0-19963 GCA_046756385.1 Sphingomonadales bacterium | reverse complement strand
AAGACAATGTGGCGGATTGGCGCCGGGTCGCTTCGGGAAAGGCGTCGTTACTCTATCTGTCGCCGGAGCGCTTGATGACCGAGCGCATGATAGCCGCGCTGGCGAAATTGCCGGTGCGCCTGTTCGCGATCGACGAATCCCATTGCGTGTCCCAATGGGGCCATGATTTCCGTCCCGAATATGCCGCCTTGGCCCGGTTGTCGGAACAGTTCCCGGATGTGCCGATCGCGGCATTTACCGCGACCGCGGATGAAACCACGCGCAACGAAATCGTGAATCGCCTGATGAAGGGACAGGCGCGGGTTTTCGTGTCCGGCTTCGACCGTCCAAACCTCTCGCTGTCGGTTGAACCGAAGGTCAAATGGAAGGAACAACTGCGCAAGTTCCTGAAGGGGCGGCACGGACAAAGCGGGATCGTCTATTGCCTGTCGCGCAAAAAGACCGAGCAGGTCGCGGAAATGCTCAACCAGGAAGGCTATCAGGCCATCGCCTATCATGCCGGCCTTGATAACGCGATACGGATGGAGCGCCAGAACCGCTTTCTGACCGAGCCCGGCCTTGTCATGGTGGCCACCATCGCTTTCGGCATGGGAATCGACAAGCCCGATGTCCGCTTCGTCGCCCATACCGACCTGCCGTCGAGCGTGGAGGCCTATTACCAGGAGATTGGCCGGGCCGGTCGCGACGGCGGGCCCGCCGACACCCTGCTGCTTTTCGGTCTCGACGATATCAGGATGCGCCGCATGTTCATCGACGATTCCGGCGCGTCCGATCAGCAAAAACGGATCGAGCATCAGAAACTTGGGGCGCTCCTGCGCCTGTGTGAGGCATCCGAATGCCGGCGCAAAGTGCTGCTGGTCTATTTCGGTGAAGCGGTCGATGACTGTGATAATTGCGACAATTGCCGCAGTCCGGTGAAGCGGATCGACGGAACCGAAGCTGCCCGGCAATTATTGTCGGTGATCGTGGCGACGGACGAAATATTTGGCGTGCAGTATGTCATCGACTGCCTGGCCGGCAAGACCACCGACAAAGTGAAACAAAACGGCCATGACCGCCTGTCGTGTTTCGGCATCGGCCGACATCTTTCCGTGGGTGAATGGCGCGCCATCATCCGTCAAATGGTCTCCAGCGGCCATCTTGCCATCGACATCGGCGGATATGGGAGCCTAAAAATAACCGCGTCCGGCGCACGGATCAGCCGCGGAAACGGTGAGTTTTCCTACCGTCCGGACGTCGCCGGGCCGGTTCCTTCCAGGCGATCGGCGCGAAAGCCGGCGCGGGATGATGCGTTGGCCAGCGTCGATTTCGATGCCAAGCTGTTTGATAAGCTCAAGCAGCGCCGGCTCGCGCTGGCCAACGAGAAGGGCGTTCCGGCGTTCGTAATTTTTCACGACCGCACCCTGGAAGACATGGCGGCCCGCCTGCCGCGGACACTTGACGAGCTTGGCGATATTCATGGCGTGGGCCAGAGCAAGCTGAATAACTTCGGCGCCACCATGTTGGCTGAGATTCTGGCGCATCTTGAGCGCACGTGATTATCGGGTGGTCTTTGCCGGTCCGGGGGCCAAATCGGGACTTGACTGAAGAGTCGTCATTTTGATATTTCCAGAACCATGGAAATGACGGCGGCGATAGAGGCCTTTGGCGCGTTGGCGCACAGCACGCGGTTGTCGGTATTCCGGCGGTTGGTGCGCCACGGACCGGAGGGCGTGGCCGCCGGAGACATCGCGGCCGAACTGGGCATCCCGCGCCCGACATTGTCTCATCACCTGGCGCAGCTTAAGCGGACCGGCCTGATCCACGACCGCCGTGTCCATAAAAAAATTTTCTATGCCGCGGATTTTGAAGGTATTCGCGCCCTGCTTGGCTTTCTTACCGAGGAGTGCTGCCAGGGCAGGCCGGAATTCTGTCAGGATCTTCTCCGGCCCGGGGAGGAAGCGAACAAGAGTCATGACGACGAAAAATATCCTGTTTCTGTGCACGGGTAACTCAGCCAGAAGCATCATCGCGGAATGCGTGATGAACCATTTGGGCGGCGACGCCTTCCGCGCCTTAAGCGCTGGCAGTCATCCCACGGGTCGGGTTCATCCGGTGGCGCTCGATGTTTTGACGGATCACGGCTATCCCACCGAAGGGGCCGCCTCCAAGAGCTGGGACCGGTTTGCGCAACCCTCGCGGCTCCAGATCGACATTGTCATCACCGTTTGTGGCAATGCCGCCGACGAGGTTTGCCCGGTTTGGCCCGGCGCTCCACTGACTGCTCACTGGGGATTGCCCGATCCGGCGGCGCTAACAGGCGATGCGACGGCCATACGACAGGCGTTCGAGGATACCTTGCGCGCCTTCGAGAAACGGATTGGCCGGTTCCTTGAGGCTGTCGCCAAGGAACCCGATCAAGCACAACTTGCCGGAATATTGGAAGAGATTGGACAGCCCCATGTCCTGGATTGACGACCGGCCCACGGCCGAGTTCAATTGTCAGCGCCGCTTCGTCACGGAAGGTTTAGGCACGGCCCTGTTGCTCGCCACCATTGTCGGATCAGGCATCATGGCGGAGCGGCTTGCCGGTGGCAACGCGGCGCTGGCGTTGCTCGGCAATACGCTGCCCACGGGCGCAGTCCTTACGGTACTCATTCTGGTGTTCGGGCCGATATCTGGCGCGCATTTCAACCCCGCCGTGACTCTTGCCTTTACCTTGAGGGGGGAAATCAACCCGCACGAGGCGGTCTGTTACGTCGCGGCGCAGGTGGCCGGTGCGCTGGGCGGCGTTATGGCCGCTCATTTGATGTTCGAGGCGCCGCTTCTTGAACTGGCGACGACCGCCCGCTCCGGCCCCGGCCAATGGTTCTCCGAGGCGCTGGCGACTTTTGGCCTGGTGGTCACTATTTTGGGAACCCTGCACCGGCGTCCGGAAGCCGTTCCCTATGCCGTGGGCCTGTTCATCACCGCCGGTTATTGGTTCACGGCATCGACTTCCTTTGCCAACCCCGCTGTCACCTTGGCGCGCTGCTTTACCAACTCGTTTTCAGGAATCGCCTGGTCTGACGCTCCCGCGTTCATGGCGTCGCAGATTTTTGGGGCGCTGGTTGCGACCTTTGTAATCGGCTGGCTGTTTCGATCTGCCGTGACCTGTGAAAACAAACGCGCAGCCGACCGGGCCAGTCTTTAATCTGCCTTGTTCAGGCGGCGGCGGAACTGCGGTTTAACACCGCTCTCAATTTACGGGCCAGCGCGGCCCTGCGATAGGGTTTGACGATGATGTCGGCGCCCTCGTGCAATTCCTCGTGCTGAGCGATGGCGTCGGCAGTATAACCTGACGTGTACAGCACCTTGATGTCCGGCCGGTCAATATGGGCCCGCCGCACCATTTCGGTGCCGCTCATGCCGCCCGGCAAAACCAGATCGGTAAAGATCAACCCGATGTCCCTGTTGGTCTTGAGCGCGCTCAGCGCGGCGGCGCCGTCCTCTGCCTCCAGGGTTTGATAGCCCAGGCTGTCGAGAATAAATACGACCAGTTGCCGCACCTGGGGATTGTCCTCGACCACCAGAATTTTCTCGCCCTGACCCGCGGGTTTTTTTTCTTGTTGCTCGGTGGTCACCGCTTCGGTCCTGGAGCCGATCCATCGCGGCAGGTAAATCCTGACCGTCGTTCCAATCCCGACTTCACTGTAAATGTTGATGTGGCCGCCCGATTGCTTGACAAAGCCGTAAATCATCGCGAGTCCAAGCCCGCTTCCCTTGCCGGCGGGCTTGGTTGTGAAAAACGGCTCCATGATATGTTGCAGGACGGCGGGCGCCATGCCGCAGCCTGTGTCGCTGACCGCCAGCAGGGTGTATTCCCCGGCCACAACTTCCGAATGCTCCCTGGCATAGCATTCGTCGAGTTTTGCATTTTCGGTTTCGATTATCAGCTTGCCGCCATCCGGCATGGCGTCCCGGGCATTAACGGCCAGGTTAAGCAAGGCATTTTCGAGTTGATCAGGGTCGATATGCGTCGGCCACAGCGTGTCATCGCCATTGAATTCGATCTCAATGGTCTCGCCGAGCGAGCTGCGCAGGATATCGAGCATGCTGTCAATCAACTCGTTGACGTTCGTCGACTGCGGGTTAAGGACCTGTTTGCGTGAGAAGGCCAGTAGCCGATGGGTCAGGGTAACGCCGCGATTGGCGGCGTTCATGGCTTGCTGGATGCGCTCGTTCAGTCGCTGGTTGTCGCCCAGTTCGTCGCCGAGCAGTTCAAGATTGCCAAGAACCACGGCCAGCAAGTTATTGAAATCATGGGCAATGCCTCCTGTCAATTGGCCTACTGCCTCCATCTTCTGGGCGTGCTGCAACTGGCGTTCCGTCTTCTTGATTTCGGACAGATCGCGCAATGTGCCGATAAAAGTAATCTCATCGTGAGAGACGAATGTTCCGACACCCAGGTCCATGGGGAACTCTGAACCGTCCTTCCTGAGTGCGGTAACCTCCCGCCCGATGCCGATAACCCTGGCCTCGCCAGTCGAAAGATACCTCGAAATATATCCGCCGTGGAGTGTGGTGTGCGGTTCCGGCATTAGCATTGTGACGTTTCGGCCCAGAACCTCGTGTTCGTCGTAACCGAAAATCCCTGATGCCGACTTGTTGAATGATTTGATTATTCCCTTCTTGTCGATCGTGACGATGCCATCGACCACGTTATCCATGATCGCGTTGATGTGGGCTTCACGTTCGCCCAGTTCCTTGCCTCGCTTTTTGAGTTCGGTGATGTCGACGATCGTCATCCGAGTGGCTGGTTTGCCTTCCCAGTCGATCCGGCGGCACAGGGCGCTTAACCAGATTTCCGACTGGCCGCTGTAAATGCCCCGGGATTCCAGGGCGGCGTCCACGGTCTGTGCCTCAGTCGCCAGGAGGCGGTCGATGTCCCCCGCCGCGATCAGTTTTGACATCGGCGTTCCGATCAATTCCGGCAACGGGTACCCGAATATATATGCGGCGGCCTCATTGGCGTGTTTGACCAGGTGGTTCTGCAGGATGACAATGCCCTGAACTGAGTTCTCGACCAGGTCGTGGAATTTCCGTTCGCTGCTCAGATATTGTTCAAACAGGGATTTGCCGATGCGTCGGCAGATCATGGCGAGCAGGAAAACCAGGATTAAAGCGGCCGCTCCGGTTATCAGCCCGCCTTGTCTGAACGGGGCCCGGACCTCCTCCAGGTCGATCTTTGCAACCACGCCGAGATCAAGAACGGTCGTCCGCGAATAGGCTGCGAGAACCGTTTGACCACGATAGTCTGGTCCGACAATGACGCCTTGTTGTCCAAGCAAGGCCCGTCGCATGGGTTCGGCCAGCGGGGAGGAAAAATGAATTGCGTCCGGTTTCTCCAGGTCGGCTTGTCGATCTCTCAACAGAAACACGATCTTATCGCCCGCTTGAGTGGCAATGACGAATTCGCCGGTTCGAGCGAAACCAGGGTCCCGGCGATGAGCGCCGCGAATTTTTTCAAGGGTCGACGCGAATGCGTCGCTCGCGCCCCGGTTTTGCTCGGAGCGGGCAAATTCATCGATCAGATGAGCCTGAACCTGAGCGATTTCGATAAGCCGCTCGCGCTCCTGTTCAAGTGCCGCCTGGTAGAGCATCCAAAGGATCATCCCAAGGATGCTCGCGGTGGTAACCGCAATAGCGACTACCACAGCAGCCAACTTCAATCGTCCGCTCATCCCTGCCATCCAAATAATTGTCGCCGACGGAAGTTTTTCGCAGAGGGGTTCTCCTGTCCTCCCAAATATAGTGTTGCTGGAGCATGCTTTCCAGTGGATAACAGACCAAGAAAGTAGGAAATACTAAAATGCGCCTCACATGTTTGCGTGTGATATATTAATGAAATCAAGGGGATATGGAGAGTGTTATCAAGAGAGGGCACGGCTCCATCGTGAATAACCGACGGTGGCGATCGGACAATATGTGGCTTCTCGCCGGCCATAAAGAAATCCGGGCGCGACTGATGATCGGCCGCACCCGGAAAATCGATGGCCGGAATCCCGGCCGTTTGTCGTGCTGTCAGGCGTTCTTAAATCCCTTCCAAAGCACGCCGGCGACCACCATGAACAGGCCCAGCACCAGCAGCGGAGCACCCAGAGGCAGCACCTTGAACATGAAAAAGAGCCCGGAATTGCCGAGCACCAGCGCCCCGCCATGGAGCCATGACCCGGCGATCAATAGCCAACTCGCAGCCAGGCGATATCCTTCACCGACCGCAATGAGCCCAAGAAACAATCCGATCACAATATTAATGACGCCCTCGAGATTGCCGTGGGCATGCGCGACCTTGAAGCCGTCCCAGCGCGCGTTGGCCCCGGCATGGGCGGCCCAGGCGAGCGGGAACTTGCCCGAGGCGGCAGCGAGATCGCTCGTGGCCCCCGCGTTGTCGGCGTCCGCCGCCGCGGATGCCTTCTCATGGGCCGTAACTGCTTCGCTGACCTGACCAATTACCGTACGGAGCTCTTGGCGAGCCTCGCTTCGTTGTTCGCCGCCGAACATCACCAGATAGGGCCCAATGAGGACCGAAAGCGAAAAAAGCAGCAGTCCCGAAATGATATTGCGTTTAACCATTTTCCTCACCCATTTTGTTCTTCCAACTTTCAAGCCGCACCAGGCAGCCGAGGCATCCTACAAAATAAACAGCGCCCAACGCTAGTGGTCCGACTCAGACATTCGGTTTCCAAATCTCCGCCGGGACCATGCATTCCCTGTAGCCAATAAAGGGCATGTATGCGTGAAGAGGTAGTCGCCGCTGCAAGTGATCGGGTGGCTGCGGGATTGGTTAACAAAAACGTGAACGCACAGCAACAATTGGCGCGTCGATTCAAGGATGGTGATAAAAATACCACTAAAAACAAAGATTTAACGATTGCACTAATCAAGTGATTTCGGATACGAAACATTAACCATACATGCCAAAAACCTGGCAATATGCGCGCAAATAGATATACTAGGCGGGCAATCATAAAAGGCGATGTGGGGGCTAGCTTTTTTCGAACCCGTTCCGGTTCGATTTTTCCAACAAAAATTTGCAGGCGTTCTTGCACAGCAAGGAGACGGTATGATGACCTATAGTCGTAATTTATCCAGCGTGCTGCGGAGTCTATTTGTTACAGCGATGGGGGTGGCGGCGGCTTATGCGCCGGGGGAATTGGCCGCGGATGGGCTGAAGGCCCGGCCAGACCCGGTCCGGCTGGAGCCGGCGGCGCTTGATTATGCCAATACAATGGCCTCCCGCGTCGACGAACTGCTGGAAGTATTCGTGCAACTGGATATGTCATCGGTCGGCGAATATGTGATGACGGAGACCAAAGCCGGTCGCGGGCGGCCAAATCAGGCCCAGCAAAAAAAGCATTATCGTGCTGTCGAGGCGCGCCAGGCGGAGATGCGCGCCGTTCTCAAATCATATGGCGCCAGGGAACTATCCGCGCTTCAAGTGGGGGCAAACGGCTTCCGGATCAAAATCAACGCGCGGGAGATTGCCGCGATCACCAAACTTCCCGGGGTGAGATCCGTGGCCCGGGTGCAACTCTTTACGCCGGATCTGGTCGAAAGTGTCCCCTGGGTCGGTGCGCCTGATGTCTGGGCCGATTTGGGCATAACAGGCGAGGGCGTCACGATCGCCGTGATCGATACCGGGATCGACTATACCCATGCCAATCTGGGTGGATCGGGAGATCCCGCCGATTATGCGAGCAACGATCCAAATGTCATCGAACCGGGCACTTTCCCGACGGCCAAAGTGACATTCGGCTGGGACTTTGTCGGCACCAACTTTGATGCCGGCGATCCAGCCAATGACGTGCCGATGCCGGACCCGGATCCGCTCGACGAAAATTTCCACGGCAGCCACGTCGCCGGTGACGCCGCCGGTTTGGGTGTGGAAGGCAGCGTCGGGCCGGGTGTCGCGAGGGGCGCGGAGCTTTGGGCGCTCAAGGTGTTCGGCGTGTCGGGCTCCACGAACGTCACATCCGACGCCATTGAACTGGCGCTCGATCCCAATCAGGACGGCTCGGTTGACGATCATGTGGACGTCATCAATATGAGCCTCGGTTCGCCACTGGGCGACCCTGATTCGCCGTCGGCCATTGCGGCGCAGACAGCGGCCGAGCTTGGCGTGATCGTGGTGATCTCCGCCGGTAATTCGGGGGATACGCCGTACATTACCGGCGCACCGGCGGTCGCCCCCGCCGCGATATCCGTCGCCGCCTCGATACCGGGTAATCGGCTCGAGGCGTCGTTCGAGGTCACGGCGCCTGCGGCGGAGAGTGGGTTCTTCCCGGTCGCCGAGGGCGCGGGTCCGGTGCGGGTTGCCGATGTGGCTCCGCTGTCCGGCACGCTGGTCCCGGCGGAACCATTGTTGGGATGCGATCCGCTGACTAATCCGGCGGAAATTGCCGGCAATATCGCCCTGATCGTCAGGGGCGCCTGCTTCTTTAACACCAAGTATCTTAATGCACAGGCGGCGGGCGCGAAGGCCATTGTCGTGTTTAATGACGGCGCTAACGCCGGCCGGGTTGACCCGATCGTGATGGGGGGAATTTCAGGCGCGGTCACCATTCCCGGCGTTATGATCAGCTCGACCAAGGGCTTTTCGATCCATGACGCAATCGTCATCGATGGTGCAACCGTCGAGGTGACGCTCGATGTGGCGCCGAATGTCGGCTCGGCGGATACCCTGGCCGGGTTCTCCTCACGCGGTCCGGGCCATGGCGGATCGGCTTTCAAACCCGACGTAACCGCGCCCGGGTCCTCGATCGTGTCGACAGGATTTGCCACCGGCACCGGGGCGATCAATTCCAGCGGCACTTCATTTTCAGCGCCGCATGTGGCCGGGGAGGCGGCTCTTTTAAGGGCGATCCACCCTGATCTCGACCCCGCCGGGATCAAGGCCATCGTTCAGAATGCGACCGTGACGGCGCATGTTGACGGTCTCGGCGGCGTACTTGCCTATCCGGTTGCGCGTCAGGGCACGGGCGTCATTCAGGTCAACAGTGCTGCCCACTTGTCGAGTTTCGCCGCCCCAGGCGGTGTTTCCTTTGGCCGCGTCAATCCGAGCAAGGATGACAAGGTGAAGGTCAAGGTCGAGGTCCACAACCTTACCAGTGACAAACGGGAATTCACCATCGCCCATATACCGGGCCAGACATTCCCGGGCGTAACTGTCGCGAGCGAAAACCCGACAGTAAAAGTACCGGCCAACGGGTCGAAGAAGTTCACTCTTGAACTGGCGATGGATCCCTCTGTTGGCCCGGCGGACCCCGGTGGCTTCACCCAGACCGAGGTTGACGGTTGGTTCGTGCTCGATGACGGCGTCGATCAGTTGCGCGTCGGCTATCTGGCGGTCGTCGATCCGGCCTCGGATATGGCGGCCGAACCGCGGGACGGCGGCCAATTGCGGGTGCGCAACAAGCGGGGCTCGGCCGGCTTCGCCGAGGGTTTCACCCTCATCGGCAAGGACGGCGATCTGCTGAACAAGGTTCCAAACGCCATTGAGGCCTTCGGCTTTCGGAACAGTAATTTCGGGTTCCCGGCGGTGGAGTTCGGCGTGACAACCGAACGACCGTGGGAGACTGCGTCCGCATATGAAATCGACATCCTGATCGACGCGGATGGCGACGGCGATTTCGAGACCACCCTGGTCGCGGCCGATCTTGGCCTTCTTCAGGGCAACGACGCAACCGGCGAGATCGTGACGGCTATTTTCAGCCCCACCGCGGCGTCGCTGTTGTTCTTCGCGGATGGGGACCTGAACGACAGTTCGATCGTGCTGCCATTCATTCGGCAGGACTTCGGGCTCGGTTTCCTGCCGCCGGGCGACAGCGATTTCGACTATGTCCTGGCGGTCTTCGATATCCGGTCGGGTAGCGTCGATATTCAGTCAGGTTCCGTCGATCTCGCCGATGAGATTGTGCCCGAGCATTCCAGCCTGGTGCTCAATCCCGATGAAGAGTTGACGATGGCCACATCCGGCGGCCCAGGCCAAATGCTGTGGCTGTTCCAGAACAACAACGCCAAAAAACAGGGCAGGATCGTAACGGTTGAATAAACTCTCTCCGCGGGCCGGGCGGCCTCGCTTCGAACCTCACGGATTCGGTGCGGCCGCCCGGTCTCTTGATTGGGGTGAAGCATTGCCCCAATATTGCTCGGTAAACCGGGAACATAGGGTTGGAAAAGGAGAACAACATGTTGCGATTAGTGGCGAAGGCGGCCGGATTGGCGGTTTTGCTGCTCGGGCTGGGAGCAGGTGCGCTCAAGGCACAGGATGGACCAAAGCGCTCGATTGTTCATGTTGCGGGCGATCTTTATCGGTTCCAAAACAATTTCCACTTTTCGGTGTTTCTCGTGACCGGGGAGGGCGTGATCGTTGCTGACCCGATCAATGCCGATACCGCGAAGTGGCTCAAGGCGGAGATCAGGAGCCGGTTCAATCAGCCGGTTCGGTACGTGATTTACAGCCACGATCACGCCGATCACATTTCCGGCGGGGAAGTGTTTGCCGACAGCGCGATTTTCGTTGCGCAGGACAAGGCGAAGGCCAAGATTGCGGCGGCCGGGCGCACGGCCACACCCGCGATCACCTTTCGCGATTTCATGACGATCGAGCTTGGCGGCAAGCGGGTCGAACTCATATTTCCGGGCCCGAGCCATTCCGACAATCTGATTGTGATGCGATTTCCAGACGAGCGGGCGCTGTTCGTGGTCGATGTCGCCTCGGTAAAGCGGCTGCCATATCGTACGCTGGGGGACTATCATTTTCCCGAAGCGATTACCGCCCTTGAACGGATCGAGACGATCGATTTCGACATTTTAGTACCAGGCCACGGCCCGATGGGCACAAGGCAGGATGTCTCCGACCACAAAGGCTATCTGGAGGACGCCTACGCGGCGGTGAGAGAAGCCAAGGCATCGGGGATGTCGCTCAGGCAGGCCCAGGCGTCGATCAAACTGGAGAAGTACAAGGACTGGACCCAGTATGACGCGTGGCGGAATGAAAATATCGAGGGCCTATGGCGCCATGATCGGTCGAGATAAGTTGTGGGCGCAGCCTGGATAGCAGGCGACGCCCGGCCTTAATCGGTGTCCTTGTGGTCCTGAATCCACTGAAACGCCATATCCTGTGCCTCGTCAAGCTGTTCCGCGGTCATGGTGACGGCCAGCGCCTTGCTGGATTCCCGGGCTTCCTGCTGACCCTGATTGGCGGCAATGCTGAGCCACATGTGGGCGCGCACCACATTCTTTTCGGCGCCAGCGCCGTCCCGCAACATCAGCCCCAGCCTAAGCTGGGCGATTTCGTGGTTCTGGTCGGCGGCGCGCCGATACCATTTGACTGCTTCGGCTGCATTCTGCTCAACCCCTTCGCCGTTAGCGGTCATGAAACCGACGTTATATTGGGCTTCCCGGTGGCCGCGTTCGGCCAACGGCAGAAAACTGTTGAAGGCCGTTTCCGCATCGCCCCGGCTGTTCGCCAGTGAGGCGGCGACCACGGCCTCAAGATAGGTCTTGTCGTCAACCGATTCCGGCTGAAGATCGGCCGCGCGAGACGGCAGCGCTAAGGTCGCGGCCAAAGCCGCCGCAGCCAAAATGCGCGTTGTTATGTTTGTCAGGAATCTCGGATTATTAGCACTCAAATCTACGTCCGCCAGTTTTCGGCGCTGGGCCGGTTCAAGTCGTCATCGTTGAACCGGCGCGAACCGGCAACCCGCTAACCCTGACGTTTCTGGCGTGTCTTTGCAACAGACTTTTCCTTGAGTTTTACCGCTGGTGCATTGGCGTCGATCTGCACAGCCGTTTGTCACCAGTCAGAAACCATAGGCGAGCCCGGTGTAAAAAGTGCGCGGCAGGCCTGGCTTGAGGCGCTCGCCCCGGAACCGGGTGAAACGGGCCAGCACCGCGTAGCGCTTGTCGGTAAGGTTTAAAAGCCGGGCGCGGACTTCCAGACGCTCCGTCAGCCAGTAATTGGCCCGCAGATTCAAGACATTGTGGCCACCGTAGATGCGGGTGTTCTCGTCGTCTTCGAAATAACGGCCAAGGTGAACCCACTCAAGCTCAGTGCGTCCGCCGTTCAGGACCGGGGGCCGGTAAACCAGGCGAACATTTGCGACATCCCTTGGCGCGCGCTGAAGACGGTTGCCGGTGAAATCCGTGGCCGTGTCTGGTTTCCAGTCCTTGAAGCTGTGCTTGTTGTGGGAATAAGTCCCGGCAAGCAGAATTTGATCGGAAACCGGCACCCGAAGCCCGACCTCGATGCCCTGATGCAGGGTCTTGCCGGCATTCAGATTGGTACGGGCGCTGGTCTCTGTATCGGTGAAAGCCAGAATATCGTCCCGTTTTATCATCCGGTAGGCGCTGACCTCGAAGTCGAAGCGCCCCAATAGCCGGCCTCTCAGCCCCAGCTCGATATTGTCGGCCTTGACCGGGTCAAGGTCGACAGACGCCAATGAGCGACCGGGCCGGAACAGTTGGCTCGATGTCGGCGCCCGAAACGCGCGGCGAAAAGACAGATAGGCATTGAGATTTTTCGCCAGATCATAGGTGACGCCCAGTTTCGGACTGACATGGCTGAACTTCACGGCGGTGCTGGCCGGGCGCTTGAACGGCGCCAGGGGATCGGTCACTGCGTCAAGGTGATTTTGATAATCGTAGCGAATGTGGTCGAAGCGCAGCCCGGCGGAAAAGCCCCAGCGATCGGTGATCTTGCCTTCGGCGTGGAGGTAGGGCGAGACCGACAGGAAGGTCACGTCATAATCATAGAGCGCGACCCCGGTCCGGGTGGCGTTGACAAAGAACTCACCGTCCTTGTCCACGCTGATTTCGACATCCTCCCGCTGGCCGGGGCTGTAATCGAAGTCGATGCCTGCAATCCACCTCAGTCGCAGGCTTGGAATATCGCGCCGGTATTTCAGTTGAGCGCCGATCGACGCGTTGCTGGTTTCCTCAATATGAGGGTCGAAGCTCAGGGAGAACGCGGGCAGCAAGCGCATGTCGTTGTAACGGAAATAGGGAGTTACGCTGAGCAATCCATCGCCGCTGGCGCACTCGATAATGCTGTAAAGTCGAACGGTCCTGATCTCACGCACCGCCATCGGCGCATAATTTACTTTGGGCCGCTGGTGAAAATCCCCGGCGGTGAGATTGGAGCCCGAGGATTGCTGATTGACGGCGCCGCCCGAAAGCACGGTCTTGACGCGCCAGCCGCCGGCAAATTCACCGACCCAGGTCAGCGTGCCCAGACGGCGGTCATAGTTGGTCTGATCGCGCCAGCCATCGGTGTGAGTGATGTTGAGGTCGGCCCGTACCCCATGGTCGCCGAAGGTTGTGCCGGCTGAAAAAAGACCCCGCCAGAAATTAAAGGCGCCGCCTTCGACCGAGACCGAGAATTCCGGCCCCGGCGTCGGGTCGGCGGTCAGCATGTTGATAATGCCGCCCACTGCGTCGCTGCCGTAAAGCGCGGTCCCCGGCCCCTTGGTTGCTTCCAGGGAAGCCGCCTGCGGGACATTCATCTCGATCAATGTGTTCACGTTGAAAAAGCCGGTGGAGCGAATGGGAACGCCATTCTCCAGAAAGAGGTACACCGGATCGAAACTGATGGGATGGCGGATCGATGTGCCGTGGTGATCGCCGCCCAGCCAGTTGACGTGGACGCCGGGAATGCGCTCCAGAATCCCGGTTGCATTCAGCGGCCGCAATTCCGCGATGGCTCCGGCTGGTATGACGCCCGTACTTTCGGGCGCGTCGGCGCGGCGCGTCGGTTCTCGGGTGCCGGTTACCACCAGTTCCTCCAGCACGCCCGGCGCCGGTGCGGCTTGCGCCTGGGTGGCGAGCGTTAAGATTGCGAAGTAAAATACAACCGGTGCAGGTCGGGAATTGGGAACAAACCGGGACCAAACCCGTTCCAAAAAGCGCAGTGGCATGCGGCTTAAACTTGTCCTATGCGGGTCATCATTTTCAGGATTACAAAGACCAGGTTTGCGCATAAATTATTGTTTCACAAGCTTGTCGGCCACAACAGTGTGCCGGTTCGCTTCACATTTGCAGCAATCGTTTCGGAGCATGCCCGGCAATGCGCAAACTGGCAATATTTTTCACTTTAATCATCATGTTCTCAGCAGACGCGTCCGCAAGGGACGGCGGTGGCGATCGGATCACCGGCGCGGCTTTTGCGACCAGAAGTCCGGTCATTGCCCAGCATGGCATGGCCGCGACCAGTCATCCATTGGCGTCCCAGGTGGCGGTCGATATCCTCAAGAAGGGGGGTAGCGCGGTCGATGCCGCGATTGCCGCGAACGCCGCGCTGGGCTTGATGGAACCTACGGGCAACGGCATCGGCGGCGATCTATTCGCCATCGTCTGGGACCCGAAGACCCGCAGGCTTTATGGCCTCAATGCCAGCGGGCGGTCGCCGAGGGGGCTGTCGCTTACCGAACTGCGCCAACGGCTCGGCGATAAACAGCAAATCCCGTTTTGGGGTTCGCTGCCGGTTTCGGTCCCGGGCACGGTCGATGGGTGGTTCGAGCTTCATGACCGGTTCGGCACGCTGGCCATGACGGATATTCTGGCTCCGGCGATCGGTTACGCGCGAGACGGTTTTCCGGTCACTCAGGTCATCGGTCACTATCTCCAGATGAACCTTGACCGCTTCAAAAAGTCGATGGACCTCATTGAGGAGTTCGACAACGCCAGGGCAACCTATTTCAAGGACGGCAAACCCCCGCGCGAGGGCGAGATATTCCGCAATCCGGATCTGGCGGCGACACTGGAAAAAATCGCCAGCGGTGGCCGCGACGCCTTCTACAGGGGCGAAATCGCCGAGGTGATCGACCGCTATATGCGCCGCATCGGCGGTTTCCTGCGAAAGGAAGACCTGGCGGCGCACAAAAGCCAGTGGGTCGAGCCGGTCTCGGTCAATTACCGCGGTTACGACGTTTTCGAACTGCCGCCCAATGGCCAGGGCATTGCGGCCTTGCAGATGCTCAATATTCTCGAAGCTTATGACCTTGCCGCCATGGGCCGGAACAGCGGTGACTATCTCCATGTGATGACTGAGGCCAAAAAACTGGCGTTCGACGATCGGGCGCGGTTTTACGCCGACCCCGATTTTTTCGAGGCGCCGGTCGAGGCTCTGCTGTCCAAGGAATACGCCGCCAAACGCCGCAAGCTGATCCGGATGGATCGGGCGTTAAAACAGGTCCAGCCCAGCGATATCAAGCTCGCCCAGGGCGATACCATCTATATGACCGTGGCCGACGGTAACGGCATGATGGTGTCCCTGATCCAAAGCAATTTCGTCGGCATGGGAAGCGGCCTGGTGCCGGACGGTCTTGGTTTCATGCTGCAGGACCGGGGTGCGCTGTTTGCGCTCGAAGACGGCCACGCCAATGTTTATGAGCCCGGCAAGCGACCATTTCACACCATCATTCCGGCGTTCGTCATGAAGGACGGCGCGCCATTCATGAGCTTCGGCCTGATGGGCGGGGCGATGCAACCCCAGGGACATGTCCAGATCCTGGTTAATATCATCGATTTCAACCTGAACCCGCAGGAAGCCGGGGACGCCGCGCGCTTCAATCATTCGGGCAGCAGCCAGCCCACTGGCCAGGTGATGACCGACGGCGGCGTGCTGTCGGTGGAAAGCGGTGTTTCGGCGGAAGCGGTCGAGACGTTGCGTGCGCGCGGCCACGAGGTCCGGGTCGAGGCCGGAATTTACGGCGGTTATCAGGCGATAATGTGGGATCCGATCAACAAGGTGTATCGAGGGGCCACCGAAATGCGCAAGGACGGTGAGGTGGTGGGCTATTGATGATATCATTCAAAGGACGCTTACTGTGCCGCCTCGGCGGAAAGGGGGCAAATTTCAGCGCCAGGTTGCAGTTCGATCAAGGTTATTTCCGGCGGCGCTCCGATTCGCAGCGCCGCCCGGACAGCGCCAATTCCGCGGGTGACATAGATCGGACACGGGCCGTCCCAATTCCAGCCTTCCAGGTATTTCGTCCCGTATCTGGAATTGCTGACGATGGCCCGGCCCAAAATCCGAATCTGTCCACCGTGAGTGTGGCCCGCGAGAAGCAGGTCCACGTCGCCGGGTGGGATCCTTCCAATAATATCGGGATTGTGGGACAACAGCAGGGTGAACTCGCCCGGATCGCGACCGGCGATTGCCCGGCCGACATCGGGCCGGCCGCGCCATAAATCATCGACGCCGCAGAGCCACAAGCTTTCTGAAGCAAAATGTATCCGCTGGCCTTGATTGACCAGCAGCTTCATTCCCACCTTTTCGAATGCCGCGTGAAGCTGAGGCAGACAACACATGTCGTGATTGCCGCGCACCGCGAAAACGCCAAGCGACGCATTTAGCCGGGACAGAACAGACGCCAGTCTGTCAATCGGCCTCGTGTCGTCGGTGACGAAATCCCCGCCTAGCAGCACCAAATGCGGTTCAAGGCCGTTGATGCGGGTAACGATATCTTCAAGGTACGACCAGGCCATGGTCGTGCCGGCATGCAGGTCGCTGACAAAGGCGACGCGGAGACCGTCAAGGCCGGTTCGATGCCGCGGCAAACGAAATCCTGGCTTTGCAACCAATGGAGCAGGGTATCCGCGTTTAAGCAACGGGTTCAAAGGCGCCGCGAATGCCCCGAATGTTCGGGTCAGGGCCGTGTTCAGTCTGATTTGGACGCTGTTTTTTAGCAGCCTGCTAGCTCCAGTGGTCGATATTCAAGCCGGTTAAACGCGCGAACTCCCCGTTTTTTTCGCGAAAGAAGTTTCGCAGATGGTCCTGGTCCCGTTTCGAAATGGGTGGGATAGACCGGGTAAGCCACCGCGCCGCCAAATTCCGGATTGATCGCGGCAGCACTTTCTTGCCCACGGTCGTCAGTTTCCTGAAGGCTGAGAATGAACCGGCAAGACCGAAAACCATGCGCCCCGTCCGGCTGAACCGGTACGACTTGTTCTTGTGACTCTTTTCCGGCGGCGCCTCAAAATCCGCGTCCGGGACTTCCAGGAACTGGAAGCATCGCCTGCAGGTTGCGGTCGGGTCGGCAATCAGCTGTTCCATGGTCAGGAACAGGAAGCGATCAATGGGAAATTCCGCCAGATAAAGCTTGATCTGGCCGGCATAGTCGCTGGTTCTGAGATAAAAACTGTCATGGTCGATCGCCGCCCGGAACGGCAGAACTTCCTCGCCGGTTCGCACCCGATGCCAATAGGACGAATAGGTCCGCATGACCGGATCCCGGGTCAGATAAATGAATCTTGCGTCCGGGCAGACGGTCCTGATGCGTTTGGGGACGCCAGCCAGCGGGCTTTTCGGATCACAGACCCGGTCGGGGGGGTCATGGCCCGGAAGGGGAGCCGCCGAATAGCTTGGCGTGGCGTCAAGCAGGACGGCGCCGTCTATATTTTCGGGAAATCGCTGGCGGTACCACCCGAGATCACGATCCCGGTGGCGCGTGAAGTAATTCGGCTCCTTCGGGTTGGAGACGATGACGCGCGGATGCCTGTCCAACAGGTGCGCCAAAGTCGTGGTCGCGGATTTCTGGGCGCCGATCAGGAAAGCGGTTGGCGGAAACAAGTCCTTGCCTCATCTGCCAAACGAACGCGAGAATGGTCTCACAGACCCAGCCAGCCGGCAATGATGTTTTTCTGAATCTCCGAAGTGCCGGAATAGAGCCGGCTTCCCACCGCGTCGCGCAGCGCCCGCTCGACTTCGTATTCAGTGAGAAAACCGTAGCCGCCAAAAACCTGAATCGCTTCCATGGCCGTGCGCACCAGAGTTTCGCTGACGAATAATTTGGCGATCGCGGCATCCAGCGACACCGTTTTGGATCGTTCCAGATTCCACGCTGCCTTCCAGGTTAAAAGCCGGGCCGCTTCGAGTTCCACCTTCATGGTCGCGATTTTGTGGGATATCGCCTGAAATTTGGCGATGGCCTGGCCCGATTGTCGGCGTGTTCGGGCATGGCCGATCGATTTTTCCAGCAAGCGTTCGATCATGCCGACATGGGCGGCGATCAGGCACGCCCGTTCCCATTCCATGGCGCGGACGAACAATGTTGCGCCGGCGCCGACCCCACCCAGGACCGCCGAAGCGGGCACATACATGTCGTCGAACACCAACTCCCCGATTGGCGAGGTCCGAAGGCCCATTTTTTCGAATTTCTGCGCCGCCTGATAGCCCTTGCGGTCGCTGTCGACCAGAAACGCGGTGATGCCGCCGTGATAGCCCTTGTCCGGGTCCGTGGCGGCGAACACCAGCGCCATGTCGGCCACCGGCCCATTGGTCGTGAAAGTCTTGGCGCCGGTGATGCGGAAGCCGTCGCCGTCGGCAATCGCCCGGGTTTTGAGGGCGAAGGCGTCGGATCCGGAGCCAGGCTCGGTCATGGCGTTGGCGGCGATCAAACCGCCGTCGCACAACCCGGGAAGGTAGCGCCTCTTTTGTTGTTCCGACCCATATTTCCAGATCGGGACCACGCAGGCCAGAAGATGGGCGCAAATCGAGAAAACGAGACCGGAATCCTCGCACCCGTAACCCAAAGCCTCCAGCGCGATCACGGTGGACACGGAATCGAGACCGGCGCCGCCGAAATCCTGGGGCACCGGAAGGCCCAGCAACCCCATGTCGGCGCATAATCGCCAAAGGTCGCGCCGGAATATCTGATCACGGTCGCGCTCGATCACGCCTTCGTTGAGCTTGTCCCGCGCGAACCGCCGGATCTCGTCGCGCATGATGCGTTGTTCCTCGGTCAGGCTGAAATCCATTATTCGAAGTCCTGTAGTCGCTGATAGTCGATCTTGTCGGTCGAGGTTTTGGGCAAGCCCTGTTGATGGCTGAAGCAGTCCGGGATCATGTAAAGCGGCAGAGTGCGGGAGCAGAACTGCTTGAGCTGGATCAGGGACAGCGTGTCGCCGTTCCGGGTGCTGTAAAAGGCCTTGATGACGACGCCATCCGGGCCTGACTGAGCGATGGAGGCCACTTCGGAAACCTCTGGGTGGCGATAAAGCGCAGCCTCGATTTCGCCCAGTTCGATGCGGAAGCCCCGCCGTTTCACCATGCGGTCGCGCCGCCCGACATAGCCGAAAACTCCGCCGTCGCCTTCGATGACAATATCACCGGTTCGATACCAGCGTCCGGTTTCGTCCTCGATAAAGGCGGCCGCCGTTCGATCCGCCATGTTCCAGTAGCCTTGCATGACGCCGGGCCCGCTGATGATCAGCTCGCCTTCCTCGCCCACGGCCACGTCTCGGCCCTCGCCATCAATGACGCGTGCCCTCAGGTGTGAGCACACCGGGCCGATCGGATAGGGATCGATCCGTTCGTCGGGGATCGGGCCCACGACTTCAAAGGCGGTGCAGACATTGGTCTCCGTCGGGCCATAAAGGTTGAAATAGCGGACTTCCGGCAGAATTTTCTGCAAGGCCCGCAAGTGTTTGACCGGAAACACCTCGCCCGCGAATGCGATTTTGCGCAAGGAACAATCCGGCTGATCGGCGAGCTTGCCGAAGTCCATGAGTATTCTGAGGACCGAGGGGGTGGAATACCAGAACGTCAGATGATTGCGGGCGATCATCTCGACCATGCCGGCCGGATTCTTGCTCAGTTCCTCACCAATCAAATAAAGCGTCGCACCGTGTTTGATCGGCAAATAGATGTCGAGAATCGACAAATCGAAATGAAATGGAGCGTGGGAAGAGAAGCGGTCACTGCCGTCAGGTTCCAGCGCCTCGGTACACCAATCGACAAAGCTGACCGCGTTCCGGTGGCTCAGCATCACCCCCTTCGGCCGGCCGGTGGAGCCCGATGTATAGAGGATATAGGCGAGATCGTCGGCCGAGGTCTGAACGGTTGGAATCGGTTGGACACATCCGTTTTCGGCGTCTCCAGCCCGATCAAGCGTGAGAAACCGGGGGCGCTGCTCCGGGAAGTCGGTGTGCAACCCATCGG
>JBHHWG010000051.1:0-20390 GCA_046756385.1 Sphingomonadales bacterium | reverse complement strand
CGGTCAGGGCCACCAACCCTCAATTCAAATGTGCGAAACTTTTTGTACGTTATCCCGGCAGGCTTTGCTTCTGCGCTAACGTTCGAAGATCAATCGCGAAGTCGGAAAACCGGGCAAGGCTGCCGCTTTTCTCGTAGAGGGTTTTGAAGCTGAAACCCCAGCCGGACTTGCTGCGTCCGCCGTGTTTGCGGGCGAGGCGGTAGAGCCATCGTTCGATGCCGCCTCTCAGACTGAAATAGGCCGGGTCAATGGCCAGAACCCAGTTTTCGTTGATGACACCCTGATAGAACCAGTCGGGGATGATGATCTCCATGCCTCTGGGATGGCCGCTTGAGGTGATGAGTTCGTTCCATTCGTTTATCCAGCTAAAACGATGAAGGCGCCGGGATTGACGTGCTGGGGCAAGGTCGTTGCTGCGAATGTTGGTCTGGATCGTGGTGGATTGCAGTCGATCAAGCGCAGCGCGCAGACGTTCGTAACCCAGTTTTCCGGTGGGGCGATTGGCGAATCGCAGAAACTGGTGGGGCATGAACCGCAGAAGCCGTGATGTCGGTTCATTGCGGTTTCTCGCGTTCATGATCTGGCTTGCCGCCCAGATCAACAGGTCGGCGTCCCAGATGGTCGCCATGCCATACTCCGGGACCGCTTCGACCTTTATGACGATCCCGTCGCGCTCAAAGGTAAGCGGCTTGATTCGTCGCCCCTTCGATAGGGAAAAGAATGGAAAGGCCATCAGATCTTGATAATCGCGAATTCCGGGAGGAGAGGGGACGCATGAGAAAAGTTCGAGCTGGAGACGTTCCGATGGCGGGTGGCGCGTCACGGTTTGATCTTTTCGTGGGTGAAGGTGCGCTTGTTGGCCTCGACCCAGGCGTCAAGGTCCGTCGGGGCGTAGATCACCCGGCTACCGACCTTGGCGTAGCGAGGGCCTTCCCCGGTTGTGCGCATACGATTGAGTGTTGCCGGGCTGACGCCAAGATAGTCAGCGGCGCGTTTGGTGTTCCAGTATTTGGTTTCGTTATCGGTGCTCATTTCTTCGTCCTCTATACAAGCTGAGGCAAAAGAAGCACCGAAGGGCGCAGGGAAATAGGGCCGAAATGACGTAGCGCCGTAACGGCCCCCCTCCTCTTTGCGGTAGGTGTTTGCCGTTGGCGCGGTTATTCGCCGCTGATCACAAGATCGCGGTAGCCCCCGTTCATAAGGTGTTTGGATTTTTCAATGCGTCGCCGAACCAGACTGCGTATTCGGCCGCCGTCATACCACTCGGCCTTTACCTCATCCGGGCCAAACAGGTCGATGGCTATCTGGCGATGGCTCTTTTTGGCAAGCACGCCGTCAAGGACGCGAAGCAACTGGCCATAATCCGTTTGATCTGATTTTCGACTTTTTGAGACCGTTCACCCGAAACAATGTTCCAAAGGTCCAGGCCCTTGGTCAGATTGACGGGGAGGGATAGGTCCACGGGCAACCGTAGCGCCACGCAGGTTTCTTCATTGAAGCTCCGACCATTTTTGATGCGCAGTTGGGCGGTTTTCATGCCGCGCTCAATGCGCAGGATCAGGTCGCCATCCAGAAGTAGGAGGCCTGAAATGGCCGCGCCGGACCTGCGTACCATTGGTAGTAGAGGCGTTTGTCCATCGGGGATGGCTTCCGCCTCAAGGGTTGGTGCGATAGACCAAAATGGCCTTTGCTCGGCATTCAACAAGCGGGGGTTGCAAAATGAGAGCAATCCCCATTTTTGCGCGGCGCTGTCGGCGGCGGTTTGCCTGGAGCAGGGAAACCCAAAATTGGCGTCGGGTGCTGTGGTTGGTGTGTGGAATTTCGCGAAATCGCCTTGATAATTAAGGTTTTTTTGCAGGAATTGCCACGCAATTTGCTGCTTGTTCGTGGTTGTTTCTGTCATCATTCACTCCTTGGTTAGTCGAAAAAACGAAAGCAACCATAAAGGGAGTTATCAAAACGTCAATCAATCCATAAATGTTGTTGTTTTTAGGTTTTGTTGGTCTTTGTCAAAACTACTTGTTAATGCAGTGCGCAAGTTTATTTGCACGTTAAACGGAAGCTCATTCCTTTGATTTCTCTTGAGTTTGGTTTGGTCATTGGGTAGGTTGTTATTCGTCCATAAACTGGGCTAATAAAGTTTTAGGGGGCGTCTTTGGGCGGCGAAAAGAAAAATCTCAGGTGGGGGGTGGAGCGAAGACTTGAATTTATCGAGTTTCGCCTGTTCTGGGAGGGGCGTGTAAACCGTAGCGACCTGATTGAGAAATTCGGAATTTCAATCAATCAGGCTTCGGGCGATTTGAGCCGTTATCTCGGAGTCGCCCCCGGCAATCTGATTTATGATAAGAGCGCGCGGACCTACCTGCGCGGCCCCGAGTTTGAACCGGTATTCCTAAAGCCGGATGCCAGTCGGTATCTGTCACAAATTCGATCGATGGCCGAAGGAATTCTGGATGCCGATGATTCGTGGATTGGGCTCGTTCCCGAATATGACGCGGCGCCAACTCCGGTGCGAGGGGTCGATGCCAAAAAGCTGCGCATTGTGATCGCTGCGATCCGGCGCAACGAAGCTGTCGAGGTCAAATATCAATCTCTTTCATCCCCGGAACCCAGATGGCGCTGGATTACACCTCATGCCATCGCGTTTGACGGGTTCCGTTGGCATGCCCGGGCCTGGTGTGAAGAAAGCGGCGTGTTTAAAGATTTTCTCCTGTCTCGGATATTGGAGGCGGGGAGCACGAAGACATGCGAGATATCGCCTGACGTTGATCATGAGTGGACCGACGAGGTCATTCTAGAAATTGGTCCGCACCCCGCCTTGTCGGATGGCCAAAAGAAGGTTGTCGAACTCGACTACGGAATGACAGACGGAAAGTCAAAAATTCGAGTTCGTCGGGCAATGTTATATTACGCGCTCAAGCGCTTGGGACTGGACACGCCGTCTGAAGCAAGGAAGCCGCAAGATCAGCAAATTGTTTTGCTAACCGATAAAGCTATCCTGAGTGACAGTCCCTTCGATCATTTTTATCAGGGGGCTTCATGAAAGCGTTTGAGTTCGACCATCATATCATCAGCTCCTACGAGCGGTTCTCACGCTCGTTCAGCTCAATTCGTTCTGACGATCTTCGCAACCAGATTAATGCAGAGTATGACGCTGGACGCTTTTGGCCGGATGCTCTTATTTCATTGAATCCACACTTTCTTTCCGGCCCCACGGTAGACGAATTGGCCGCCTCAGGTGATCTGGATGAGGGGACCGCAAAGGTATTTCGCATAGATGGGGAGCCTTTGCGTTTTCATCGCCATCAGGCGGAGGCGATTGCAAAAGCGAGATCAGGTAAAAGCTATGTCGTCACGACTGGGACGGGATCAGGTAAGTCTCTTTGTTTCTTCGTTCCGATCGTAGACTCGGTTATCCGGTCCCTACGGGCGGGTAAACCAAGAAAAACGCGCGCTATCATCGTTTATCCGATGAATGCGCTGGCAAACAGTCAGATAAAAGAGATTGAGAAGTTTATCAGCCAATCCGGGCTTCCTGATAATTTGAAGCCTGTGGTCAAGCGATATACAGGACAGGAAAGTCGGGAAGAACGCCAAAAAATAGCGGCGAATCCACCAGATGTTCTTCTGACGAACTACATGATGGCGGAACTCCTTCTTACTCGCCAGGATGATCTCGACTCTCAGGTCGTGAGTAATGCCTCCGGTCTCGAATACATTATTCTAGATGAGCTCCATACGTATCGTGGGCGCCAAGGCGCAGATGTCGCCGTGCTTGTGCGCAGGCTTCGTGATCGCTGCGCTTCCGACAAGGCTCCTGTTTGTATTGGCACCTCGGCAACGATGGCGTCGGAAGGTACGGAAGAAAGTAAGGCTCTCGCAGTCGCCAAAGTGGCGACACGCTTGTTTGGGGCGGAAATCGGTCCGGATGCCGTCATTGACGAGTCTTTACGTCGGGCCACAGATGACACCATTGATCTGGATCAAGCAAAAGGAGGGCTCGCGAAAGTCCTCGGCGCACCATTACCCCTTCAGATGAATGACAAGGAACTACGGCAGCATCCGCTAGCAGTTTGGGCAGAGCTGGCTCTCGGGCTCGACGACGGGCTGGAGTTGAAAAGGAAGAAACCTATTCCGTTTGAACAGGCTGTAGAACAGTTGTCGGATGATAGTGGCGTTGCGACAAACCAATGCCGGAAAGTCTTGGAAGACTTTCTTACCCGTGTCAGCCTTCCTGAAAATCAGAGAGGCGGAACCGGCAGCGGCGCGTTCCTCGCGTTCAAGCTACATCGATTTATATCTGGCGCCGGTGAGGTTTTCTCAACACTGGCCGACAGGCCACGAACAGTTATGTTTGAAGGTCAACTTGAGGACCCGAAAGCTCCTGGAAACCGGCTATATTCAACCCGGTTTTGTCGGAGTTGCGGACATGAATATCATGTCGTCACCAAGGTTGATGTCGAGGGGAAAATAAAGTTTCTCCCGCGGAACATCGATGACAGCCCTCTTGATTCTGAAGATGATGAAGAAACCGCAGGTTACCTTTGTCCGGTCCCGGAAGGTGACCCTGAATTCGCGTTTATCGGAGAGCTTGACAGCTATCCAGAAAGCTGGCGCGAGGAACGCAACGGAATAGAACGGCTTCGCTCCTATCGTAAGAAACGTGCGCCTATCTCGTATATTGTTGCGCCAGATGGTCGGCAAGGAGCTGGTGAGCGGGAGTTTTGGTTTGTTCCCGGTAAATTCGCTTTCTGTCTTTGCTGCCTGGATGAGCCCAACCAAGGAATGCGCGAGAGGAGTAAGCTCGCAGGTCTTTCAGGTGAAGGGCGGAGCTCGGCAACAACGTTGTTGATTTCCAGTGCGCTTGAGTGGATGAACCATTCAGAAAGCGACCTTCCCAAGACCAAACGTAAACTCCTTGGGTTTACCGACAATCGACAAGATGCGGCACTGCAATCGGGGCATTTTAATGACTTTCTTTTTGTAAGCTTGCTTCGTGGGGCAATTCTCAGGGCGATCATCGATGCTGGGGAAGACGGCCTTACAGAAGATGAGTTTGGTCTCAGGGTTGTCAAAGCTCTCGGTTTTACGTCAGCCAATAAGGTAGCTCGCGAGCACTGGATGCTCGACCCCTCAGCAGGCGCGGTTATACGTGAAGACGCTCAGCGGGCATTGGCGAAGGTTCTGGCTCATCGTGTCTGGACGGATCTGCGTCGTGGGTGGCGGTATACCAACCCAAGTCTATTTGTTCTGAAGTTGCTTGATGTCGAATTCGTCGGTGTGCGGGACATTGCCGGAGATCGCGAACGGCTGATGGCAGTGCGCCCCGAGCTTGGTGATTTGTCTGAGGAACAGCGTGTAATAGTCTTGAAAGCCGTTCTGGGGGCTATGCTCGAAGGGCTTGCGGTAAATACCGAGGCTTTGGACTTAACTGTTCTTGATGGAATTGCACAGAAGTCGCGCTCACTGTTGCGCTCGCCATGGGCAATAGATGTAAAAGAGAACCCGAGGGGAAGATCTTCACTGCTTGTGCGTGCGCCTGGTAAAGGCGTCGTTGGTCTCCGGGAGGAGCAAACTTTTTTGCGAGCAGGTCACAATTCACGTATCGCGCGTCTGATTAACAAGAAAAGCGTGATCGGTGTCAAACTCGGAAAAGAAGACTACCTTGAGTTTTTTGAAAGACTTATGGCGTTGTTTGCCGATGAGGGCCTCGTCGTGCCTATCGAACTCGACGTCGGTTCGGTCGGCTGGCGGTTAACGCCGTCATCCGTTCGCCTTGTGCCTGGAGAGGCGCTTGCTGATAGTGAAAAACGTGGGAACCCATATTTCCATGATCTCTATGAGATGATTGCCAATGATTTGGCGTCCGGTATGAGTGCGTTTTGGGGGCTGGAGGGCCGCGAGCATACGGCGCAGGTATCCCAAAAACAAAGAGAGTGGCGCGAGTGGCGTTTCAGGTATGAGGATGACGATCGCGAGAGGCTGGACACGTCAGAGTATCGAACCGAGATCAAAACTGCGGGGGAGTCAGATAAGTTCCTTCCTGCACTATTCTGTTCCCCAACGATGGAGCTTGGTGTCGATATTTCGGCGCTGAACGCGGTTTATCTTCGAAACGTGCCGCCGACTCCCGCGAACTATGCCCAGAGGGCGGGGCGTGCCGGCCGTTCTGGTCAGGCTGCTGTTGTCCTTACTTATTGCGCGTCCGGTTCGCCGCACGATCAATACTTTTTCGAACGACGAAATGATATGGTGGCGGGGTTAGTGCGTCCTCCAGCCCTGGATATCACCAACGAGGAATTGGTTCGTTCTCACCTTCATGCCGTCTGGCTGGCTGAAACAAAGATTGCCTTGTCGCCGGATATTCCTGAAATCCTTGACTTGGCTGGCGACCGCTATCCTCTCAAAGACGAGATTCTTGAAGTGATTTCCAGGTCGGATTTGGTGGCCAGGGCACGTAGTCCGATGAGGGGTGTTCTGGATCAGATCCTCGCAGCGGATGATGGAGCGGCTCCGGCGTGGATGGGAAACCCCGAAGAATTTGTTCTTCACGTCGCGATGAATGCGCCCAAGGAGTTTGACCGTGCGTTGGATCGTTGGCGTGATCTGTACAATTCCGCTCGAACCCAATTGGCGGAAGCTAATGCACGCTCGGAGATCACTGGACTTTCCGGAGCCGACAGACGGAAGATTAAATTGGCTCAGATTCAGGCGAGTGACCAACTGGCTATTCTTGAGCAAGGTAAGGCCTCAAATGGGTCGGATTTTTACTCTTACCGCTATCTGGCGACCGAAGGCTTTCTTCCCGGGTATAACTTCCCACGCTTGCCGCTTTATGCATTTGTGCCTGGTGAAGGGAAAAGCGGCTCGTTTTTATCGCGCGCGCGTTTTCTGGCGATTTCTGAATTTGGCCCGCGAAGTCTCATCTACCATGAAGGGCGCGCGTATCGCGTCATGAAGGCAAAGCTTCCGCCGGAAGTCCGTGAGGGCGATGGGGCGGAACTCGCGACGAAAGATATCTATATCTGTCCATCCTGCGGCGCGTGTCACGAAGGTGAGGTCGAGCGTTGCCACGGATGTGACACTCCCATGGCCGGGGAAGTTCCCATCAAGCGAACGCTTCGCATTGATAATGTAGAGGCTGCACCAACGGAGCGTATCACTGCCAACGATGAAGAAAGGGTGCGGCAGGGGTTCGATATCCAGACGGTCTTCGCTTGGCCCAGGAGGGATGGGCAAGTTCAGGTTACGAATGCAGAGGTGGCATGCGGCGACAAATCCTTGTTTGCCCTTCAGTACGCCAATAGCGCCGAGATCAGCCGCCTCAACAAAGGGCTGAAACGCCGCAAAGATCAGACGGTTTTCGGTTTCAATATCGATCCCCGGACGGGGTATTGGGCAAAGTCGGAGGACGAAGTCTCCGTTGCGGAACTGCCGCCTGATGTCGATAGGCCTGTAAGGATCGTTCCTATTGTGAGAGACAGAAAAAATGCCCTTCTTTTCCGGTTGAGGGAACCGGAGGCGTTTGAGGCCGGAACGATTACGACGATTCAACACGCCCTTATGCGAGGCATAGAGGTGGTCTACCAACTTGAAGAAGGGGAGGTTTTAAGTGAACCCCTTCCTTCGCGGGATAATCGACGCGCCATCCTTACCTATGAAGCGACAGAGGGCGGCGCGGGTGTGTTGAGCCGATTGGTTGATACGCCACAGGCAATAGGTGAGGTTGCGCGTATAGCGCTTGAGCTTATGCACTTCGAAAACATCGACGCAGCTATTGTTGATGGTGACGCAGACCTGCTGACTGAAAAGGAGGGCGAAGCATGTGTGCGTGGGTGTTACCGGTGTCTGTTCTCGTATTTCAATCAGCCAGACCATGAACAGATTGATCGGGGCAGTTCAGAAGTTAAGCAGTTGCTTATCGATTTGGCGCGAGGCGAAACTCTTTTGGAAAAGCGCTCCGCAAGTGACGAATCAACATCTCCCTGGGTGAAGGTGTTTGAAGAAGAGGGACTGCCCCCCATCGACACGATGTCCGTCAAATTAGCCGGGGTGGAAGTCGAGTTTGCGTGGCGGGGACACTGCGTGGCGGCAACCTCTCAACCCGTGACGCCAGAAATGGCCACGGAGGCGCTGAATAAAGGGTGGGAGCTTGTCGCTCTTCCTGCATCGCTTGAAGGGGGCGTTCCGGTGGAACTCTCCCAACTGCTGAAAGGGTAAGTCATGACGCTGAATTTTTCTGCCGGCGATCTTGTGCGTGCCCGTGGGCGTGAATGGGTGACGCTTCCTCCGCCGAGCGCAGGTGTGCTGGCGCTTCGTCCGCTCTCCGGCAATGAGAACGACGTAATCGTTCTTGACCCGTCGCTTGAACTAACTCGCGTCGAACCCGCTCGATTTGATCTTCCGGAAGATGTCAAATCCACAGTCCAGGCAAAAGCGGCGCTGCTGGCGGATGCTCTTCGTCTGACGTTGCGCCGGGGCGCCGGGCCTTTTCGGTCCGCCGCCCAACTGGCGTTTGAGCCGCGAACTTATCAACTCGTGCCGCTGCTTATGGCGCTCAAGCTCCAGACACCGCGACTTTTGATCGCAGACGACGTCGGTATCGGCAAGACGATTGAAGGGGGCCTTATCCTGCGGGAACTGATGGATCGGGGCGAGGTTGACGCCTTTTCGGTTCTTTGCCCTCCGCATTTGGTGGATCAGTGGATTATCGAACTCAAGGACCGGTTTGGCATCGATGCCGTGCCGGTCACATCGGGCACGGCGGCGCGGCTGGAGCGCAACCTTCCGCTCGCCCAGACGCTTTTTGACGCTTACCCGTTCACGGTCGTCAGTCTGGATTACATCAAGGCTGAAAAGCGGCGCGAGGGGTTTGCCCGGGCCTGCCCTGATTTCGTTATCGTCGATGAGGCGCATGCATGCGTCGGAACTCACAAGGGAAAGCAGCAACGTTTCGACCTGCTTCAAGGCCTTGCCAAAGACCCTGAGAGGCGTCTGGTCATGTTGACCGCGACGCCGCATTCGGGTGACGAGGAGGCTTTCTCTCGTCTCCTCTCGCTGATTAATCCGGAATTCGCGTCTTTAAACTTCGATGACGGCAAATACCGTGAACGACTTGCCCGGCACTTTGTTCAACGTCGGCGTGTCGATCTGGTCGAGGGCGACTGGCACGAAGACCGATCCTTTCCCAAACACGAAACCACCGAGCGACCCTATCAATTGTCCGCCGAGCATTTGGCGTTCCAGGAAGCCGTGCTGGACTATTGCCTGTCGGTCGTTTCAAAGGCTGGCGATCAGAAACGGGACCAACGTCTTGCCTTTTGGGGAACGCTGGCGCTGATGCGTTGCGTGGGGTCTTCGCCCGCTGCGGCCCTCAGCGCGCTTAGAAACCGCGCCTCGAATGAGGCGGAGCGCCTAGAGCCGCAAATCTATGATGAAGATGGTGACGACGAAGACGCGGTGGATGTCGAACCAAACACAATTTTCACTGATGATCCGGCACTCCAAAGCCTTCTGGATCAAGCCGCCGGGCTTCTGAATGCAAAAGACCCGAAGCTGGATGCGCTGATTGGCGCGCTCAAACCTCTGATCAAGGGCGGCGCCAATCCAGTCGTGTTTTGCCGCTATCTTGCGACAGCCGAGCATGTGAAAGACGGACTTCGCAAAGCCTTTCCGAGACTGAAAATCGAGGCCGTGACGGGCGAATTGACACCGGACGAACGCCGGGACCGTGTTGCGGACATGGCTCTGGAGGATGATGAGGTAACCATCCAGCGCATTTTGGTCGCGACCGATTGCCTTTCCGAAGGGATCAACCTTCAGCAGCTTTTTGACACCGTTGTTCATTACGACCTGTCCTGGAACCCGACCCGCCACCAGCAGCGCGAAGGGCGTGTGGATCGCTTCGGACAACCCGCCGAACTGGTTCGCTCCATCATGATGTTCTCACCCGACAGCGCCATCGACGGCGCGGTGCTGGATGTGATCCTGCGCAAGGCCGAGGATATCCGCAAGGCCACAGGCGTGACGGTTCCCTTGCCTGACGAGCGCGGGCCGGTGACGGACGCCTTGATGGCGTCGATGATGCTTCGGCGCGGAGGTCGTGACCAGATGATGCTTGATCTGCGTCTGGCGGATGGATCGCAAGCCGTGGAGGCCCGTTGGCGCGATGCTAGCGAGAATGAGAAGAAGTCCCGCGCCCGCTTTGCGCAAAACGCCATGAAGCCGCAAGAAGTCGCGCCGGAATGGGAAAAAGTCCGAGCGTTGCTAGGCTCGCCAGATGACGCCCGCCTGTTCGTTGAGCGGGCCATGTCCCGATTTGGCGTGCCGCTTGAGAAGAAACGCGCGCTCCACCTCGCTCACGCTCATGCGCTTCAGGACAGTTTGAGGGAACGACTGAAGCAACAGGGGCTTGAGGGATCGATCAAGCTCGCGACGGCGGAGCCCGCGCCTGCGGGCGTATCTCTTCTGACCCGAACCCACCCCCTGACCGCCGTGCTCGCGGAAAGTCTTGTCGAGGCGTCGCTGGATCAGGAAGCTTTGCCTGATCTTGGCGTCGGGCGGGTTGGGGCCTGGCCGACACCGGCGGTTTCGGTTTTGACCCGCGTGTTGCTGCTGCGGATCCGTTACAAGCTGACCGTCCATTCCCGTAAGGAACGGTTGCTGCTCGCCGAAGAGGCGGCCTTGATCGCTGTTCAAGGGGATGCCGTTTTGGGGGACAGCGATGCCGTCCGTGAGATGCTGAACACGTCGGCCACGGCCGATCTGGCGCAAATCGCCAAGGATCGGTTGATCGGGGCGGTGAAGGCGGATTTGGCGGGTCTTCTTTCCGGCCCAATCGCCGAATTCGTAAACAGTCGCACCAATGAACTGGAAGGTGATCACGCCCGGCTGCGCGCCGCTGCGGGTTCGGCGTCTCGCGTCAGCGTGGAAGCCGTGCTTCCGCCCGATGTGATCGGCATGTTCGTTCTAACGCCGGGCGAGGTGTGACCATGGCTCGTAAACCAATCACCGATATGTCCGCCTGGCCCTCGCTTGGCCTTGAAGGCAACCTGATTGCGCCTGCGATGATCGCCAGGATCGACCAAAGGGCCGCGCCCGAGCAAGCGGCGGACGACTACGGCGTTCGCAAGGGCCTTTCGGTGCGAGAGGAAATCTCGACCGCCTTTCGCGTCGCCCAATCCCATTTTGACGCCTTCGCCAAGCTTGAAAGTCCGTCGCCGGACGCCACCCGGCGGTTCGTTTCGGGCCTTTTGAAAGAAGCCTTCGCCTTTGACGATTTACAGTCCGCCGAGGCCCCCGTCGCCCTGATCGCCAGTGATCGCGTTCCGGTCGTCGTCGTGCCGCCGGACGAACTGCTGGACCGTCGCAGCCCGACCCTGTCGGTTGACCGTTCGCGCTCCCCTGCCTTCGCCCTGCAAGACTACCTGAACGACAAGGAAGAAGCGCTGTGGGGGATGGCGACCAATGGCCTGAGCATCCGCCTGATGCGCGATAACGCCTCGCTGACCCGCCCGGCTTATATCGAGGCCGATCTGGCCCAGATTTTCATGAACGAGGATATCGCTTCCTTCGCCGTCCTCTGGCTGGTGATCCACCGTTCCCGCTTTGGGGCCGAAGGAACGCCCGCCACCGATTGCGCGCTGGAACGCTGGCGTGATGCGGGATCAAAGGAAGGCGAGGCCTCGCGGGATCGGCTGGCCGATCAGGTTCAGATCGCGCTCAAGGTTCTGGGCTCCGGCTTTCTGGAGGCCAACCCCGAGCTTGCCGGGAGGTTGCAATCGGGCGAGGAAAATCTGACCGACTGGTTCAACGAGCTTCTGCGCCTCGTCTATCGCCTGATCTTCCTGATGGTGGCGGAAGACCGAAACCTTCTACATCCCACCGACGCCAAACCCGAAGCCTGTGCGCTCTACGCCCGGGGCTATTCCCTCGCGTCCTTGCGCAAGCACTGTTACCGCGCCGCAAGCTGGGACAAACACCACGACCGCTACGAAGGGATAAAGATCGTCTTTCGCGCCCTGACCCACGGGCAGGACGCGCTGGGGCTTCCGGCGCTGGGCGGACTTTTCGCGGGCGACCGGCTGCCCCGGCTTGAAACCGCCAAACTGCGCAACAAGGCGTTTATGGAGGCGCTCTATCGCCTGTCCTGGCTGTCGGACAAAACCAGCATGGTCCCGGTCAACTGGCGGGCCATGGAGACCGAGGAGCTGGGCTCGGTCTATGAAACCCTGCTGGAGCTTCAACCCCAATTGGGCGGCGACGGCAAGACGTTGATCTTCGCCTCCGACGCCGCCGAGCAAAAGGGTAACCAGCGCAAGACCACCGGGTCTTACTACACCCCCGACAGTCTGGTGCAGGCGCTGCTCGACACCGCGCTCGACCCGGTGCTGGATAAAACCGAGACCGAGGCCAATGATCCCGAGGCCGCCTTGCTGGGGCTTTCCGTCATTGATCCCGCCTGCGGTTCCGGCCACTTTTTGCTGGCCGCTGCCCGGCGCATCGCCACCCGGCTGGCCCGCGTTAGGGCCGAAGGCACGCCGTCGCTGGCCGATTTCCGTCACGCCCTGCGCGATGTGGCGCGCTGCTGCATTCACGGGGTGGACCGCAACCCCATGGCGGTGGAACTGACCAAAGTCGCGCTCTGGATCGAGACCGTGGACCCCGGCCTGCCGCTGGGTTTCTTCGACGCCCAAATCCGCTGCGGCGATGCCTTGCTCGGCGTGTTCGACCTCAAGGCGGTGGAGCAAGGCATCCCCGCCGCCGCCTACAAACCGCTGACCGGCGACGACAAGCCGGTCGCTGCCCATTACAAAAAGAAAAACGCCGCCGAGGTCAAGGAGCGCGACAAGATCGACCAGGGCTTCGGGTTTAACCGCCAGCAAGACTACATGCGCGAATTCGCCGCCGTGCGCGCCCTGCCGGAAAACACCCTGGCCGATGTTGAGGCCAAGGCCGCGCGGCTCAAGGCGCTCAGCGCCGAAGGGGCGGGAAGCTGGGTCTTGTCCCGCGCCTGCGACCTCTACGTCGCCGCCTTCCTGCTGTCGAAAAAACAAGGCGGACAGTTCGCCGGACTGGATGGCATGCCAGTGCGCGGCAGGGAAACCGTACCCACCTCCGGCGCCCTGTGGGAATACCTGCGCGGCGTCACCCCCTTCGGCCCCATGTTCGCCGCCGCCATCGACGCCGCCCAATCCGCCCACGCCTTCCACTGGCCCCTGGAGTTCCCGGATGTGATGGCGGGCGGCGGCTTCGACGTGGTGCTGGGCAACCCGCCATGGGAGCGCATCAAACTGCAAGAGAAAGAATTCTTCGCCGCCCGCGATACCGAAATCGCCACCGCCGCCAACAAGGCGGCCCGTGACAGGCTGATCAAAGCACTGGCAGCCGCAGAAGAGGGGAGCGCCAAACGCGCTCTGTTTGATGCTTTTGAATCCGAGAAGCGCCTGTCCGAAGCGCTCTCCACCTTTGTTCGTGCTCCAGCCAAGGAAGGCGGACGCTTCCCGCTAACTGGAACGGGAGATGTTAATACCTATGCACTGTTCGCCGAGTTGTTTGCCATGCTTGGCCGTGGCCGCGCCGGGGTAATCGTGCCGACTGGTGTTGCCACCGATGCCACAACTGCGCCGTTCTTCGCCCATTTGGTCGAAAACAGGCGTCTGGCGAAGCTGGTGGACTTTGAGAATCGGAAAAAGCTGTTTCCCGCAGTCGATAGTCGGATGAAGTTCAGCCTCCTGACCCTGGGACGGGATGAGGAAGCGGCGCATTTCGCTTTTTTCCTTACCGATCCGGCGCAACTGACCGAACCGGAGCGCAACTTTGCGCTTTCGCCTGAAACCATTGCCAGTCTCAACCCCAACACCAAAACCACTCCCGTGTTCCGCAGTCGTATGGATGCCGAACTAACGACGAAAATCTATGCCAGCGCTCCTGTATTACTTGAGGAGGAAAAAGGCGATGAAGGAGACCCGTGGGGCGTGAGTTTTATGGCCATGTTCCATATGTCGGGCGATTCCGGCCTTTTCCGCACGGCGGCGCAATTGACTGAGGACGGGTTTTCGATGCAAGGGGTTGACTGGATTTCAGATGCGCAACGCTATGTGCCGCTTTACGAAGCGAAGATGACGTCGTTTTTTGATCACAGAGCAGCAGGTTATGGCGGGCGAGGCGATAATAGGGGGTATCGCGTTTTGCCGGAAACCTCTAACGATGATCATGCTGATACAAAGTTCGAGGTGGAGCCTTTTTATTGGGTAAATGCTGATGCGGTTTCAGAACGAATTTCAAAGAAAAACTGGGAAAAGAGCTATCTTCTGGGATGGAAGGATGTAACTGCGGCAACGAATGAAAGGACGCTGGTCTCGTGCGTGATCCCGATTGCAGGAGCAGGAGATACATTCTTGCTCATGATGCCGGGTGAAGCTTACCAAGCGCAACTTGTTGGCATCTATGCCAACCTTGCATCGCTAATTCTGGATTACGCAACACGCCAAAAAATTGGCGGACTTCATTTGAAGTACAACATTGTAAAACAGCTTCCCATCCTTCCCCCCACCTTCTACAGCGAGCCTCGCCTCAATTTCGTCACCCCCCGCGTTCTCGAACTGACTTATACCTCGCACAGCCTCGCGCCCTTCGCCTGCGACCTTGGCTATGAGGGCGAGCCGTTTGTTTGGGATGAGGACCGCCGCGCGAGCTTGCGGGCCGAGCTGGACGCCTTCTATGCGCGGGCCTATGGGCTGGATCGGGACGAACTGCGCTACATCCTCGACCCCGCCGACGTCATGGGGCCGGACTACCCGTCCGAAACTTTCCGGGTGCTCAAAGAAAAAGAAATCAAAAAACACGGCGAATACCGCACCCAACGTCTCGTCCTTGAAGCCTGGGACCGCATGGAAGCAGACGGCGTCTTTGCCGAGTTGGGCATGGCGGTCGCAGGGGCTGTCGAACCTGCGGCGCAGGCGGCTCAGCCTTTCGATCCTTCCGCCTTGCCCGATGACGCGTTGGTTCGTGTGGTGCAGACGCCCGGCGACGCCGGGGCTGCTCTGGCGGCGACTTTGAAGGCTCTGAATGGATCTGTACCTGCGCGGCGGGTGCGCATGGCGGCGGTGATGATGCTGGAACCGCGCCTGTTGACTCCGCTGCTTTCCGAAGCGTCGGCGCAGGAATGGCGACGACTGGTTGGGCAGGAGGCGGAGCCTTTGCAAGGCAACGTGACCGGCTTTGTTCAGCGAACCAACCCCGCCTGGGGCGCGGCCTTGAGCAATCATCGCGGCAATGGCCGCTTGATTGAGGATTTGGCGGCAGGAACCTGGGCGGCGGGCGCGGGGCTGGAGGCTTTCGACACCTCCGGCTGGCCGGACGGGTGCGCCGCCTTTGTGCTGGATGCTCTGGCGGCGCTTGATCTTGACCAAGCTGCCACGCAGTTGCCCGACGAGATTGAAAGGTGGGTGCGTGATGCCGCAGTCGCCTGATCTGTTTGAAAACAAGCTTGAACTCACTCCGCCTGCGGGGGCGAGCGGTCCGCGCCTGTGGGTGCGCCGCATCGCTGTCTGGGAAGAGCCGGGCGGAAAGCTGATTCGTGATATTCCTTTGCGCCCGGGCCTGAACATCATCTGGTCCCCGGACGGTGCGGAAGCCGATGGCGGTTCCATCGGTCACGGGGCGGGGAAAACCCTGTTTTGCCGCTTGCTCCGCTACTGTCTGGGTGAAGCGCGCTTTGCCGATGAAGAGCAAAGAAGAAACATAGGCACGGCATTTCCCAACGGTATCGTTGGCGCTGAGGTCATGGTGGATGATGTCTGCTGGGCGGTGGTGCGTCCTCTTGGCGTCCGCCGCCGTCATGTCGCGTTACAGAATGGTGATCTTGATGTGGTCGCGGCGGATGATACGCCCGCGACCGGGATTGACGCGCTTGTTCAGGCGATTGAAGAGGCGATTATCACGTCAGAGGTTGCGGGGCTGGTTCGGGCGCAACCGGGCCAACCTGCATGGCCGATCGCTCTGGCTTGGCTGACCCGGGATCAGGAATGCCGGTTTGACCATATCCTTGACTGGCGGGATCCATCCTCCGGCTCCGAAGCGCCGGTTCCTGCCAGCGGCGATAATAAGGCCCTGAGGGTTGAGGCCGTGCGCGCCTTTTTGCGCGCCATCACCGAAGAGGAAAGTCAGGACCGAACCACGGCGGACAACGTGAAGTCGGAAATCGCCGCTAAGGAAACGCAATTAGGTCACCTCGCGTGGAATGTTGAGCGGAAACAGAGCGCCTTGATCTCCGACCTTGGTCTTGCCGGGCAGTCTTTGCCCGACATGCCGTTGCTGATTGACGTATTGCGAAAGGAGGCGAACGCTAAACTGGCTGAGGCCGCGAAGCTTCCTGACACGGGCACGACGGATATAGAGACCGCGAAAAAGGCCCGGGACGAAGCCCGAAACGCATTTGATCGCCTTGAAACCGAGCAGAAAGAAATCAATGCACAGTTGCCCGCCGAAGAGCGGTTGTTGACCAATCTCGAAAGCGAAATGCCGGGCCTATCCTCGGCTGCCCAAATGGCGGCGTCTCCGGTGTGTCCAGTTTGTGAAGTGCCGATTGAAGAGGCTCTGGCTGAGGGTTGCAAACTTTCTCGCAATCCCTTTGATGAAGGCGCATGTCGTGCACGATTTGAAGCAAAGCAGCGAGAGGTCGCGGAGCAAACGGAAACGGTCGGGCAACTAAAAGCGCGGCTAGATGCGCTGAAACCGGAAATCGCCCTGGCGCAGCAGGCGAAGGATACTGCCTTGGAGCGCCTGAAAAGGCTGGAAGATGTTCGCAACAGCCGCTCTGACGCGTGGGAAGTCGCGCAGGCTCTCCAGATTAAAGTGGAAGAGTTGAACAGCGCCTTCGAAGAGAAGGTCAGCCTTCGAAAGGCGCTCGACGCCCTTGAAAATCAGCAGCGTGGGATCAAGGATAAATTCGAGGTTTTCAGGAGCAATCAGGCCGCAGTCTTCACCGAGGTTACTGGACGTTTCGATTCGATTGTCCGCAACCTCCTTGGTCCGTCCGCAAACGGCGAAATCAAGCTGACCGGGAAGGGCGTGGAGCCAAAGATTATAGATGGCGGCGACCGAAAAACTGCGGCAATTGAATCGCTCAAGGTTCTGGCTTTTGATCTGGCCTGCATGTGCTTGAGCGTTGACGGGAAAACCCGACTTCCTGCATTCCTGTTGCATGACAGCCCGCGTGAGGCCGACTTGGGCTTGACGATTTACCATGCGCTTTTTCAGCTTGTTCGGGAGTTGGAAGAAGCGACCGATCAGACCCACTTTCAATATATTGTGACCACAACGACTAAGCCGCCGGAAGATCAACGCGTTAAACCTTGGCTCAGATGGACATTGCATGGATCGCCCGGTGATGAGCGTTTGCTGGGGCGGGATTTGTAAATGATCCAGTCCCCGCAACCCTTCGTCACGCGCCAGGAATGCGACAAGGTCGCCTTTCAAAACGGTTTTCGCCGCGACATGGGGGAGGGCGAGGGCTGGCGTCGTTACGGCTCCACCACGGCGCAGGGCTCGATTTGGCTGGCGTCGGATGGCGGGAACGTTTGGTTTCTGGCGCTCGATCACGCGGGAGTGCCGGCGGAGATCGGTCTTGAGGCCGCGCCGCTCGCGGGACCGGGCGCCGTTCGGTTCAGCTTTGCGTCCCTGACCGAGCTTTACGCCGTTATGCCGCGTGTTTACGAGCTCTCGGTCAGTCTGCCAGACGCGCCCTATCAGGAGTTCCGGAACCGCACCAAAGACATGCCGCAAACGACCGAAGTCGAGCGTCTGGTCGTGCAGCGGGTGGGGCAGGATATTTTCCGAGAACGGCTCATGAGTTATTGGCAAGGTCGCTGCCCCCTGACCGGGATCACTGACCCGGCCCTGCTCAGGGCTTCGCACATCAAGCCATGGGCCGATTGCCGCGATGATGAAGAGCGACTGGACGTCTACAACGGCCTGCTGCTCTCCGCCCTGTGGGACGCCGCCTTCGATAAGGGGCTGGTCACCTTTGACGATAACGGCGCACCGCAATTCTCGGCAAGCCTCAGCGATCAGGCCCGCGCCGAACTGCGATGGCAAAACCCGCTGCCGTTGACCGATCATCACCGTCAGCGCCTCGCGTGGCATCGCGCAAATCTGTTTGTGAAGTGAGGGGGGAGGATGTATGAGTGAAGAAAACTGTAACTGGCAACCGGGGATGCAGGTCCGCTTGATCCACAATCCGCTTCGGATTGGGATGCTGACGGACGCGGAGCCTCGTACCAGAAAAGGTCGAAAGCTTTATCAGGTTCGATTCCCCAACCAGGTTGATCGCGTTTACGAAGACCAGCTTGAGCCTCTCCCAGAAGAACGGATGAACCCTCTGGACCTTCTGGCCGAAGGCAAACTTGGTACACCGAGCGATTTGAGGCGCACCCTTACTCACGTCAGGCTCACGGGACGTCTTGCAGACATCATCTACAGCATGGAAGCCACCAATACGGATTTCTATGCCTACCAATTCAAACCTGTATTGAAGCTCCTTCAGACGCCAACCAATGGTCTTTTAATCGCAGATGAGGTTGGTCTCGGCAAAACTATCGAAGCAGGCCTGATCTGGACTGAGCTTCGGAGCCGCTTTAACCTAAAGCGCCTTGTCGTACTCTGTCCAGCTGCCCTGAGGGAGAAGTGGCGCGACGAGCTAACGAACAAAATGGGCCTATCGCCACAAATATGCGATGCCAAAGAGATGCTGCGCATCCTTAGAGACGACCAAGCGCATGCCAAAGGTTTTGCTTTAGTCGCCAGCACTCAGGGCCTGCGCCCGCCTAGAGGGTGGGACGACGAAGATGAAAAAACATCGAATGCGGCCCAATTGGCACGTTTTCTCCGTACCATGGAAAGCGAAGAGCGACTTTTCGATTTGCTTGTGGTCGATGAGGCCCATCATATGCGAAACCCGGAAGCGCAGACAAACTCCCTCGGGCAACTGATGAGGGCTGTTTCCGAGTATCTGGTGCTCCTGACGGCGACGCCAATCCACAATTATAACCGAGATCTTTTTTCGCTTCTAAACCTTCTCGATCCTGACACGTTTAGTCGTCATGAAGACCTTGTTGAAATCCTTTCCGCGAATGAGCCGCTTGTTCGAGCCCGGGACCTGGTTCTTAAAGGCGCAACATCTGAAAAAGAACTTGTAGAGGTTTTGGAAACCGCTGGTCAAAACCGTCTTCTCAAGGGCAGCCGACAACTCGAAACTCTTCTCAAGGGCCTGACGCCAAAATCGCTTCAATCGTTCACAGAAAAGAGCCGTATTGCGCACCGCCTAGAAACCATAAATCTTCTTGGCCATGCGATTACTCGAACCCGCAAACGCGATGTCAAAGAATGGCGCGTTGTTCGAGACCCGCAGCCAGAATTTATTGAGATGACAGCGATTGAACGGGAATTCTACGATCTCGTCACAGACATTGTCATAGATTACTCACTAGACCGGGATATCAACGAAGCATTTTTGCTCGTTACGCCGCAACGGCAAATGGCGAGCTGTATGCCAGCTGCCCTGAAATCCTGGAAAGAGCGGCGTATGGAAATCCCTGAGGGCGAACTTACTGGTACAGATGCCGACGATAACAAGAGAAACAAGCTTGGTCCTCTCACGACAAGGCTTGTGGAACGCTCCACTGAATTCGTTGATCTAGATGAGCTCATTGAGAACGACAGCAAATACAATCGCCTTTGCGACATGCTTGAAGCCTATTTCAAGCTTCATCCCAAAGCCAAAATTATTGTCTTCTCAACTTACCGGGGGACCCTTGCTTACCTTGACCAACGACTAAACGAAGACGGCATCTCGACCATTGTTCTCCAAGGCGGCGGAACGAGAACCAAGGATGACATAATCAAGGAGTTTCGTGCACCCGAGGGGCCGAGCGTGCTTCTGTCTTCAGAAGTTGGCGGAGAAGGCGTTGACCTACAGTTCTCATGGGTTGTTGTGAACTATGACCTGCCGTGGAATCCGATGCGTGTGGAACAGCGTATCGGTCGTGTAGACCGTCTTGGGCAGGAGTCGGACAAGGTTCTGGTCTGGAACCTTTTTTATGCCAATACCGTTGACGCCCGTATCTATCAAAAGCTCTACAACAAGCTTGATCTTTGCCGAAATGCTCTGGGCGACTTCGAGGCAATCCTTGGTGAAAAAATCCAGGAGTTGACCCATGACCTGCTAACCGGGCATTTGACGGCTGAACAGCAAGAGGAGCGGATCAATCAAACGGCTCAAGCCCTTGAAACCCTTAAACAAGAAGAATCTCAGCTGGAATCAGAAGCTGCCCATCTAGAGCGGTTTCAATTTAATCCAGATCATATCCTGCGGCTGCGAAGTAGTTTTG
>JBHHWG010000050.1:0-20929 GCA_046756385.1 Sphingomonadales bacterium | reverse complement strand
CAAGCGCACCGTCCAGCAGGCGGCCATAGGCACGTTCGAGCTTTTGATAGCCTTTGTCCGCGAGTACGAAAATGCGCGCCTGCGACAGGTTCTTGCGCAGCATCCGGGCGCATAGCGACGGCGTTAATGTCAGCGACACCAGCAGCGATACGCCGACCGCGAACACGATCGCCAAACCGTACTGAAAGAAAAACCGGCCCACGATCCCTTCCATGAACGCGATCGGAATGAACACCGCCATCACCGACGCGGTGCCGGCCAGCACCGCCGACCCAACCTGTCTGACGCCCAGACTGGCGGCCTTGAACGGCGGATGGCCCTCTTCGATATGCCGGTGGATACTCTCAAGCACCACGATCGCGTCATCCACCAGCAGGCCAATCGACACCGACAAGGCCATCAGCGTCAGCAGATTGATGGTGAAGTCGAAAACGTAAAAGGCGAAAAACGTCGATATGATGGCCGCCGGAATGGCGATGGCCACGATCACCGTCGCCCGCATGCTCAGCAGGAACAGCAGAATCACGATCACAACCAGCAGAATGCCGACCTCCATATCCTCCGCCACATCGCGCACCGAGGATTCGATAAACCTCGATATATCCCGGGCGATGACGATTTCGGCGCCCGGCGGCAAGCGTTTTTCGATGTCGGCAACGGCCTGCTTTACCGCCCGCGCCACCTCGACCGTGTTTTTGCCTGACTGCCGGCGTATCTCCAGGGAAATGCCCTGCCGGCCGTTAAGCTCGGCATAGGTGCGCTCCTCCTCCGCTCCGTCCTCGACCCGCGCCACATCGCGCAGATAAGTGGGCGCGCCATCGTGGAACGCGATCACGATGTCCGAGAATTCGGCGACCGCTTGCACCTCGCCCTTGGTCTTGACCGAGAATTCGACCCGGCGGCCATCCGAATCCATGCGCCCGCCCGGAATCTCGGCATGCTCGCGGCGCAAGGCCCGCAATACGTCATCGGCGGTCAGCTCGTAGCTCCGCAGCCGGTCGGAATCAAGCCAGATGCGCACCTCCCGGTCCCGATCGCCGATCAGCCGCACCGAGCCCACGCCGGAAATGCGCTGCAAGCGCTCCTTCAGTACATTGTCGGCAAAATCGGTGAGCTCACGAACCGGCATGTCGCCGGAGATCATCACCGACATGATCGGCGCGGAGTCGGGATCGACTTTCTCGATCACCGGGGGTTCGACGTCGACCGGCAATTCCCCCATGACGGTCGAGACCTTGTCGCGCACGTCCTGGGCCTTCAAATCGACGTCTTCTTCCAGTTCAAACTCGATGAAAACCTGACTCAGGCCTTCCGAACTCGCCGAGCGCAGCACCTCGACACCGGCGATGGTGTTGACCTCCTCCTCGATGACGTCGGTGACCTCGCTTTCGATGGTCTCAGGCGTCGCGCCGTCGAGCACCGTCGCAATCGATACATTGGGGAACTCGACCTTGGGAAACAAATCGACCCCAAGCCGGCCCAGGGAAATCCAGCCCAGCGCGATCAACGCGCCGACCAGCATGACGGCGAAAACCGGCCGTCGGATGGAGAGATCAGCCAGCCGCATGATGAGCCTCGATCATGATCGGGACACCGTCCTTCAGTTGCGGCAGGTTCGGCCCGACCAGCACCCGCTCGCCGGCCTCAAGCCCCCGCACGACCTCGGCGCGCAAGCCGTCGATCTCCTGTATTTCAACGGCGCGGCGCTCGGCCTTACCGTTTACAGCTATATAGACGTAATAGTCGGACCGGGTTCCAAGCAGCGCCCGGCGCTCGATCACCAGCGCCCGCCGCGCCGGTGGCAGGATTTCGGCGCGGGCGAACAGGCCGGGCTTAATCGCATAGTCCGGGTTGGGCATGACAAACCGCAACTCGACCGAGCGTGACTGGCGGTCGACCCGGTCGTTCAGGATGTCAATTTTATCGGTGAATACCCGGTCGACGCCGTCAACCCGGATGCGTCCCGGCGTGCCGAGGCCGACTTGCGACAGATGGACCTCAGGAATGTGGATTACCGCCGCGATCGGGTCGATCTGCTGGACTTGCACGATCGCCGAACTGACGCCGCCGCCGAACCGGGTATTCATGAAGATGCCCTCGTCGACATAGCGCCAGGTCACGACCCCCTTGAACGGCGACCGGACGATGGTGTCCTCGAAATCCTGGCGGGCTTTTGCCAGCGTGGCGCGCGCGATGCCGAGCCTGGCCGTCAAAACCTGGTGGCCCGTGCGAACGTCGTCGAGACGGGTTTGCGAGGCGACATCCTGCTTGCGCAGCCGCTCGATCCGCTTGACGTCGCGCGCCGCCTTTTCAGCCTCGGCCTTGGCCAGGTTGAAGGCATGCTCGGCCTCGTCCCTGGCAATGGCGTAATCGACCTGCCGAGTCCGGAACAGGGGCTGCCCCTCGTCGACCCGATCGCCAACCTGCACGAAAATCTGCTCAATGATGCCGCTGACCAACGGCCCGACATCGGTGGTCCGATCGGCGGCCATGGTGCCGGTGCCGTAGACCGGCTCAATCAGTTCCACCTCCTGGGCCTCAACGCTCGAAATCGCCACGCCGGATGGCCGGATCGCCACCCGCTCGGTGATGTCGGCCACGGGCTCGTCACCGCTCTGGCCACAAGCGCCTAAAGTGAACATGAGTGCGAGCCCACCGAGGGCCAGATTGAAACGCCTCGACATCTTCTTGATTTCTCCGCTGTCCGTCATATGGATTTGAGCACCGTCAAACACCGATAAAAGTCCTGTTTGCCCAAGATTTTTCGATACGCCGCCCCACCCGGCTTGCCAGGGCTTGATTTAGTATACATACATATAGTAACCATGTATACTGTTTTCGGAAGGGCGGTGAAGACCACATGGGGAAAATTGATCTGGAGCGCAGCGTCGGCTTTTTGATGAGCGATGTCGCACGCCTGTTGCGCAACGCATTCGACCGCCGCGCCCGGGCGATGGGGCTGACCCGCACCCAGTGGTGGGTGGTGGCGCACCTCTATCGCAATGACGGTCAGACCCAGACCGAACTGGCCGAGGAACTGGATATGGAAAAGGCGCCGCTGGGTCGACTGCTGGATCGGCTCGAGGCCAGCGGATGGGTCGAGCGCCGGCCCGACCCCCATGATCGCCGGGCCAAGCGGGTGTTCAAGACCGACAAGATCGAGCCCTATATCACAGCCATGCGTCAATCGGCCGTGGAGATGTACGAGGTCGCGCTGGCGGGCCTCCCCTCAAATAAGAGAGACGAACTGATCGACACGCTGTTACTGATGAAAACCAACCTGCTGACAAATGGCGACAGCCAATAACGAACCGGGGTCACGGTTGGCGTTCAGCGTTTTGACGACTGCTACCTGCGTCCGGGGAGCATTAAGGGACATCCCGGGGGGCGCACGGGGGTTTTTGAACAGCCAGATATACGGTGCTCCACAATTGCGCTGCATTGGATTCGGTCCTGTGCGCCCGGCTTTGCCCAAAAGGCGCGACCTGATAGCGGCCCTGCTCAAAGGACCAGGACCAAAGTTCCGAATGCCGAACGTCCTGGGTGGCGTCAATGACCTGCCACAGCCGACGCTGCGCCTGTGCCAGATTTTCCCGCGTGGTTGCGGGCAGATCGGCGCGGGCAAGCTGCCGTTCAAGGCCGGCCGACAACAGTGCCTGCTGCCACGACCATATCACGGCGCCGTGGTAGTGGCTCCGCGTGGCCAGCTTGCGCAAGCTGTCCGGCGCAAAAACCGGGTTGGCCACCAAAAGCCCCACAGGGGTCATAAGCCCGGCGGGAAATGGGCGCATCATGGCCGTTAGCACCCGCTCGATTTCCGCCGCACTGGGCGCGCCAAATAAAAACGCAAAACCGTCGTCGGAATGCAATACCGGGATCGGTCGGCCCGCCGCGTCCAGCGCCACGGCATTGAAGGTCACCGCCTCATCGCCAATGGCGGCGAGCGCCGCTCGCCCGGGAACCCCCTCCCGGTCGCCATGGTCAGCGACCATGGCGATCGCGTCGGGGTTAGGCACGGTCACGATGAAATGGGGCGGCGCTTCGCGGCGCCACAAGGCCGCCATGGGTTCGGCCCGAGCAAAATCGTCGTCGTCGCGGCTGAATTCCCGCAGCAGGCCGGCCTTGTCCAGGGCGGCAACCGCCTCGAGCGCGGCGGGAACAAAGACAGCATTCACGTCATAAGGGTAGCGGCCGCCGGCCAGGCCCTCTTCACTGTCCCGCCAGTTGCCGTCCGGCTCTCCCGCTTTGAGGGCAATCAGATTGGTCGCCACGGACGCCCGGGCGAACGGGCTGGCCGAGGCCAGCACATAGCGGGCATTGCGGGCCAGCACGGCCCCGTAACTTTCGCCCCGCGCCGTGGTATGTCTCAGGAAAGCGCGGGCCCTGGCCGCCGGCGCCCTTAGCAAATATTCGGCCACAACGGGCGCCAGCATGAAATTGTCGTCCTTCATGGCATAGTCATAAAGAGGTGCGTCAGTGGCCTGGCCATTTTCACCAAGATTGCGCAACACCGCCAACTCGCCGATTTCTTCCTCGTGGGCGACTTCGCCCAGGCCATTGGTGCGCTCAATCACCGACGCGAGGCCGGCTTCAATAGCGTCAGGCGTCAGCACGGGCATGAGCAGCCGAACGCTGAGCAGCGTGTCGCGGCCGAAATAGGTGAGAAAGCGCCACGACCCGGCCAGCAGCTTTTGCCGGTAGCTGAGAAAGGCAAGCGAATGACGCAGCCGCGCCGCATCAGCCGCGTCCGCGTTCAGCAGCGCCGGCGTATCCAGGGGCTCCAGCGGCGCATCTCCGGTGAGCACCGTGATTTTAAGCTTCAGGGGTTCCTCGCCTGCCGCGGCCAAGGTGATCGGAGCCCCTTCGTCAGCCGTAACGCCGCCGTTTAGAACTTCAACGGTGAGGACATAGCGGCTCTTGCCGTCGAGCCGAGCCCTGCTCCAGGTGGCGCGCCGGCCGTCCAGGGCAAAAGCAAGCGCGGCGCGGGGCGGCAGCGATGTCATGTCAACGGAATTGCGCAAAAACCGAAGGCTTCCCACATCAACCCGTTCCACGCTCAGCATAGGCGTATTCACGACCAATTCCGCTTCCAGGCCGTGCAGGGTCAGGCCATCACGGTCTTCCCGGCTGACGGCGGTAAGGGCCGCGGGACGGCTCCAGGTGACTTCTTCCTCGGGTTGTTTGAAAAAAAGGCCGGCGCCGCTGTTGCCGGCGGGAAAGGCGGCGATCAGCCTCGGCCGATGGCCGGATGTCAGGAGCAGGTGCCCGGAGACCGGACCCTCGCGCAGGAATTCGTTTTGGGTATTTCCTTCCCTTATGTGGAAGGCCAAGCCACCCTCCCGTACCGTCGGTGCGGGAGAGTCCGCACGGCCGGGCTGAATCGCCATTATCATCGACATGAAAATTGCGAAAAACACTCCATGCAGCCGAGACATCATCGCATTACCTTCGCGCTTACCTTTTAAAAAAAAGGCCCGCACCGTGGTCGATGCGGGCCTGAGTTGAGCGGGGTTTATATTTTAGAAATCATAACCGACGCTAAACTTGACCGACCGGCCGAGGATCGGACGTCCATTCGGCGCAACCGGGTTCCGCGGGTCACCTTCGGTCAGCCCGTGGGAATCGTTCAGGTTATCCGCGTGGACCTGGAAGAACAGACCCGAATCCGCGCGCAGCATGATCCCGGCGTCAATCTTCTCGTAGCCTGGCAGCACAACCGTGTTGGCCAAATCGCCAAAGCGGCTGCCGACAGCGGTCAGGGCGCCATAGACCGTGCCCTGCATGGCGCCGATGTCAAAGACATAGCTCGGCGCAACCCGCAGCTGCCACTTCGGTTGACGCAGAACGCGGTTGCCCTCGTCGGTCACGGTGTCCGATTTCCTGACTTCGGCGTCTTGCAACGTGGCGATCACCGCCAGGTTAAACTGGTTGAACGTAATATTTCCGTCAAGCTCGATACCAAATGACCGGGTTTTGAAGGCCGTTGACGGAATGGTCGAGCCCACGTTGGTCTCAAACGAGTCGTTCGTGTTGTAGAAGGCGGTGGCGAAGACGCTGACAAAACCGGAGGAGTGCTTCAGCCCGACCTCAAACTGTTCGACACCGTTAACATTGAGGTTGTTCTCCCGGATGTCGTCGAAATGCGGGAACAGGAAGCCATCGGAATAACGGGCAAAGACGCCGGTGGTTTCCGAGAAGTCATAGTTGGCGGCTGCCGTATATGCCCATGCCTCGTCCTTGAGATTGACGGAAAGGTCGCGCACACCATCGGGAACCGGGCCGTTGTCCAGCACATAATCCAGATCGATCCATTCACGCCGGATTCCGGCATCAACGCGCAGGTCGTCATTCACTTGCCAGGAATCAGCTACATAAAGCGCATCCGAGCGGGCGTCACCGGCCGATTTCAGGCCATGGCGCCAGCACCCCGAACCCGAACCTGCCGCCTGCAGGTCCTGACAGGTGATGGAGGCATCCAGGAAATCGCCATTGGCCACATTGTGCAGCGGCGTGAAGTTACCCAGCGTCCAGAAGTCATTGGAAGACCAGGTTGCCTGATAATAGCCAACCGTAACGTCGTGCCCCCCTGCTGACTTGTTGATGCTGAGGTCGTTGGTGAACGCCTCCAGATCTTTCAGCACGACCCAGTGCCCGTAATTCTGTACGAACTCGGAGCCGGCCAGGACCTGGCCACCCGCCGTTGTGGCGGTGCCGCCCGCCAGGGCCGACACCTGAACCGGGCTTCCGTCGGGCACCAGACCGAACGTATCAGCGGACCCTGACGTGTAAGAAAGGTTGTCGCGGAAGGTAAAGCCGTTGCCCAGGTCGAAGTCAATGTTGATGCCGGATACACTGCCGTCCCAGCCACGGCCCTTGGCGAAGTCGAAAATCTCTTTATCGCCGTTTGCGTTTACCTCCAGCTCGCGGAAACGAGTGGCGTTGCCGAGCTGGGAGAAAGTGCCCAGGTCATTGCCGCTGTTGAGCGCCATGGGCAGATACCATTGGCCGTGGTCGTCGGTCACGCGCGTAAAGACGCTCACCTCGCCGCGCTCGAAAACCTTGGTCAGGTTTATCGTAAACTGCTTGCCCTTCTCGGAATTGAACTGGGCGTCGCGAATCCCGGGCGACGTCTTGAAATACCCGCCGATCATAAAATAAAGGTCCTCGGCGAGCTTGCCGCTCATTACAGCGTCAACCCGTTGCAGGTTATAGTCAGAGGTCGTGTATTTCAGCCGCCCCTCGGTCTCTTCGCCGCCCCGCTTCAAATTGAAGTTCATGGTCACGCCCGGCTCACCGTTGGAGAAAACGGCGTTCGGGCCGCCGCGCAGGGCCTCAGCCGAAGCGATCGTCTCGTCTACTCGGAAGATCGAGCTCTGCTCGAAAAAGGACAGCATTTCCGTACCGTAGATCGGGGCCCCATTGAGCGCGATCGTCACAAACGGCGCGTCCCCGCCACCCGGCAGGCCGCGCACGTCAATGTTGGCGCCAGCGACGCCGCCCGAACTTTCGGCCCATACACCCGGAACAAGGGTGAACAGCTCAGCCGTGCTCTTGGGCCCCGCCATTTCAATTTCAGCGTGATTCATCGTGGTGATGGCGAAGCTCGCATCCTGCTTGCGCACACCGGCGCCGCCCGGCGTGCCAAGAATGACAATCTCTTCGATTCCAAAAGCTTCGTCGCTGGCCTTTTCCAACTCTTCCGCATCCGCTGCTTCGGCAGCCATTGACAACGCGGCTGTCAATGCCACCACGGATACCATACCGCTATTTCTGAAACGCATGGCTCTACCGGTCCTCCCCGACCTTCGTTAATTGTGAACCTTCTTTGTTTTCGCCCGGGTTTTCAAATCAGGACTGTTTAACCAGCGCCCCTGAAACCCGTAGCGATGAGAACCTATGACGGACTGCAATCGATTGCAATCCTTTTTTTCAATCGATTGCATAACCGTTTGATTTCCGCTCGACTTTTCCAAGGCGCAAAATATAGTGGGTCCATGAACAAGAAAAGAACCCTTACCATGTTCGATATCGCCAAGCTGGCGAACGTGTCGGAGGCGACGGTTTCGCGGGCACTGAAAGGTAGCCCACTCGTCAATGAAAACACCCGCAAGCGGGTGCAGGAAATCGCCCGGGAACACAATTACAAGGTCAACGCGGCGGCACGTAATTTCCGCCTGAAAAAGACCCAGACCCTTGCTGTTGTCATGCTGCTTGAGCCGGGATCCGGCCACGAAATTTCCGACCCATTCCTGATGGATTTGCTCGGCAGCATCGCCAACGAAGCATCGCGCCAGGGATATGACCTTCTCCTGTCCACCAATCCAATGAATATCCCTGATTTGCAGGACTATTATATTGGTTCGAAGCGGGCTGACGGCTTGATCATCATCGGCCAGGGGCGCCATGAAAACCGCCTGGCGCAATTGGCGGAGCGCGGGTCCGCTTTTGTGGTGTGGGGCGCTCATCTCCCCGATACCGGCTATTGTACGGTGGGCAGTGACAACAAGAAGGGCGCATTTGACGCGGTCTCACATCTGATCAAAAACGGTCGCCGCCAGATTGCCTTCATGGGTGATCGCCGGCACCCTGAAATAGAACATCGCTTTGAAGGTTATTTGAGCGCTCTTGACCAGGCAGGCCTTTCATCCAATGAAGACCTGTTCATTCCAACGGATTTTTCCCGGGCCGATGGTTATAAGAAGGCGCACGATCGACTTATCGCAAGGAACAGGTCTTTCGACGCCATCTATGCCGCCAGCGACAATATCGCCTTGGGAGCCATTCCCAGCTTGACGGATTCCGGGATAAGGGTGCCCGAAGATGTCGCGATTGCCGGTTTTGACGACAACCCGCTGGCCGCTTTCAGCAGTCCAGCGCTTACGACCGTGCGTCAAGACACGAAAAAGGGCGGCGAACTGCTCGTCAAATGTTTGTTGGCGATCCTGGATGGCCAGACGGTGACGCCAGTCGCCATGCCGACAGAGCTGATCGTCCGCCAGTCGAGCGCGGGCCGCGCGTGAGGCGCCGTTTTTAGCCTAATTCCCGCCTTGCATAAGACCTTCGAAATCAGCGTGGTCGAGACCGGGCCACACCACGTCGGCCTGATGCAGGATGGCGGGGTCACCGACGCCAATCGCAAACATGCCGGCCGCCTTAATCGCCTGCACGCCTGCAGCCGCATCCTCCACGGCGATACAGTTTGCCGGGTCCGTCTTCAGGGCACGGGCGACGTCCAGAAAGATATCGGGCGCCGGTTTGCCGTTTGATATCAAATTGGCGTCGGCCACATAGTCGAACATGTTTTCCAGGCCCAACCGCTCAATGACAAAAGCGGCGTTTTTGCTGGCGGACGCCAAGCCCGTCAGCGTGCCCCTGGCCCGCAACCACGCCAACGCATCATGCACGCCAGGCAGGACGTCGGCCGGGCTTATACCGGCAATCCGGCGCCGGTATTCGGCGTTTTTCCGGTCCGCGAACGCGTCTCTTTCGGCAGGTGAATAGGACCGGTCCGATTTCTCAAGAATCAGCTCAAGCGAACGCAGCCGGCTAACCCCCTTCAGCGCGTCATTATCCCTTTCATCAAACGGAATGCCGAGGCTTTCCGCCAACGTTCCCCAAGCTAGAAAATGATGACGCGAAGTATCAGCGATGACCCCATCCAGGTCAAAAATACAGGCTCGAACGGGCATGACGAAGCTCCTGACTAAAGCTGAAAGGTAACGGGTTCGTCGAATTCAAGCAGTACCGGCCGGCCGGCGTGGCGAACTTCCACTGCTTCGCCGCCCCGCAATTCGTAACACGCCTGCCCCTGTGACACCGTGACGGCGATACGACGTTGCCGGAACGTTATGAGGAAGGAATATTCTCGCCATTCGGCTGGCAGATAGGGTGAAAACGTCAGGCGGCCGTCGACCAGTCGCATGCCGGCAAACCCATAAACGACACACATCCAGGAGCCTGCCATACAGGCCGCATGGACCCCATGTTCGGTATTCGCATGTCGGTTTTCGAGATCCATGCGGACGGTCTCGGTAAAAAGCGCATAGGCGTCCGCCTTGTTCCCCATCTCCGCGTGGGCCACGCTGTAGATACAGGCCGAAAGCGTTGAATCGTGCGTTGTAAGTGGCGCGTAATAATCCAGATTCCGGCGCTTGTCCGCCTGGGCGAAGCGGCCGCTGAGAAGAATCATCGCCAAGATAACGTCGGCCTGCTTCAGCACCTGATGGCGGTATATGACCAGCGGGTGATAATGCAGAAGAAGCGGGTATTTATCGGCCGGTGTGTTGTCAAAATCCCACTTGGGTTTATTAAGGAAACTGTCGTCCTGGGCGTGGATTTTCAGTTCTTCATCATAGGGCAGATACATCTGCGCCGCGGCCTGGCGCCATCCTTCGACCTCTCCGTCCGCAAGGCTTATTTTCGCCGCCAGTTCGGCGTATCGCGCCGGCGCTTCCGAGCGCAAATGGGCGGCGGCACGGCAAGCGCTCTCCAGATTGTGGCGCGCCATGGCGTTGGTATACAAATTATTGTCGACCATGGCCGTATATTCGTCCGGTCCTGTGACCTCATGGATGCAAAACTTCCCGCCATGTCGCGTGGAAAAATGACCGAGATCCATCCAGATGCGGGCTGTCTCAAAAAGCAGTTCAGCCCCCTGGCTCTGCATGAACCGCCAATCACCTGTGACGTCAAAATATTGTTCGACCGCATAAGCGACGGCGGCATTGATATGATATTGCGCGGTGCCCGCCGGGAAGTAGGAGGAGCACTCCTCCCCGCCAATTGTGCGCCAGGAGAACAGCGCGCCTTTTTCATGGGCCATTTCGCGTGCCCGCTCGCGGGCGCGATCAAGGCAATTGTAGCGATACTCAAGCAGTTTTTTTGCGATATCCGGGTAGGTGAACACGAAATACGGAACGATATATATCTCGGTGTCCCAAAAATAATGGCCGTCGTATCCCGGCCCGGTTAAGCCCTTGGCGCCAATGCTGCTGTGTCCATCCTTGCCCGCCGACTGAAAAAGATGAAAAAGATTGAAGCGCATGCCCTGCTGCATGTCCACGGCGCCGTCAACACGCATGTCCGCGCTCGCCCAGAAGGCGGCAAGCGCTTTCTCCTGCTCCGCAACCAGTGCCACAAAGCCCGCGCCCTTCGCTTCGGAGACCGCGTGCCGAGCAGCGCCTTCGAGGGATACCTCCAGGCCCTCATCCGCGTGCGCATAATGCACATATTTTGTCAGCGTGATCGTCTGCCCAGGCTTGATCGCGCCCTCGATGCGCTCGGCAATGTGGTCGTCACCGTCCATGGCGGCGCGGCTTGCCACATTGGGCCAGTCAAGCCCATGCTGAAACTCCGACAGAATGAGCGGCCCTCCGCCCTTTACCTGGTGCAGAAACAGTCCCCTTTCGCCGTGCGCCTCGCCGCGCCGCTTGTCCAGGCATTTGTCGATGGAAAGCTCTCCGGCGCGCGGATCCGTACCGGCTTTCGCCGCCCCGTATGCCGCGTCCATGCCAGAGACAAGCTTGAGGGGGCCTGTATAATCGAGGGAAGAGACGACATATTCCAGCGCGAGAATATTGGGGCGGGCCAAAGAGACCAGTCGCCGGGTCCTGACGCTGAGACGCCCGCCCCCCGCTAACCGCCAGCGCAGTTTACGGGTCAAAATACCGGATTTCAGATCAAGTGAGCGCTCATAACCCTCGACCCTGCTTTTGCCGGGCACAAACGTTTCGTCCCCCGCGGTGAGCGTGATCTGTTTGCCGTTCGGCACCAGCACCATCTTGTTATTGTGCGAAGCAAAACCGTGGGCCCATTCGTCATAATGTATTTTTTCGCGCAGAAAGACCCCGTTGAGGTAGGTCCCTTCGGTCGATGCAAGAGAGCCTGCGAGGCCTTCCTCGAAAGTCCCACGGGTTCCGATATAGCCGTTAGCAAGCGCAAACAGGGTTTCCGCCACACGACAATTGTCCGTATCAAGCGATGATTCTGTTATTTTCCACGGGTCTTGCGGAAAGTTGGACGGTTTCATTCCAAATTTTGACACAGCCCTCTCCCCATATGCGGCATCACTGGATATGCGGCCATCATATCCGTGTTGCAATCGATTGCAATACGGATATGATGGCTGGCAGAAAAGAAGGCCAATATCAAATCTCGATGAGGACGACTCACTGAGATTTGGGAGATTTAGTGGACGCTGTCCCTATTGATTGAAAACAATCAATAGGACCAAGGACTAGCGGCCAAGCGGGAGCGCAGCCTGTGTGGCGCTTGAACGCGGGGATAAGGGTCATGATCAATGACCCTTGGTATTACCATCAGGCGGGGGAGGACCATGTATAACTGGCGCATCAAATTTTCGCTTATCCTCACATATTTCGTGTTTGCGATCCTGTTGAACAGCGTCGGCACGGTAATTCTGCAGGTGATCAACAATTTTGGCATCTCGAAGCCGAGCGCCAGCGTGCTCGAAGGTTTCAAGGACCTGCCCATTGCCATCGTGTCATTCCTGGTGGCGTCATTTCTGCCTCGGCTGGGCTATAGAAACGCCATGATGATTGGCCTTGCCGTGGTATCTATTGCCTGCGTCGCAATGCCGTTAGCGCCGGCATTCCTGACCACGAAGCTGCTGTTTCTGGCCGTTGGGGCGTCGTTTGCCCTTGTAAAAGTGTCGGTTTATTCGACCATTGGCCTCATCACACACAGCAGAAAAGATCATGCCGGCTTCATGAATACGCTCGAAGGCCTTTTCATGGTCGGCGTTTTGTCCGGCTACTGGCTCTTCAGCCTTTTTATCGATTCAAGCGACCCCAGGTCGCAAAGCTGGCTTGACGTCTATTGGCTGCTCGCCGGTTTAGCCGGCATCAATATTCTCACGCTGTTTTTCACACCCTTTAACGAGCCCCAAATCCGCCACGAAGGAAGCAATCTCGCGGATGACTTTGTGGACATGCTGCGGCTGGCCGCACGCCCGATGGTCTATATTTTTGTGATCTCCGCCTTTTTGTATGTGCTTATCGAGCAAGGCATCGGCACATGGCTGCCCACTTTCAATAACGAAATTCTGAAGCTACCCACCGCCATGAGCGTCCAGGCGGCCAGCATTTTTGCCGCCAGTCTGGCGATCGGGCGCTTGAGCGCGGGTGCGCTGATGACGCGGCTGGATTGGTATCCCGTTTTAAATTTCTGCCTGCTGGCGATGGCGGTCCTGATTGTCCTGACCTTACCGGCGACGAACGGCATTGTGCCGGACGCGACTATCGGCTGGTTCAACGCGCCGCCCGCCGCTTATATTTTCCCGATGATCGGGCTTTTCATGGCGCCGATTTATCCGGCGATCAATTCCGTTATGTTGAGCGCGCTTCCCAAACGACAGCACGCCGCCATGACCGGACTGATCGTCATTTTTTCCGCGCTGGGCGGCACAACCGGTTCCATGATCACAGGCAAGGTGTTTAGCATCCTTGGCGGCCAGTCAGCCTTCTACCTGACCCTGATACCGCTTGCCGGCATTCTGCTGGCCCTGTTCTTTTTCCGCCGTGAAAACCAATTGGTCCAGCAACAGGCCGTGGCGGCATAAACAGTATGATGGAAAGTGCTCCAGAGCACTTTCAGCTCTTATGGAAATGCGCCATCGCCGCGCCGACCAGCGCGGACATTCGGGAGACCACGATATTGATGGGGATCTGGCTAAGATAGGGCGTCATGGCGCCCTTGTCCTGGAAGCGCTCAACCAGATCGCTTTGACGTAACAGCCCCTGCATTTTAGGGAGAATGCCGCCGCCTATATTGACGCCGCCGCGCGCGCCGTGCACCAGTGCAATGTCGCCGGCAACGCTCCCCAAGACAGACAGAAATAGTTGCACGGCACGCGTACAGGAAGGCATGTTGCCTTCCTGCGCCGCCCTGGTGATGTCCGCCGGCTCAAGAGTGGCATCTCCCGACCCACCATAACTGACAAGAAATTCATGGATGCGCCGCAGCCCGGCGCCCGACAAAAGCGCCTCAACCGATACATGCCCGATGGTTTTGCTCAGATGGTGATGCAGATCGCGCTCAAGCGGGGTCTTGGGCGAAAAACTCATATGACCGCCCTCGGTCGACACCACGCGCCATCCGGCATCGTCGGGCACAGCCATGGCCACGCCAAAGCCCGTGCCCGGTCCGATGATACTGACAGGGCAACCCTGGACAGCCCGACGCCCTTCGGTCAGGGAAATGCGGTCGTCTTCGCCCAGATACAACATGGCGTTGGCGAGCGCCGCGAAATCGTTCAGCAAGGAAACGCGGTCCAACGACAGGTTTTTTTCAAGATCGGCGGCCGAAACCGTCCAGCCCAGATTGGTCAGGCGCCCGTCGCGGTCGCTCGTGGGGCCCGCTATGGCAAGCTGGGCCTCCTTCGGCGCCTCGCCCTCTAGCGCCCTGATATATTGCTCGAGCATTTCGCCCACGCCGCCGTGCCGGTCGCAGCGAAAATTAGTGTATTGGTCGATGGCCGGCAACGGCGCGCCGTCTCTGAATGTCGCAACGGCAAAGCGCCCGTTCGTGCCCCCCAAATCCGCCACGATCAGTTGTTTTGCCATCTTCATGCCCTCCAGACACCACGCTGCTTCGGCGTCATCTTCCTAACACAATTGACAGCGCTGTCAATTGTGTTAGTTTCCGGCCGGTTGATTGCCCGGCCGGGTGCCGGCCAGGGTACAGGTGCAGATGATTTGGGTCGCAAACATGCAGCAAGACATTGGGCAGCACGGTTTTGATTTGGTTATTTTTGGCGGCACCGGCGACCTATCCAGCAAAAAACTCATCCCCGCGCTGTTTTCCGGCTGGCAGATGGGTCACCTGCCGCGCGGCAGTCGCCTCTTTCTGACCACACGCAAAAAACCGGCGGCCCCGGCCCTTGCCTGGCTGAAGGGCATTCTGGCGGCGCACCCGCCCCGCCGGCCCGTTGAGGCAGGCGCCCTCGAAGCGTTCGCGGCCCGTCTCCAGATCGTTGAACTGGAACTCACGGAAGGCGGCGATAACTGGCGGACCCTGGCTGATCAGTTGTTGGCGGAACCGGGCCGCGTCATCATCCATTTCCTGGCCATTCCGCCGACCCTGTTTACCAGCGTGTATGAGCTTCTGGCGCGTTTTGGCCTTAACGGCGACAGCAGTCGCATCATTGTCGAAAAGCCGCTCGGCCACGATTTGGCGTCCGCGATCAGGATCAACGACAAGCTGGCGGCCTATTTCAGCGAAGCTCAGACCTTTCGCATCGACCATTACCTGGGCAAGGAAGCGGTTCAGAATTTGTTGGCGCTGCGATTTTCCAATATTCTGTTCGAAACCCTGTGGGATAATCGAACGATCGACCATATTCAGATCACCATCGCCGAGGATATTGGGTTAAAAGGGCGCGGCGGTTTTTATGACCATGTCGGCGCCCTGCGCGACATGGTCCAGAATCACCTGCTGCAACTATTGTGTCTGTTGGCCATGGAGCCGCCCGCGCGGATGGATGCCGACAGTATTCGCGAGGAGAAACTGAAAGTCCTCAAGGCGCTGGCGCCGATGACCGGCGAACGCGTCAAGACCGATCTGGTCCGGGCTCAATATACCGCCGGCACGATCAAAACCGAAATTGCCGACAGCTACCAACAGGATATGGCGCTAGAGACGCCGAGCCAAACCGAATCTTTCGTCGCCATTAAAACCTATATCGAAAATTGGCGCTGGGCCGGGGTGCCCTTTTATCTGCGGACCGGCAAGCGCCTGCCCGACCGGTTCGCCGAGATCGTCATCCAGTTCAAACCGGTCCCCCATGCCGCCGCGCCGGACTGGGGCAGGCAAATCCAGCCCAACCGTTTCATCATCCGGCTGCAACCCGAGGACCACCTGGCCCTGCGCGTGATGGCCAAGAACCAGTCCCCGAATAGCGACGACCTGAAGGAGGTTGAGCTGGACCTGGACTTTTCGGGTGAGCAGCGGCTCGGTCCCTATCTGCGCCTGATCCTGGCCGCCAGTCAGGGCGACCAAAGCCTCTTCGTCCACCGTCAGGAGGTTGAGCTGGCCTGGCAGTGGATCGACACAATCGTCGCCCACTGGCAGGAACAGGACAGCGAGCTGCTCCCCTATCCCGCGGGGACCTGGGGTCCGTATGAAGCGCATGATTTGATCCGCCGGGACGGCCGCAAATGGTTCCATGAACCCCGGTGAGAATGGCCGCCGATGCATGAAATCAAGGAATTTCCGACTCGCGCAGCGATGGTCACTTTTCTTCAAGGGGAAATCAGCGCCCGCTTGAAAGCAGATATTGCCAGCGCCGGTCGCGCCGGTTGGGCGGTGTCGGGCGGCTCAACCCCCGCGCCGCTGTTCCGCGCCATACGCGGCCAGCCACTGGACTGGAGGCGCGTGACAATCTCGCTGGTTGACGAGCGCTGGGTCCCGGTGGAGCATCCGCGCAGCAATGAAGCCTTCATTCGCCGCGACCTGCTGCAAGACCGCGCCGCCGCGGCACGCTTTGTTGGCATGTGGCGGGCAGGTTCTTCGCTTTTCGAGGCGCAACACTCGGTCAACCGGGACTATGCCAAAGCGGCGCCTTTTTCATCGATTCTGCTCGGCATGGGCGGGGACGGCCATATTGCTTCGCTATTTCCTGACGCCGACGGCCTGGAGGTGGCGTTCGACCCCGGCAACCCGTTGATTTGCACCGCCCTGCGCGCACGCGCCAGCACCGTCACCGGCGCAGAGCTGGAACGGATGAGCCTGACGGCCGCGGCCATCGCAATGACCGACCATGTCGTCCTGATGATCACGGGCGCGGAAAAACAGGCGGTTTTCGACCGGGCGACCGCGCCCTCAAGCGCCCTCCCCATCGCCCGTCTGATGCGGATGCGCCGCCAGCCGCTGCACGTCGTTTGGGCACCCTGAGGACCACCATGCGCATGAATAAGAACATTCGAGAAGTCATCGACCGGATCAAGGCCCGATCCGGGCAGACCCGGCAGGCCTATCTGGAACGCCTGGACGCGATGCGGGATGAGGGCCGCGCGCGACCCCGCTTATCGTGCGGCAACCTGGCCCACGCCTTCGCCGCCTGCCCGCGGGCTGAGAAAGACAAGCTCGCGTCCGGGGCCGTGCCAAATATCGCCGTCATCAGCGCCTATAACGACATGCTGTCGGCGCACCAGCCCTATCATGCGATGCTCGCCGAAGTGAAGCACGCGGTCGCGGCGGCCGGCGGCGTCGCCCAGATGGCCGGGGGCGTGCCCGCCATGTGCGACGGCGTGACCCAGGGACGACCGGGCATGGAATTGTCCCTGTTCAGCCGCGACGTCATCGCGCTTGCAACCGCGCTGGCCCTGAGCCACGATGTCTTTGAGGGCGGCCTGCTTCTGGGCGTCTGCGACAAGATCGTGCCGGGCCTGATGATTGGGGCACTGTCTTTCGGTCACTTGCCGTTCGCCTTCATCCCGGCGGGACCCATGCCCACGGGCATTGCAAATGCCGAAAAAGCCGCGGTGCGTCAGCAGTATGCCGACGGCAAACTGGGCCGTGAGGCCCTGTTGGCGAGCGAATCCCGCGCCTATCACAGCCCCGGCACCTGCACCTTTTACGGCACCGCCAATTCCAACCAGATGATGCTCGAACTGATGGGATTGCAGTTACCCGGCAGCAGCTTCGTTCCGCCCGAGGATCCGCTGCGGCCAGCGCTGACCGCCGAGACCGCCCGTGCCCTCGTGACAACCGCCTCGGGCCCCCGCCCGCTGGGGCTTGGCGAGCTGGTCGACGAACGCGCCGTGGTGAACGGCATGACCGGCCTGCTCGCGACCGGCGGCTCGACCAACCACACGCTGCATATCGTCGCCATCGCCGCCGCGGCCGGAATAAAAGTCACCTGGCGAGACTTTGCCGACCTGTCCGTGACGGCGCCTCTTCTGGCCCGTGTCTACCCGAACGGCCCGGCCGACGTGAACGCCTTCCACCGGTCCGGCGGCACCTCCTTTGTGATTCATGCGCTTCTGGAGGCCGGCTTGCTGGACGGCGATGCGCGCACGATCATGGGCGGCCCCCTCACGGACCATGCCGTCCGTCCTGTTCTGGAAGGCCATTTACTGCGTTTTGCGCCCGCGCCCCGGACCGCCGGTGACGACACGATTCTGCGCCCGGCCGATAGCCCGTTTCAGCCGAGCGGCGGGCTGGCCGTCCTCAAGGGCAACCTGGGCGAGGCGGTCATCAAAACATCCGCCGTCAAGCCGGCGCACCGCCACGTGGAAGCGCCCGCCATGGTTTTCGATCATCCGGACGACCTGCTGGAGGCCTTCGACGCGAGCGAGCTCAACAAGGATTTCGTCGCCGTCATCCGCTTCCAGGGGCCAAGGGCGAACGGCATGCCCGAACTTCACAAACTGACGCCGGCGCTCGGGGTTCTGCAGGACAAGGGATTTAAAGTGGCGCTCGTGACCGACGGGCGCATGTCCGGCGCCTCAGGCAAGGTCCCGGCGGCGATCCACCTGTCGCCGGAGGCTGCCAGCGGCGGCCCCATCGCCCGGATCAAGACCGGCGATGTCATCAGGCTCGATGCCGAAAGCGGCACGCTGGACGCCCTTGCTCCGCTGGACACGCGGCCCCTTGCCACGGCCCCCGTCAACGCCAATACCCATGGTCGGGATCTGTTTGCGCCGTTGCGCCAAATCGTTGGCGCCGCGGGAGCCGGAGGAAGTATTTTTAACGGACTGGATGATGAGACAGGGGGAGGGTCATGACTTCCATTTTCAAGGCCGGCATTTCCGACATTTTCAAGGCCGGCAGGGTCATTCCGGTTCTGTCTTTTCAAGACGTGGGCGAGGCGCTATTGGCGAGCCGCACCCTTTATGACGCCGGCATGCGGGTATTCGAAATCACGCTCCGGCACGAATCGGCACTGGCAAGTCTTCGCGCTGTTTACCAGGACCTGCCGGCGGACGCCATTGTCGGCGCGGGCACGGTCATGTCGCCGTCCGCCGTCAACGCCGCCATGGACGCCGGCGCCGCCTTCGGCGTTAGCCCCGGCCTCACGCCCGCGCTGACCGAGGCTGTCCAAGCAAGGGACTGGCCGTTCCTGCCCGGCGTCGCGACGATTTCGGAAGCGATGCTGGCGCATGATCAGGGGTTTAAGGCGCTCAAGTTTTTTCCCGCCAGCACCTCGGGCGGTCCCGGCTTCCTGAAGGCGGCTGGCGCGGTGCTGCCGGAACTCCGGTTTTGTCCGACCGGGGGGATCAGCCCGGATAATGCGGAGGCCTATCTTGCAAACGCCAACACGCCGGTGGTCGGCGGGTCCTGGATTGTCACCCGCGCTGACGATGGACGGATCGATCTAGAAACAACGCGTGAAAAAGCCGTGGCCGCCTTATCGCTCTGACCGGGATTTCACCGCCGGCCCCGATGATTCTCGAACCTTCAGCTCAAATGGCAGTTCCACCAGCTCGGGGGCGGGGACGGTACGCAATTTATCCAAAAGAGTTTTGGCGGCGCGGCGCCCCATATCCTGTATCGGCTGCCGAACCGTGGTTAGAGCCGGCCAAATCTGGCGGGACAAGGGGGTATCGTCAAACCCGGCCACCGAAAGATCCAGCGGGATACGCAGCCCCAGATTCAAGGCCACATGCATCACACCCGCCGCCATGTCGTCGTTGCCGGCGAAGATCGCCGTCGGCGGCTCATTCAGCGCCAACAGCGCCTGCCCGGCCTTGACGCCGGACTCAAATGAAAAATAGCCTTGCCGCGCAAGTCCCGGCTCAAAGCCGATGCCGGCCTCTTTGAGGGCGTCCTGATATCCGTCGAACCGCCGCCGCCCCGCCCCGTGGGCCGGGTGGCCCTTGACAAAACCAATGCGCCTGTGACCGAGCGACAGAAGATAGGCGGTCATTTCCCGGGCTGCCCGACGGTCATCAATCATCACCGTCAATCCGCCCTCGGGGGCCGGGGGCGAGACCGACACAAAGGGCAGGTCCCGCTCCTTCAGGTGCTCCATTAGCGCCGGATGATCACAGACCGGCGGCGTCAATATCAGGCCATCCACGCGGGACTGAGCGATAAATTCCTCGACCCCGCCGACCAGGCCGGCCGCTTCCGTGTCAACCGGCTGCGGGACCATGCCATAGGCATTGGCCTGGCAGGTCTCCAGAATGCCTTCCTGAATATTGGCCAGATAGCTCGGGCTGGGGTTGTCATATAGCATCGCCAGGAAATAAGTCCGGTTCCCAGCCAACCCCCTGGCCGCCGGACTGGGGCGATAATTCAAGGCGGCCGCCGCCTTGACGACCCTTTTTCTGGTGGACTCGCGAACGTTTGGCTCCCTGTTCATAACGCGGGAAACCGTCTTGATCGAAACACCGGCCCGTGCGGCCACATCGTTTATGGTTACCCTGCTCACAGCGCCTTCCTCTTCCACCCACCCGGGGGCCGTTCGTAAAGTGATAGCCTTCAGAACACGGCACGGCAACGCCGCGCGGGGACGAGCAAAAGGTATGTTGAGCATTGTTTCCAGGAATGGCGGAGAGGATGTCCGCCGTAACTAAACCTCAGATTGTCCGGTATTGTCCAAAATTTCTTTGTATATCAATGATTAAGCGATTGTGATCGTCTGATGCCGTCCTTGTAGATCCGTCAAAATCCGTGTACGGTTTGTGGACCAATTTGTGGACCAATTTGTGGAACACAGATGCGGACATGGTTAGGAGAACAGGCAAACTTTCGGCACGGAAGGTGGCGACGGTCGGCCCCGGTAAATTTGGCGACGGCGGCGGCCTGTGGCTGTGCATGAAAAACAATGGAGGTAAATCGTGGGTGTTCCGCTACATGCTGCGTGGCCGGGCGCGGGAAATGGGCCTGGGGTCACTCTCGACTATCTCACTGTCCGAATCCTCCGACGACCTGAAAAAGGCCCTGTCGGCATTTAATGACGCCT
>JBHHWG010000049.1:0-21038 GCA_046756385.1 Sphingomonadales bacterium | reverse complement strand
AACGAAGCCGAAATTCGAGCTGAGAACGAGCGCAACGATCACGCCCAGATTCATCAGGAAATCGCTTTCGAAATGAAGGGAATCCGCGCTGATGGCGATCGACTTCGTCGCCCTCACCACGCGACGCTGAAAGATGACAAGACCCAGGGTCAAAACCATCGAAAACAGCATCACCGCGATGCCGACCCGCGAATTTGCGATTTCCACGGGGTGGATCAGGCGTTCGCCCGCCTGGAACAGCAGGAACGCCGCCGATCCGGTGATGATGGCGGATTGACCGAGTCCGGCGACGGCCTCGGCCTTACCATGCCCGAAGCGGTGTTCGGCGTCGGCCGGGATCAGTGCCTGGTGAACCGCGACCAGATTTATGAAGGACGCCACGACGTCAAGAAGGGAATCGATCACCGAACTGAGCATCGCCACCGAACCGGTCGCGAGCCACGCGGCAACCTTGACGATCACCAGCGTGCCAGCCACCGCCATCGACGCCGCCGTCGCCCGTTTCATGAGGATCGCGGTTCGGGCGCCGCCAGCCGAATCCCCGCCGTTCGGGTCAGCCATGGTCCGGTCTTGTCATTACGAGCACCCCAGGGTCTGAAGCCAATTCCCTTGTAGCGCTGGCGCGACCCATTTTTCCGCTGGTTAGGCGCGACGCCCGCCGCGGGGCCATCCCCCGCAAGGGCGGTGCAACGACATCCAGCGGGAAAATGGGCCGCGTCCCGGAGGGATTTGGCGAGATTGCCCCAGGACCGCGTCGCTTGTCCTTGAATATGCCCGGCATGTCCTTCGTCCGCGCTCCTAATCCTGGGGCAATCTCGCCAAACCAGCGCCACAAGGGAATTGGCTTCAGACCCTAGGGAAATAGCCGTTCGGTTCGCCAGCTATCGCCGTCCCGATAATATACCAGCCGATTGTGCAGGCGAAATTCCCCGGATGACCAAAATTCAATCATTTTGGGAACGATGCGGAAGCCGGACCAGAATTCGGGCCGCGGAATCCTTGACACGCCGAATTTCGCGGTGAATTTTACGATCTCCCGCTCCAATGCGAATCGTCCCTCCATTGGCGATGACTGCCGCGAGGCCCAGGCGCCGATTTGGCTGCCGCGGTCCCGGGTCGTGAAATAGGCGTCGGCAACCGCGTCCTCGACCGGCTCGACGGACCCTTCGATCCGAACCTGTCGACGGTTGCTCTTCCAGTGGAAGCACAGGGCCGCATGAGGGTTTTGTGCCAGCTCCTTGGCTTTTCGGCTGTTCAGATTGGTAAAAAAGACGAAGCCTTCGTCGCTCCAGTCCTTGATCAGAACCATGCGGACCGAAGGCCGGCCATTTGCATCGGCTGTGGCCAGGGCGGCGGCTTCCGGTTCGTGGGGTTCGCCGTCCTCAGCCCGGGCCATCCAGTCCGAAAACAGTTCAATCGGGTTTTTGTTTTCCGAAATGGACATGACTTTTCGATATGCTCACTCATTACAATGCCCCGGCCCGTACCCGGCTTCTCAGCAACGGACACCATGTATATACTGGGTTTGATCGTGGGCGCCGAGTATTTTGAGCATCAGGTTGTTTAGGGGCTGAACCCAATTCCGATTTTGGATCAACAAGCAAAGGTTTGTTACGATGAGATCTACACGCGTTGTGCTGGCGGTGGCCTTGGCCCTCTCGATGGGGGCCTGCACCGAGAACGCCGGAACAAAGGAAACCATGGGAACGCTGGTCGGCGCGGGCCTTGGCGCCCTGGCCGGATCCCAGATCGGGGACGGCAAAGGGCAGTTGGCCGCCGTTGCGATTGGAACATTGGCGGGCGCCTATATCGGCAAGGAGGTCGGCAAATCGCTGGACCGGGCGGACCGTATTGCGATGCAGGAATCCACCCAGAACGCGCTGGAGAAAGGTCGATCCGGCGCCGCGTCGCAGTGGCGTAATCCCGACAGTGGCAATTACGGAACAGTGACGCCGCAGCCGGCATTCAAGTCGGAAAATGGGCGCGACTGTCGCGAGTTCCAACAGACCGTGACGGTCGATGGCGAGACGGTAACCGGCTATGGCACCGCCTGCCGGCAGGACGACGGCACCTGGCGAATTGTCAGCAACTAGCGCTGGGCGTGTCCTTCACATATTCCGTGAACCATTTCCCGGTAGAACCGTTTCGCGAAAGCCGGGAAGGTCGCGCCGGACGGGACGGCGCGAGTTTATGCTTGTCGGTGTTGAAATAGGAGCAGGATGAAGGACCTTTATCAAGTTCTGGGTGTCTCACGAAGCGCCAGCACCGCCGACATCAAGAGCGCGTTCAGGAAGCTGGCCAAGGAATTGCATCCGGATGTCAATCCCGGGGACACAATCGTCGCTGAGCGGTTCAAGGAAGTCTCGGCGGCGAACGCGATTCTCGGCGACGCCAAACAAAGGCGGCGTTACGACCGGGGCGAAATCGACGCCCGCGGACAGGAAGTCGGTGGCGGAAATCGCGGCCGCGACCGGGCCAGGGGCGGGTCGCGCCGCCAAGGATTTGACGCCTTTCGTCAGGGGTTCAGCCCCGATGATATTTTCTCCGAACTGTTCGGCCGGCCCCGAAGTGAACGCGCCCAACCGAAAGCCGAAAAGGGTGAGGACCGGACCTATGGCCTGAGCGTCAGCTTCCTCGAGGCCGCCACAGGAGTGAAGAAACGGCTGTCCCTGAAGGGTGGCAAGGAGCTGGAGGTGAAAATTCCGCGGGCGGTTCGTCCGGGGCAGCAGATCCGCCTGAAAGGCCAGGGAGGGCCCGGTCGTCACGGCGGCAAGCCGGGTGACGCACTGGTCGAAATAACGGTGGAGCCCCATCCTTATTTCACGCGCGAGGGGGACGATATCCACCTGGAGCTGCCGATCACTCTCCCCGAAGCGGTGCTGGGCGGGCGCGTGACCGTGCCTACGCTTTCCGGTCCCGTGACCATGACGATTCCCGAAGGATCCAACACCGGTCAGGTGATGCGGCTGGCCGGCAAGGGCCTGGCCAGGGGGCCCAAAAATCGGGGCAGCCAATTCGTCACGCTGAAGGTCGTGCTGCCCGATAAGCCGGACAACGACCTGAAGCAAATGGTCTCACGCTGGGCCGCCAGGAATGACTACCGCGTGCGAGAACGCTTTGATCAATGACCCTCATATCGCGTTTGATCCGGTTTTTCTTTGGTGTAGGATGACTCAAATCCGGAATACAGAAAATAGACAGAAAGTAGATAGGTAGGATCGGATGTCGAACGGTAGTGGATTGATGGCCGGTAGACGGGGCTTGATCATGGGGGTGGCCAACAACCGCTCCATCGCCTGGGGCATCGCCAATAGTCTGGCAAGTCACGGCGCGGAACTCGCATTTACGTTTCAGGGCGATGCTCTTGAGAGGCGGGTCCGGCCACTGGCGGAATCGGTGGGATCGGATATCGTCCTCGAATGCGACGTCACACGGCCGGAGACGATCGACCGGACTTTCGATGAACTTGAGGCACGCTGGGGAAGCCTTGATTTCGTGGTCCATGCCATTGCCTATTCGGACAAGAATCAACTCAAGGATCGCTACGTCGACACCACGCCGGAGAATTTCGCGATGACGCTGAATATCTCCTGCTATTCATTCACCGCGATCTGCCAGCGGGCCGAGAAGCTGATGCGCGACGGCGGCAGCCTGCTTACGCTGTCGTACTACGGCGCGGAAAAGGTGGTGCCCCATTACAACGTCATGGGCGTCGCCAAGGCGGCGCTGGAGGCTTCGGTGCGTTATCTCGCCAAGGATCTTGGCAAGCGGAACATTCGGGTGAATGGCATCTCCGCCGGGCCGATCAAGACCCTGGCGGCCTCGGGAATCGGCGATTTCCGCTATATTCTGAAGTGGAACGAGAATAACGCGCCGTTGAAGAGGAACGTGACCATTGATGAGGTCGGCGGCTCCGCGCTTTATCTGCTGAGCGATTTGTCGAGCGGTGTGACCGGCGAAATTCATCACGTCGATTCCGGCTATCACATCGTCGGCATGAAGGATGAAGAAGCGCCGGATATGACTGTTTCCTGATTGGTTTGACCACCGGATATTTTCGGGTAGGCGATGTCTCACAACACATTTGGCAGGCTCTTTCGCGTAACCACATGGGGGGAGAGTCATGGCCCGGCCCTGGGCTGTGTCGTGGATGGCGCGCCGCCGCTGATCGAACTGGCGGAAGACGACATTCAATTCTGGCTTGACCGTCGCCGTCCCGGTCAGTCGCGCTTTACCACCCAGCGGCGCGAGCCCGACCATGTCCGCATCCTGTCCGGTGTGTTCGAGGGGCGCACCACTGGAACACCGATCAGCCTGGTGATCGAGAATGTCGATCAGCGCTCCAGGGACTATGGCGATATCGCCGATAAGGCCCGGCCCGGTCACGCCGACTACAGTTACATGGCAAAATACGGCATTCGCGATTATCGCGGCGGCGGGCGGGCTTCGGCCCGCGAAACCGCGGCCCGTGTCGCCGCCGGCGCGATTGCAAGAAAGATTCTCGGAGCCGAAATCGTGGTGCGCGGGGCCTTGGTGCAAATCGGCGCCCAGGCGATCAACCGGGACAACTGGGACTGGGACGAGGTCGAGCGTAACCCCTTCTGGTGCCCGGACGCTCAGGCGGCGCCGAGATGGACCCGCTATCTCGATGATGTGCGGGCGCGGGGAAGCTCGGTGGGCGCGGTCGTTGAAGTGGTGGCGCGTGGCGTGCCCGTCGGCCTCGGCGCGCCCGTCTACGGCAAACTCGATTCCGATCTGGCTCAGGCGATGATGAGCATCAATGCCGTAAAGGGTGTCGAGATCGGCGACGGTTTCGCGGCCGCCATGCTGTCCGGCGAGGAAAATGCCGATGAGATCCGTATTGGACGGGATGGGGCGCCCGAATTCCTGTCCAACCATGCCGGTGGCGTGCTCGGCGGTATTTCCTCAGGCCAGGATGTCGTGGTGCGGTTCGCGGTCAAGCCCACATCGTCGATCGCGACGCCGCGCCGAACGATCACAACCGCCGGCGAGGAAGTGGAAATTAGCACCAAGGGGCGGCACGATCCCTGCGTCGGCATTCGCGCCGTGCCAGTGGGCGAGGCGATGATGGCCTGCGTTCTGGCCGATCACCTGCTCCACCACCGCGCCCAGTGTGGTGGCTCGTAGCAAATACAGTTGCTAGAGCTGAACGTGCTCTAGCATGGGCCGGAATCCAAACCCTCGGGGAGATTTGCGATGGCCGGAAAAACAGAGCGCGGATTGTTCGAACTTTATGCTGCCGATTCGGAGCGTGCCGACGCGTTAATCCTTGGCAGAAGGAGCGGGTCCAGCCGGCGCGGCTTCCTGCGCGGCGCGGGGCTGGTGGCGATGAGCGCGCTGGTCGGGGGCGCAATTCCATTCGCCCGTTTCATGCCCGGTGGCTTTATCCCGGCGGCGCTGGCGGCTGGTGAGGATGGCTTCGAGCTCCCCGGAAAGGACGGTCTGGTCGTCCTTAACGACCGGCCGGTCAATGCCGAGACGCCACCCCATCTTCTGGACGATGACGTAACCCCCAACAGCCGGCATTTCGTCCGCAATAATGGCATCCCGCCCGAGGGTGTCGACCCCGCCTCCTGGACCCTGACGGTTGATGGCGAGGTTCACAATCCGCTGAAACTGACGATCGCCGAGCTTCGAGCCCGGTTTGAGGTGGTTAGCCTGAGGCTTCAGCTTGAATGCGGCGGCAACGGCCGCGCCATGTTCAACCCGCCGGCGCGCGGGAACCAGTGGACGTTGGGCGCGATCGGCAATGCCGAATGGAAGGGCGTACGCTACGCCGATGTTCTCAACGCCGCCGGTCTGAAAGACGGTGCGATCTATACCGGCCATTACGGCGCCGATGCCCACCTTTCGGGCGATCCCGACAAGCTGCCGATTTCCCGTGGCGCGCCGATCGCCAAATTGATGGACCCGCACACCCTGATCGCCTTCGAAATGAACGGGACGGCGATTCCGGCCCTGAATGGCGCGCCGCTTCGGGTGGTTGCGCCGGGCTGGCCGGGATCGGTGTCGCAAAAATGGCTGCGGCGCATTTGGGTGCGGGATCGGGTCCATGACGGCCCCAAGATGACCGGAACCTCCTATCGCGTGCCGGCCTATCCGGTGGCCCCGGGGGCTAAGGTGCCGAAGCAGGATTTCGTGATCATCCAGTCGATGCTGGTCAAGTCGCTGATCACTTTCCCCGAAACCGGTCTTGCCTTGCCGGCGGGCACACGGTCGCTCGACGTGCGGGGGCATGCCTGGGCCGGCGATTTCGCCGTCTCGGCGGTGGATGTCAGCGTTGATTTTGGCGCAAGCTGGACACGAGCCCGGCTTGATGCCCCGCCAAACAAATATTCATGGCAGCGCTGGCGGGCCACGGTCCGGTTCCCAACCCACGGCTATTACGAGGTCTGGGCCCGGGCGAGGGACGAGCATGGCCGCGAACAACCGTTCGCTATCGCCTGGAATCCAAAGGGATATCTCAACAATTCAATGCACCGGATTGCGGTGACGGTCGCGGCCTAGGGTCTGTGGACAATTATCGTAGTGCTATGATAATTGTCCACAGACCCTAGAATGCGCACGATCTGGTTGACCCTGCTCCTGACTGCGAGCCCTCTGGCCTTGGCCGAGAATGCCGACTATGGCGGCCTGCCTGAAGGCTCTGGCCGGGAAGCGGTATTCAACAGTTGTGACGCCTGTCACTCGATCCGGCTGGTCATGCAGCAAGGCCTGACGCGCGATGCCTGGGATGAAACCCTTGACTGGATGATTTCAGAGCAAGGCATGCCGGGGCTGGCGGCCGAGGAAAGAGAGTTGATCCTCGATTATCTAGTAAAGAATTTCGGTCCCGCTGGACGCCGCTAACCGCGCCTGAACACGCCCAGCAGTTCCACATGCGCCGACCACAGGAATTGGTCGACCGGAGTGACGCTGTCGAGGCGGTAGCCGCCGTCGATCAGAATCCGGGCGTCGCGGGCGAAGGTCGCGGGGTTGCAGGATACCCCGACCACCACCGGCACCCGCGATTTCGCGATCTGCTCGACCTGGGCGCGGGCGCCGGCACGCGGCGGGTCGATTATTACGACATCGTAACGATCTAGGTCGGGCGCGATCACCGGGCGGCGGAAAAGATCGCGTTTTTCGGCGGTCACTGCCTTGAGGCCTGCCCCCTGGTGACTGGCCGCAGTCAGCGCCGCCACCATGCGGGCGTCGGAATCGATGGCGTGAACCGCGCACCGCTCCGCCATCGATAAAGCGAATGCGCCGCAACCGGCAAATAAATCAATAGCTTGCGTGGCATTATCGGGCAAAGAGGCGAGCGCCCGTTGCCTGAGAAAGCTCTCGCCCTGTTCGGTTGGCTGAAGAAAGGCGCCTGCTGGCGGCGATATCATTACAGAACCGAAATGAACCATCGGCCGGCGGTGTTCGACCAGGGTTTCAGGGCCGATGTCGTCCTCGTCTCGACGCCAGGAAACGCGCGCCAGGTCATGGGACTCGGCAAAGCAGGCGATGCGTTCCCGGACCGCCAGATCGGGCTCGAATTCGGCCTTAAGCACCAGGTCGATTCCGGTTTCGGTTGCCGTTAACGCCAGCTCGGCGCGGCCGTTGGTCGGAATGATTACCGCCAGCAGGTCCCGCAATGGCTCCAACATCGCTTCGAGCGTCGCCGCCAAAACCGGGCAGCAGGCGATATCGACAATCCGGTCGCTTTTCGGCGCGTTGAAGCCCAGTACGCCGGCCTGCCGGGTTTTGCGGAACCGAAGCGTCGTCCGTCGCCGCGACCCGGGGGAGACGACGATCGGGCTTTCGACGATGACCTTGTCGAGCCCGCGGTGACTGAGCGCCGTTCGCACCAGGTCGCGCTTCCACGTGGTGTAGGCGTCGTGCTTGATGTGCTGAAGGACGCAGCCGCCGCACCGGCCAAAATGGCGGCAACTCGGGGCGGTGCGATCGGGCCCCGGCGTGACGATCTCGATCATGCCGGTTTTGGCGCGCTGGTCGCGATGCCTTTGATTTGGAACGCGCACGATGTCCCCCGGTGCGCTGAACGGCACATAGCAGGGCGCGCCGGCGATATGGGCGACGCCATCCCCGCGGGCGCCGATGCTCTCGATTTTTATTTCAGTCGTTTCGGTCATAACGCGCCGCGATCAAAAATTCCTTGTTGCCCTTGGGACCCAAAATCGGACTTGGGGTGACGCCAAGGACCCGCCAGCCAGCAAGCTTCGTCAGCCAGTCGCGGATCAGCTCACAGACCTGCTCGTGCAATTCCGGCTCACGAACCACGCCGCCCTTGCCGACATGGGCCTTGCCGACTTCGAACTGGGGTTTGATCAGCGCGATCAGGTGCGCCTGGTCCGCCGCCAGTGTCAGGGGCTGAGGCAGCACGGTGCGAAGTCCGATGAAGCTGGCGTCACACACGATCAGGTCAATCGGCTCCGGGACCTGCTCGCGCGAAAGCGAGCGGGCGTTGGTGCGTTCCAATACCACGACCCGCTCGTCCTGCCTCAGTTTCCAGGCCAGTTGGCCGTGGCCGACATCGACGGCAAAAACCCGCCGTGCGCCCCGGCTTAGCAGCACATCGGTAAAGCCGCCGGTCGAGGCCCCGATATCAAGAACCGTGAGGCCGTTTGTTTCGATACCGAAATAATCCAGCCCGTGCGCGAGCTTCAGGCCACCTCGGCTGACCCACTCGTGCTCGGGCTTGCGCACCCGTAGCGGCGTCTCGGCCGCCAGCAGGGTGCCGGCCTTATCGATCTTGCGTTCGCCGCTGAATACGATGCCGCCAAGTATGAAGGCCTGGGCCTTGGCCCGGGTCGGCGCCAATCCGCGCTCAACAAGCAGAACGTCGACCCGCTTTTTGGCTGCTCCTGGCGGGTTCCTTGGCATTGGCCCGACCGCCGCTAATTGCGGCGGTTGACCACGAATCCGGCCACGGCCCTTAAAAGCGCGGCCGATTCGCCATCAAAAATGCCGAGATGTTTGGTGGCCTGTTGAGCAAGCAGTTCGGCCTGGGTGCGCGCCCGGTCCTTGCCCAGGATCGACACGAAAGTCGCCTTGCCCTGGTCCGCATCCTTGCCTACGGCCTTGCCCATCTCCTCGGCGCTGCCGTCGGTGTCCAACAGATCGTCGGCGATCTGGAAGGCTAGTCCCAAATCATGGGCAAAGGCTTTCAAGGCTAACCGCTTCTCCTTACCGGCGCGTCCCAACACCGCCCCTGCCTGGGCCGAAAAGGTTATGAGGGCGCCGGTTTTCATTTGCTGGAGCCGAGTGATTGAGCCGATATCGTGATCATGCCCATCAGCCGCAATGTCGATCATTTGGCCACCGACCATGCCGTTCGCGCCCGATGCGGCGGCGAGCGTGGCAATCAGTTCGAGGCGAACCTTGGGATTGCTGTGGGTGCGCTCGTCGGCGAGGATCTCAAAGGCCAGTGTCAGCAGGGCGTCGCCCGTCAGCACGGCCGTTGCTTCGTCATATTTGACATGGGCGGTGGGATGGCCGCGGCGCAAATCGTCATCGTCCATGCACGGCAAATCGTCATGGACCAGCGAATAGGTGTGCACCAGTTCCACGGCGGCCCCGGCGCGCAATGCCGATGCGCGCGAGACGCCGAAAAGGCTCGCGCTTGTCGCCACCAGGAATGGCCGGAACCGCTTGCCGCCCGCCAGGGTGACATAGCGCATGGCCTCCAGAACCCGTTGTTCCGGGCCTTCGAGGGGTGGCAACAGGCGGTCCATGACGGTTTCCAGCTCTGTCGCCACATTGGTCATGGCACGCTTAAGGGCGTTGCCGGATGCGATTTCGTTCACTTTGATTACTCAACTTCGAATGGTTCGGAGCCGGCGATCTGGCCACCCTCCGACGGGATTAATTTTTCAACCTTGGCCTGCGCCGCCTTGAGCTTGGCTTCGCAGTGTTGTTTGAGTTGTGTACCCCGGCTGTAAATTTCAATGGAGTCCTCAAGGTCCACATCTCCGGTCTCAAGACGTTGCACCACTTCCTTGAGCTCGCGCAACGCCGCTTCAAAGCTCAGCGCCGCAATATCCGGCGCGATTTCTGTATTGCCGTCATTGGCTTTCGATTGTGGCATTTTCTTCTCCCTCAAGGCCGTGTTCAGGCTTTACGGCAAGATGAGGGTCAAGGGCAAGTCCGCGTTTGGCCCGGCACTGCTTCACGCCCTATCAGCGCCCGTAGGTGGGCCTTGGCGCTCGCCCGCAGCGCCGCCAAATTGTACCCCCCTTCCAGCGTCGAGACGAGCCTTTCCTGACAATGCAGGGCTGCCCGCTCGACGAGTTGTCGCGTCGCCCATCCAAAGTCATCCTCGGTCAGGTTGAGCTGGGCCAGCGGGTCGTTGGCGTGGGCGTCGAAGCCGGCCGAGACCAGAATGAACTGGGGTCCGAAGGCATCGAGCGCGGGAAGAATCCTGGCCTCGAAGGCCGCTCTGAACTCCCGGCTGCCCGCGCCAGGGGGCAAGGGGACGTTATGAATGTTGCCGGCCCCGCCCTCTTCTCCGGTCAGGCCGGTACCCGGATACAAGGGCGACTGATGGGTTGAGGCGAAAAACAGGCCCGGATGGCCATGGAACGCGTCCTGGGTGCCATTGCCGTGATGAACATCGAAATCGACCACCGCGACCCGCTCCAGGCCATGTGCCGCCCGCGCATGGAAGGCGCCGGTCGCGATGTTATTGAATAGACAAAATCCCATCGCTGTCGAGGGTTCGGCGTGGTGACCGGGCGGCCGAACGGCGCAAAAAGCGTTTGTGGCCTGCCCGGAGATGACGAAATCGACGGCCGCGCACACAGCGCCCGCTGCCCGCAACGCCGCCGCGCCCGATTTAGGCGACATCAGGGTGTCGGGGTCCAGCCGCACCCGGCCTTGTTCCGGCGCCGCGGCCAGCACCTGATCCACATAAGCCGGGTCATGCACTCTTGTGAGCTGCTCGATTGTCGCTGGTGGCGCCTGACGCCGGATCAGGAGTGCGAATTCATCGCCGGCCAGCGCGTTGAGCACGGCGCTGAGCCGGTCCGGCCGTTCGGGGTGACCGGGCCCGGTATCGTGATCGAGGCAAACCCCATGGGTAAACAACGCTGTCCGCATGTCTGTTCACCGATCCTTCTTCGCCCCGTCAGGCGCAAGCGGTGCCTGGGATCAGACGCTGAGCTTGGCCTGTTCCTCAGCGACCAGTTCCTTTTTGGAGAGCTTGCCGATCATTGTCTTCGGCAATTCATTACGGAACTCAATCTCGCTGGGAATTTCGTGTCGGCCCAGATGGTCCCCGAGGAACGTGCGCAGGTCTTCGCCGGCAATTTCCTCGTCGGAGTTCTTGAGCACCACGAACGCCTTGGGCGTTTCACCATGATAGTCGTGGGGCACGCCGATCACGGTCACTTCCTTGACCGCGGGATGGAGGTAGAGCGCCTCCTCGATATTGCGGGGAAAGACGTTGAAACCACCGACCAAAATCATGTCCTTCTTGCGGTCGATGATGAAAGTATAGCCGTCGGCATCCATATAGCCGATGTCGCCGGTTCGCAGCCGCCCGTCGACTATCGCGTCCCTGGTGGCGTCCGGTCGCCTCCAGTAGCCCCGCATTACCTGCGGACCGGATATGCAAATCTCGCCCACTTCCCCGATCGGCAGAATCTTGCGGGGATCCTCCAGGTCGACGATGGTGATCACAGTGTCGGGCACGGGCAGGCCGATCGACCCTTCCTTGCGAAGCCCGTGAACCGGACCGATGGTTGCGGTCGGCGAGCTTTCAGTCAGGCCGTAGCCCTCGGTGATGGTGCTGCCGGTCAGCGCCTCAAACTTCTCCCTGATTTCGGCGGGCAACGGCGCGCCTCCCGCAACGCAACGCCTGAGTGAGCTAAGGTCGTATTTCGCCAAATCGGGGTGATTGATAATCGCGGTGAACATCGTCGGCACGGCGGGCAGGAAGGTGGCTTTTTTCTTGTCGATATCGCGCAACAGATCGTCGATCGAGAATCTGGGATAAAGAAGCACTTCCGCGCCCCACGCCGCGCCCACGAGCATGATCCCGCTCATGGCGAAGGCATGGAACAGGGGCAGCACGCCGATAATGCGTTCGGTGCCGGGTTCGGCGCCCGGGTCCCACATCGCCACCTGACGGATGTTCGAGTACAGGTTGGCGTGGGTCAGCATCGCTCCTTTGGGAGTGCCGGTGGTTCCGCCGGTATATTGCAGCACCGCGATGTCGTTTTCGGGATCTGTTTCAACCGGATCGTAGGCGCCGTCATTGTCGAGAAGTTGCCGGAACGAAATCTGGCGCTCGTCGGGGTCGATTTTGGCGATCTCGTGTCGTTCAAATATTTTAAACAGCACATTCTTGGGGAATGGCAACACTTCATCGACGGTGCCAATCACCAGTTTCTGGAGTCGGCTTTGGTCGAGCAGCGCCCGCATTTTAGGATAAAGCGCGGACGCGGCGAGGGTAACCATCAGATCGGTCTGGGAATCCTCGATTTGCTCCAACAGTTCTCGCTTTGAATAAAGGGGGCTGTAATTGACCACCGTGCCGCCGGCTTTCAGGATGGCAAAAAAAGCAACGACGGCCTGAGGGCAGTTCGATAGAAAAAGGCCTACCTTGACATCCTTGCCGACCCCCAGGGCCTGGAAGCCTTTTGCCGCGCGATCGACCATCGAGGCGATCGCCGCATATGTGAACTTGCGGCCCAGGAAGTCGAGATAGACCTTATTCGGAAACCTGGCCGCGGCCTCGTCCAGAATACAATGGAGCGGTCTGGGCTCAATCTCGACTTCCCACTGGACGCCTTCGGGATAGTGGCGAAGCCACGGCTGGTTTGACAAGAAAAGTCTCCGTTAAACTCTTAAAGAAAAAGATCGGGAAGCAACTCGCGACTTGGATCGACCGCGTAGCCACTGAGGTCAGTAATGCCGGCCGATGCCAACACCTCGTCGTCGATAAAGAAATTACCGGTACATTCCCGCGAGTCGCGGCCCAAAACGATATGCGCCGCGTCGCCCATTATCTCGGGCTTGCGGCTGCCCAGACGAACCGCCTCGCCGCCGAGCAGGTTGAGCGCGGCGGTGGCGATGGTGGTCCGGGGCCACAAGGCGTTAAACGCGATGCCGTCGGGCTTGAATTCCTCGGCCATGCCGAGCACGCACATGCTCATGCCGTATTTCGCCATCGTGTAGGCGACATGGCGTCCGAACCATTTAGGGTCCATGCTCAAAGGCGCCGAGATATTGAGAACGTGAGGGTTCTCGGCCTTTTTGAGGTGCGGGATGCAGGCCTTGCTGGCCAGGAAGGTGCCGCGTGTATTGATGCTGTGCATCAGGTCGTAGCGCTTCATCGAAATCTCGAGCGTGCCGCTGATATTGATGGCGCTGGCGTTGTTGATCAGAATGTCGATCCCGCCGAAAGTCTCCACGGTCTTTTCCACCGCCGCAAAGACCGCGTCTTCGTCGCGAACATCGACGATACAGGGTAGCGCTTTGCCGCCCGCGGCCTCTATTTCCTCGGCCGCGGTGTAAATCGTGCCCGGAAGGACAGGATGCGGTTCGGCGGATTTGGCGGCGATCGCGATATTGGCCCCGTCCTGCGCCGCGCGCTTGGCGATGGCCAATCCGATCCCGCGACTTGCGCCGGTGATAAATAGTGTTTTTCCCTTCAGATCCGACATCTCGTTCCTCCGAAATTACGCTGCGCGAAATCAAGATCCGCTGAAAATCGGCTTGCGTTTTTCGACGAAAGCGCGCACGCCCTCGGCGAAATCATCACTCATCACGCAGTCGCCAAACCCGATGGCCTCAGCGCCAAGCTGGGCCTCGAGCGCTGTGTCGAAAGACTGGTTCAAAAGCGCCTTGGTGGTTGCCAGCGCCCTCGTCGGCGAAGCCGCGAGACGAATGGCGAGCTTGTCCGTTTCGCCCGCCAATTGTGCCGTCGGCACGACCCAGTTTACAAGCCCCAAATCGTGGGCGGTCGCGGCATCGAAGCGATCGCCCAGCAGCGCGATCTCCATCGCCTTTCGAAGGCCCAGGATGCGCGGCAGGAAAAAGCTTCCCGAACAGTCGGGCGAGACGCCGATGCGCGAATAGGCGAGCGTGAACACGGTTTCGTCAGCGGCGATGACCAGGTCGCAGGCCATCATCAGACTTAAACCCGCGCCCGCGACCGCGCCGTGAACGCTCGCGACGACCGGAATCGGCAAATTCCGCAGGGAGACGATAGCGCTGTTCATGGCCCCGATACGGTGCCGAAGGTCGTCGCGCAGCTTCGATCGGTCGCCATCGAGCCGCTTGTAATAGCCCTTGATGTCGCCGCCGGCCATGAAGGCCGGGCCCGCGCCCCGGATCACGAGACAGCGCAGGTCGTCGAGCGTTTCCAGTTGCGCCACGGCCTCGATAAAAGCGGTCCGCAATTGGGGGCTAAGGGTGTTGAGCTCCCCGGGCCGATTGAATGTAAGCGTCGCCACGCCGCCGCTCAGCTCAAGCAATATGGCGCTCGCCGTCAAAGATCCGCTCCAGCCGTCACGTAGCGATCGATGCCGTCGGTTCCATATTGTTTCTCGATTGCGCCCTGATCGACCAGGTGATTGAGGTGGGCAAGGCTTTCGCCGGCGGCAAACATATGTTCAAAGCCCATGATTCGGCGCCCAAACAGGACCGAATACAAGTCTTTCACCGTCTTGGGGCCTTCGCCGCAGGCCTGCCGGACGGCGGATAGTCGTTGATCGTGATGCTCCAACAGCTCGTTCAGGCGTTCATGGAGGCCGTAAAAAGGCTCGTTATGCGATGGCAGGACAAGAACGTCGCCCGGCAACTCGAACATCCCCCGAAGGGACGCCAGCCATTCCTTGAGCGGGTTGGCTTCGGGCTCCAAGGGAAAAACGCTGATGTTGGTGCTGATCCGGGGCAATATCTGATCGCCCGATATCAACAAACCGAGTTCCGGGCAGTAAAGACAGATATGCTCCGGCGAATGCCCTCGCTTGGTCGAAATGTGCCAGTTGCGCCCGCCGATTTCGATCACGTCGCCGTCCTGAAGCGCGTGAAACCAGGCCGGCAGCGGCCCCACGCCGTCGGCGAAAGCGGAATAACCGCTGGACCGGAACGCGTCGAGCGCCTTTTCGCCGAAACCGGCGCGGCGGTAGAAATCGACCGCCTGCTCGGGCGGTCCGTCAGGCTGGCTCAGCAGAAGCGTCTGGCAATAAAGATAATCGGTGCGGCTCATCCATAACGGCGCGTCGAAACGTTCGGCGAGCCATCCCGCCAGGCCGATATGGTCGGGATGGTAATGGGTGATGATGATGCGTGACACCGGACGCTCGCCCATATGTTCGGAAATGATCCGCTTCCAGTGCTGGCGGATCTTGTCGCTGCGCAATCCGGTATCGATGATCACCCAGCCGTCGCCGTCCTCGAGCAGCCACAGATTGATGTGGTTTAGCGCAAACGGGAGCGGCATGCGCAGCCAGTGGACGCCGGGCGCGACTTCGAGCAATTCGCCCGCTGCCGGCCGGTGATCGAACGGATAGCTAAGGTCGGCCATGAAACTGTCGCCCTCCCGGTCAGGCGGATAATTGTTCGGGCGTCAACGCGAACAGAATGTCGTCGCCACCGGTCACCGCGGCGACCAGGCTGTTGGCCCGAGGGAGCAGCTGTTCGACAAAGAATCGGGCGACACTGATTTTGGCCTTGTAAAAGTCCCGGTCTCTGGCCGCTTCGTTCATCAGCCCGCGCGCGGCGACCGCACCCTTGGACAGCAAATAGCCGCCAATGACATAGCCTGCCAGTTCCAGGTAAGGCGTGGCCCCCGCGAGGCTGGCCCGTGGCCGTTCCGCCAATTTCCCCGACAGCCATGCCGTTGCCTGTTCGAGGGCGATGACAGCATCCTTGAGCGGCCGGGAAAAAGCGGCGAGTTCGCCGGTACGGGGCAGCCCGTCGATGAACGTATTGATCTCTCTTATAATCTGCCGCGCGGGCCGGCCGCCATCGAGGTTCAGTTTCCGCATCACCAGGTCCTGCGCCTGGATGCCGTTGGTGCCTTCGTAGATCGGCGCGATGCGGATATCCCGGTAATGCTGCGCCGCCCCTGTTTCCTCAATGAACCCCATGCCGCCATGGACCTGAATGCCGATGGAAGCCACCTCGCATCCTTTGCCGGTGCTCCAACCCTTGGAGATCGGGGTTAGAAAGGCCGCGATTCCGGCTTGCCGGTTCCGCTCCTTCTGGTCGGGATGGCTAAGCGACAGATCAACCGCCATCGCATTTCGGTGAATGATTGCCCGAGTCGCTTCGGTATAGGCCTTCATGGTCATCAGCATGCGCCGGACATCGGCGTGCTCGACAATCGGCGACGAATCCGGTGATTGGGAGCCCAGGGCCCGACCCTGGCGGCGTTCATTGGCGTAGTTCAACGCCCGCTGGAACGCCCGCTCGCCGATCGCGGCGCCCTGGAGGCCGACATTGATTCGGGCATGGTTCATCATGGTGAACATGCAGCGCATGCCCTTGTTTTCCTCGCCCAGCACATAGCCGACGCAGCCGCCGTTGTCGCCGTAGGACATGACTGCCGTGGGGCTGGCGTGAATTCCCAGTTTATGTTCGAGCGATACACAGCGCAGATCGTTGGCCGCGCTGAGGGATCCGTCCTCATTCACCAGGAATTTGGGCACCACGAACAGGGAAATGCCCTTGGTCCCCGGTGGTGCGTCCGGGGTTCGGGCCAGCACCAGATGGACGATGTTTTCGGCCATGTCGTGATCGCCCCAGGTGATGAAAATCTTCTGGCCGGATAGGAGATAGCTGCCGTCGGGCCGGGGCTCCGCCCTGGTGCGCAACGCGCCGACGTCCGACCCGGCCTGTGGCTCGGTCAGGTTCATGGTCGAGGTCCATTCGCCGGAAACCATCTTGTCGAGGAAAACCGCTTTCAGCGCATCGCTGGCGTGATGGCGCATCGCTTCCATGGCGCCAAGGTTGAGCATCGGACACAGCGCGAAACCCATATTGGCCGCCGTGATCATTTCCATCATCGAAACCGACAATGTGAAGGGTAGCCCTTGCCCGCCATGGGCCGGATCGAATGCAAGGCCATTCCAGCCGCCGTCCACGAATTCACGGTAGGCTTCCTTGAAGCCCTCGGGCGTCCGGACGACGCCGTTTTCCAGAACGCTGCCCTGCTGGTCGCCGGTCCGGTTCAGCGGGGCCAGCACGCCGGACGCCAGTTTCCCGCCCCCGTCCAGTAAGGCGGCCACCAGATCGGGCGTTGCATCCTGATAGGCTTCGAGTTGCGCAAGTTCGGAAAAGTCGCAGATATGTTCGAGTGTGAATTGGATATCGCGAACGGGGGCAGCGAAATTCGCCATTGCTTAAAGGGCCTTTCTCATGCTGGGGCCGGGAGCGCCGGTTTCACCTGCGCCCTCCCGAATATCAAGTGCAGGTTATATTATTGCCTGAAGAGGATATCCGCCACCTCCGAAATGGGTTGATCCCGGGACAAGGGCAATGCGACAACTCAGGCGACCTGATTTGTGGCTTTGACTGACCGGTGTTCGTCCAATGACCTTTCGGCAATGACCTTTCGGCAATGACCTTTCGGCAATGACCTTTCGCCCGAACATAGCTGCCGCCTCGCCACAGGCAATTAACGCCGCGGCGGCCGCGCTGCGGCGGGGGGATCTGGTTTCTTTCCCGACCGAAACGGTTTACGGCCTCGGCGCCGACGCCACCAGCGATCAGGCGATCGCCGCTATTTTCGAGGTCAAGAACCGGCCGAGTTTTAATCCGTTGATCGTTCACGTCGCCGCGTTCGACCAGGCCAGGGAGATCGTGATCTTCGATGAGCGGGCGCTGAAACTCGCCGAGGCGTTCTGGCCCGGTTCGCTCACCCTGGTGGCGCCTCGTGCGCCGGGCTGCAAGGTTTCGTTGCTGGCCAGCGCCGGGCTTGACACCCTGGCGGTGCGCAGCCCGGACCATCCGGTGGCGCATGACCTGTTGTGCGCCGCGCGTTTGCCGATTGCCGCGCCGAGCGCCAATATCTCGGGCAAGATCAGCCCAACGACCGCCGAACATGTCGCCAGTGATCTTGCGGGCAGGATCGATCATATTCTGGACGGCGGCCCCTGCCGGGTCGGCATCGAATCGACTGTCGTCAAAACAACCCCTCAGGGTGCGGTGTTGCTGCGGCCGGGCGGGGTTACCCAAACCGAAATCGAACAGGTGCTGGGGGAGCGGCTGCTGAAGCCCGTGGTCAATGTCGCGAACCCCGATGCGCCGGGGCAGCTGACGAGCCATTATGCGCCGTCGCTGCCGGTGCGGCTTGGCGCGACCGAGGTGGCGTCAACCGAGGCCCTGTTGGCTTTCGGTCCACCGTTGGTCGGCGCGGCGCGCACCCTCAACCTGAGCACCAGCAGCGACCTTCGCGAAGCCGCCGCCAATTTGTTCGCCATGATGCGCGCGCTCGATGATCCCGCACTGAGCGCGATCGCAGTGATGGCGGTGCCTCAAACCGGTCTCGGTCGTGCAATCAACGATCGGCTGCGACGTGCCGCCTCGAAATAGACCGGAAAGCGCTCTTGGGTTTATATCCCGCGACGCCTTAAAATTCGCTACCATCAGGAAAGTCAATCGGCGGGCAGGGCGGATGAACGCGGCGCAAGTGATAAACCGGATCAAGGACGCGGTCGGACCCCGGGGGTGGGTCTCGGAGCCCGAGGCCATGGCGCCTTATCTGACCGAGCCGCGTGGCCTTTACCGGGGCGATGCGGCAATGGTGGTCCGGCCGGCGGACACGGATGAGGTCGCGACCGTTGTCCGATTATGTGCCGAAGCCGGTTTGCCGATCGTGCCGCAGGGCGGCAATACGTCGTTGTGCGGCGGGTCGGCACCGCGGGCAGGGGGTGGGGAAATCCTGCTCAGCCTGTCGCGGATGAACAGGATCCGCGGTCTGGATCGATTCAACTTTTCAATGATCGCCGAAGCCGGGTGCGTTCTGGCTGATATCCACCAGGCTGCCTTGGGCGCCGGGTTGCGGTTTCCGCTCAATATGGCCTCCGAGGGCTCGTGCCAGATCGGCGGCAATCTGTCGACCAATGCCGGCGGCGTGTCGGTATTGCGGTACGGTAACGCCCGCGATTTGGTTCTCGGGCTCGAAGTGGTGCTCCCCGACGGCCGGATCTGGGAGGGGCCGCGAAGTCTGCGCAAGGACAACACCGGCTATGACATCAAGCAGTTGTTCATCGGCGCCGAGGGCACCCTGGGCGTGATCACCGCGGCGGCGCTCAAGCTCTTTCCCAAGCCGCGTGAGGTGGTGACCAGCTTGCTGGCGGTCAAGGACGTGGCCTCCGCAATTGAATTGTTCAGCCGGGTCCGCGACGAGATCGGCGACTGCGCGACCGCGTTTGAACTGATCCCGCGAATCGCTCTCGATTTCGCCCTGCGGCACATTCCTGGAACCGTCGACCCGATGACCGGGATCCACCCCTGGTACGTGCTGGTGGAGCTGACCAGCTCGGCGACCCGGTCCGTTCTTCGGGAGGCGCTCGAAGACCTGCTCGAAGCCGCGCTCGCAAAGGAACTGGTTCGGGACGGCGTGATTGCCGAGAGCCAGGCCCAGGCCCTGTCGCTGTGGCGGCTGCGCGAGAGTATTCCGGAAGCTCAAAAATTCGAGGGCGGCAGCATCAAGCACGACGTTTCGGTGCCGATCGCCGCCATGGCCCGGTTCATCGACGAGGCCTGCGCGGCGGTGAGCCATGTGATTCCGGGGTGCCGGCCAGTGGTGTTCGGCCATGTTGGCGACGGCAATGCGCATTTCAATGTCAGCCAGCCGCCGAATGCCGACAGCCAAGCATTTCTGGGCCGGTGGGACGAGATCAACCGGATCGTTCATGACATGGCTGTCGTGATGGGGGGCAGCTTTTCCGCCGAACACGGCGTCGGCCGCCTCAAGCTCGACCAAATGGAACGGTATAAAAGCCCGGTCGAGCTCGACGTGATGCGTGCGGTCAAGCAGTCGCTCGATCCCCAGGGCATCATGAATCCCGGAAAGGTTCTGCGCTAGCTGTGAAGTCTCAGGAGGTTGATGATGCAACGGATTTGGGTCAATAGTGTCAAAAGGCAAACACAATGATAACGAGGACAAGGATATGAGATTTCGCATCATGGTTAGTCTGGCTGTTGCGGTCAGTGCGTTCGCATTCTCATTTAACGGCGCGAGGGCCGAAAACAGCGACCCGGCCTCGCCAACAGTATCGGCCGCGGAAAACACGGTCGCCGCGACGGGTGGCGACGCCATGGCCAAGCTGTTTTCGTTCGCGAATGGCTATCACCGCTCGGAAAACAACCGGGCCCGAAATAAATATCGTCATCCGGTCGAAACCTTGCTGTGGTTTGGCCTCAGGGAAAACATGACGGTGGTTGAGATCTCGCCCGGGGGCGGGGCCTGGTACACGGAAATTCTCGCCCCCTTCCTCAAGGACAAGGGTGTCTATTATGCCGCCGGCTATGCCCTCGATTCCAAGGGCGCGTATCAGAGCCGGAACGCCAGACGGCTTCGCGAAAAGCTCAAGGCCAACACGATGCTGTATGGCAAGGTCATTCATTCGGAGTTTGACCAAGGCAAATATGATATTGCGCCCGAGGGATCGGCCGACATGGTGCTGACATTTCGCAATGTCCATAACTGGGTGGCGCGCGATTATGCGGACGCCGCTTTCGCCAGTTTCTTCCGGGCCCTCAAACCAGGCGGTATATTGGGTCTGGTCGAGCATCGCGGCGATCCCGACGTGGAGCAGGATCCCAAGGTGCGCAGCGGTTATGTTCGCCAGGATGTCGTCATTGCGCTTGCCGAGGCCGCCGGATTCAAATTGGTTGGCGGTTCCGAGATTAACGCAAATCCCAAGGATACGAAGGATTATGCGCACGGCGTCTGGTCCTTGCCGCCATCCTTGCGATCGGTGATCCCGAACGCCGATATCCTGCCCAAGGACAAATATATCGAAATCGGCGAAAGCGACCGGATGACGCTGAAATTCATCAAGCCG
>JBHHWG010000048.1:0-21390 GCA_046756385.1 Sphingomonadales bacterium | reverse complement strand
CTTCCAAGTCGGCGACATCGGACATATATCGGATATATGGATCGGATTGACTGCCGACAACTCTAGTGGTGCAACTCAGACACATGCCTAAGGTGCGGCGAGCCGCTGTCGCCGGGGTCTTTTATGCCGCCGACCCCCGGATGTTGGCGTCTGACGTTGGCCGCATGCTTGACGCCGCCGAAGCTCCCGATCGTCCACCGCCCAAAGCGATTATCGCGCCGCACGCCGGATACCGCTATTCCGGGCCGGTCGCGGCCAAGGCCTTCGCCATGTTAGCCAAGGCGGCCGGCCGGACCAGCCGGGTCGTCATTCTCGGCCCGGCGCATTATGAGGGGTCCCAGGGAATTTTTATCCCGCGGCAGACTGTTTTCGACATGCCGTTGGGGGCGATGCAGGTCGACCGCGAGGCCGTCGCCGCGATCGAGTCCTTGCCGCGGATCGTGTTCAGCGACGAGGCACATCGGCCCGAGCATTCGGTGGAAGTTCAACTGCCGTTTCTGCGCGTGGTCCTGGACGAAATCATGGTCGTGCCGCTCCTGGTCAGCCGGTCCAGCGCGGAGCAGGTCGCCGAAGTGCTGAGGCGCTTGTGGGACGGAGATGACACCGTGATCGTGATCAGTTCGGACCTGTCGCACTATGAGGATTATGACAGTGCCCGCATGATCGACGCGACCACCGCCGCCGCGATCGAAGCCCTGGACGGAACCCCGCTCAACGCCGAACGCGCGTGCGGGTACCGCGCCATTCAAGGACTGCTTCTCGAAGCGCGTCGGCGCGGGCTAACGATCGAGCGGCTGGATCTTGGGAATTCCGGCGATACCGCGGGCGATAAATCCTCGGTGGTGGGCTATGGGGCCTGGGCCCTGTGGGAGTAAATGGCCGGGGCTTTATCCCAAGGGGACCTCGGTCAGTTCGGCCAGCCAGTTATACCAAGGATCGCTGATGAAGACTCATCGTGATTTGACGGACGCTGATCATATTGGTTGGAGACAATCAATATGATCAAGGACTAGCTGGCATAGCCCGCCTCATCATAGTCTTCATAGGCATCATTGATTATTCTTTCGATAGTGGTGACCTCTTCGTCAGTGAGGTCTGCAAACTCTTTTGCTCTGCGCTTTTTTGGTATTGTGCCATTGTTTTGGCGAACAAACAGAATCAAGTTCTGTGCCAACCTATTCGGCATTTCCACGTATTCCATGATGTTTGTCTCCGCTTGATCATTGGCAGTGAGATAGGCGATTTCTCTTGGCAAATCGGTTTCAACTGTTCTTCTGACGCATTCATATAAAAATTCAGCCGCTCTCGTACCATCGAAATATCGATAGAGGTCCGCCGTATCATTGGTTACCTCGACATTATGGTCCTTTGTGGCTTGCCATTCGATAAAAGGCATGAGAGGCGCGGAATGATCTTGCAGGGTTTTCTGATAATCTTCAATCCGATCCAGCATTACGTTGGAAACAGGAAACACCATATCCGCCGGTGAAAATTTGCGTTCAGCCAAGGCATGATGGATAAGGCATCTATGCAGCCGTCCATTTCCATCTTCAAGTGGATGGATATAGACAAAACCAAAAGCGATGATGGCGGCTTGTATGACCGGATCAATATCCTGGGGGCGCATTCTGTTATTACAAACATTCAGTGCTGTCATTAGATCAGGCACATCACTTTGACGGGCACCAATGAATTCAGGCACAGGGTCATTGTTATGACCCCTCTCACCAAGAAAAACACCGTTTTCTCTATAACCAACCCGTGTGAAACGGTCATCACCGAGCAGGATGCGATGTAAGCGATAGATTTCGGTTTGATTGAGAGGCCGTTTCCCAGCTTGCAGGACAGCTTCTCCCCAGCGCTCCAGGCGACTACGAGGCGGACGCTCCCCTTCAATGGCGAAACTTGCGCGGCTGTCAGAGAGCAGCATAAAACTTGCCGCGCGTGAGATCAGGTGCGCGCTTGTTCGCCCAACGATACTTGCGGCTTTGCCCTCCAGGTCCAGGTCGATGAAGGATTGCAGCTTATCCGTTCGTCTAATGATAGGACAGAAATCCCCGTTGCCGAGTAAATTATCTCTGACACGGTGGCGTTGGGAAAGCTTGGGTTTGCTCGTGAAATAGCGAGCGGTGTCCAGAGCATCAATCGCGGCGACTTTAGGCGCATCTTCAAGGTCAAGCGCTTGCCCCGTGAGGAACTCATAAAAAAACCAGATACGCCGCGCTATTGAACCTGTCGGTGTTGCTGCTATGAAAGCTTCAATGTCTGCTTGTGAGATTTTTGCGAAAGCACGCTTTAAAATCAGTAAATCGATATTTTCATGCTTGAGCGCAAAAACAATATGGTCGATAGGATGATCTTCGGGAGCGTATCGTTTATCAAAAATACACCATGGGCCTTCTTGTCGTTGAGAGCCCATAATGTGCTTTTTTGAGACGCAGCTCATCTGACGCACGGGCGCTTCAAGGGATAATTCTTGAACCAGAGCGGCCCAGCCAACAGGCGTTGCGTCTGCTGGTATTGGTTCGTTCTGAAAGTATTTTGGCGCGTCTTTATCAATTGTCATTTATCGAAAACCCTTCACCGACATCGAAAATCACACTAAATTGATCGCCGATATCGAAATATCGTATCATTAATTAATATCGAAAAAACCCACCAAAATCGAAAAACATGCTGATCATAGGGGAAATATCGAAAATTGGCCCTTTGTTGCCGAAATCAGCGCAAAACATATGTTGTTCAGGCCTGTTCGGACCTGAACAATTGCTATGCCGCTAAGAGCCTGACCGAAAAGTCGGCGGCTGAGGACCGGCGCGATCAGGCTTTTCTTGTAAATGTCCTTGTGAGCCTCGAACCACTGACGATTGTTGTTTCCGCCAGATCAGCCAGAAAGTCGAGCCCAGCCTCAGGAAAGCCTTCGAACGGCACTGTTTTCAACATATTTTTGCTCGTCCCAAATATTCATGTCGCATCGGCCTTCATCCGCACGACGCCGGTCCGCTCCCACCGCCGAACCGCCTCGCCGGGCACAATATAGCGCCCCAGCGGTTCGGTCAGGCTTTGAAAAATATAGTGTTCAAGGCCTCCATGGCCCGGATCGCCACTGCCTGGTTGAGCGACGTAATAGTTGCCTGCCGGCAGTGTTCTTTCCCGAAGCGTTATATCGTCGCGGTATCGGATATCCCGCCTGACCTCGGCCCTCAATGTCTCCCCGACCCGCATCTGGCAGCCTCATTCGGATTTGATGACGGATGAGGCTCCTATTGTAACGCCAAGCGAGGCCCCATAAAGGATGATTGTTTTAGTCGCAGTCGCAGTCGCCGTTCAGTTCGGCCCGGTGACGTTCGGCAAGTTCAGCCAGGAAGTCGTAGACCGCCCGGATTCGGGCGTTGCGGCGCAGTTCGGAATGCGCCACGAGCCACATCTCATTGACGAATTGCATCTCGCTCTCAAGCAAACGCACCAGGTCGGGATCGCGCTTGACCATGGGACAGGCAAACGCGCCAATACCAAAGCCGGCGCGCACTGCATTCAGCTGCGCGAGAAAACTGTTGGAACGGTAGGCGACGCGCCGCTCGCCGAACATGCGCTCAAACCGCTGCCACGATTCCTTGCTGAGTTGCACAAGCGATTCATCCGGGGCGACGGCATAATGCTGCCTGAGACTGGCGATATTTTCCGGCGTCCCGTGCCGGCGCAGATATTCGGTCGAGGCATACAAGCCGTAGGCAATTGTGCCGATGCGCCGGGCAATCAACTCAGCCTGCCGCGGCCGGAACATGCGGATCGCGATATCGGCCTCCCGGCGCATCAAATTGGCAGCGGTATTATCTGAGATCAGCTCGATCCGGATGCCGGGATATCGGTCCCGGAATTCCATCAGGCGGGGAGTAAGCCACTGCACGGTGAGGCCCTCGGTGGCCGTAATACGCACCGACCCTTCCAGCATCTGGTCAGAGCCACCCGCGATCCGGTCGACGGCCAGGGCCTCATGCTCCATCTTCCGGGCATGGTCAAGAATGCGCCCCCCGGTATCGGTCAACCCGAGACCGCGCCGGGTGCGGACGAACAGGCTGGTGCCGAGTTCACTTTCCAGCGCCGATATCCGCCGGCCCATGGTTGGCTGCGAAACGCGCAGCCGACGCGCCGCCGCCGACAAGCTGCCGGTCTCCGCCACCGCCAGGAAGTCCTGAATTGCCGCCCAATCCATTGCACCAATCTCCAGCATTCATATTTGAATATCACTTGTACGATATTAGCAAATACACATTCATATTTGCAGTGGCTAGATTAACAGCAGTTCAACCCTCCCCCCAAACCGAACTGGAGAAAACAATGAGATATTTTGAGAATGGATTTTCGCCCCTGTTATCCCTCGCCGGCGCGCTCGTGGTCGGCCTCGGCCTGTTCGCGGCCACGCCCGCCGCTGCCGGCGATATTGGCGGACCGGCGCCCTCCCTCGTTCAGTCGGCCCGCACCGCGCTTTATGCCGGCGATATCGATCGCGGCATCGAACTGAGCGAAAAGGCGCTGAACAAAAAACTGCCGGCTGAGGAACGGCGCCTCGCCGTCAACAATCTGTGCGTCGGCCATGCGGTCAAGGACGAGATCAAACAAGCGCGGGAGTACTGCGACCAGGCCATGGGGAAACCAAGCCTGGCATGGCGATTCTATAACTCCCGCGCACGCGTCAAATCCGTAAAACGCGCCTTCGAGGATTTGACCGTCAAATAGAGCACACAGTCCGGGTCTTGCACCAACTGGCCGAAGCACTCCGATTCGGGGGCTTCGGCTTTTTTTCCTTTGGATGCTATAGTTGCACGGTTGCGGCTGCCGCCATGTGACGGCGCCACACGCAATCAGCCTCCCCAACGCCGGCACCCTCGATGACGAACCGGATTGAAGGACTGGTCGGGCTCCGCGCGGCAGTGACCCTTCCGAGCATTGGGCAGTCCTTGGTGCGCTGGGCATTGCCTTGAGCGCCGCGATCGCCGCACTGTCCTATTTTGCGATAGAGCGGCCCATTTTACGGCGGGTTCATCGCCAGATCCGGTCTAATTCCCGGCCTGATAATTCAAGAAATCGAGGGCCCTGAGCGCCTCGTCCCGCACCCAGTCGTCCGGATCTTGTGCCGCACGCTCCAGAAACGCGCGGGCGGCGCCACTGTCTCGTTCCGCCAACGCTCTGACCGCCATCCACCTCAGATCGGGATCCGTGCTGCCGATGACAATGCGCCCCAGCGCGAGGGTGGCGTCCTGGCCACGGATGCCGCCTAATCCCTCAATCGCCTGGCTGCGTACGGTCGCGTCCTCGTCATTGGCCGCCATCCGGTTCAAAAGGTCCACCGACCGGGCGTCGCCCGTGGCGCCAAGCTCGGCCACAGTCCCCAGTCTGCCCGCCCGCGACAATGACCGGATCGCGTCCATCGGATCGCCGGTTGTCTCTCTTGCCGCCATGCCGGCCTGGTCCGACCGCGTCTCCCGGCTTGTGCCCAGGACCCATAATTGCCGGAGCTGACGGGCCTTGGCGCGGTCACTTTCCGGCGCCAGGATGATCACCATCGAGTTCCCGCCCGCAAGTTCCCGCAGTGCATCGATAAGCGGCTTGCCGGCAAACGACCTGCTTATGCGGGGGCCAAGGTCGCCGGTGATCGAGACCTGAAAGCCCGCCGCCTGCCCCATGGCCGCCAGCACCGTTTCCAAAGGGATGTCATTGGCCACGATCGTCACCAGGCCGCCATCATACTGAACCGCCAGCGCCCCGGTCCCGGCCAGGGTTCCAGCCAGGGTTTCGGCCCGATTCACGATCAGCAGCGCGCTGATTATGATCGCGATCGCGTGCCCAAGAGATCGGCCTCGCCCAGGATCCATCTTTTTGGCGCCTGCCCTTCCGGATTGTCCGCCACGCGATCAATAATCCAATGCGGACTATTCCAGTATGAGACCACCGTTGCTTGCCGCATTTTCGAGCGCCGAAAAATGCGCCGCCACCTTGGCGTCCAGCCCCGGAACCCAGCTCTCTGGCATGGCGGTTAGCACCGTGATCAGCATGTCAGATGCCCTGGCGCGTATCGCGGAATCGCCTGAGCGCGCCTTGCTCGCCGAAAGCCACATATAGGCCTTGGCGAGATTGGCGGGCCGCGGCAGTCCGGTCTCGGGATCGAGGGGCGCGTTAAAATAGAGAACGGCGGTCGGAAAATAAGCCGGCGCATAGCCTTGGCTGGCGGCGGCCTCGAACCAGTAAAGTGCCGCCGCCGGGTCGGCGGATCGGCCGCGCCCGTCCCGCAACATCCCGGCCAGCAGGAAAGCGCCTTCGACCGAATAGGCGCGGGCGGCACGTTCGAACCATTCGACCGCGGCTTCGTCATTCACCGCCCCCAGGTCGCCCTCAAGATAAAACCGGCCCATGCGAACCATGGCCGACGCCACCCCCAGGTCGGCGGCCTTGCCGCACTTGGCCAGACCCGTCGCCGGGTCCTTTGCCACTCCCTCACCGGCGATCAACAACTCCGCCAGACGGCATAGCGAAAAAGCGTGGCCGTGGTCCGCCGCGCGCTGGAACCAAAACGCGGCCCGCGCCGGATCGGCGGTTCGATGCACGCCCTTGGCCAGACAGTCTCCCAGAAAATGTTCCGCCGCCGGGATCCCGCCCTGGGCCGCATGTTCGTGGAGCCGGCAGGCGGCGACCCGGTCGGGCGCCCTGCCCCAGCCGAACTGATGGAACAGCGCCAATGTGAAATAAGCAAGCGGATTGCCGCTTTTCTCCGTGATGCGCTGATATTCCGCATAAGCGCGCTCGTACTCGCCGGCGGCCAGTATTTTCTGTGCCTCCCGGACTTCCCGGGCCGGGTCAGCCGCCACGGCATGAAAAGCGACGGCGGCGCCCAAAACCGGACCGACAAGCGCGAATGCCCGGATCCGCCTGTTCATGGCTCAACTCATTCCAAATTGACCCGGCAATCAGTTGCGCGACGGAAAAACGCCCACCAGCGCGATTATGAAATTCACGGTCTGGAACGGTTGTACGATACTAAAGGCCTGGCTGCCGCCGGCATTGCCAATCTGGACCGTGCCGGTATGCATATCGACATCGGGCGCCACGTTCCTGTATATGTCCGTCCGTCCCTTCTCGGCCCAGGTGGCCCCATCGGGATTGGTCTGGTCGCCCGCCCCGTTAAAGGCTCGCGCCACTGCCGTGTGACTGTGCGAAGGCATCTGCTGAACGGTCATTACATGGGTCTCCGCCCCACCCTTCTGGCCGAGAGACCGGGGTGTCAGGCCGGGCCCCGTGCCCGGATGCATCGCGACGCGGCCTCGCAAGTCGGGCAAGCCGAAAGTGGTGCGCCCATCACCGCCGTAGGTCGTGCCAAGTAACGAAAACAGTGCGGTGTTGGAGGATATCGACAGCAGTTGGCCATTGCAAAATGCCCAGCCGCGCGGCGCGAAATTACCCCCGAACATAATGATCTCGGCAATAAACGGCTCGGAGGCCTCAGCCTTGATTGGCTTGAGCACAAACAGAATGCTGAATGCAGCAACCAGTAACAGAAGCAGCTTACCAACATATTTGATCATGAGTCATGTCTCCCTGACTGCAAGGACCTAGTGGTGCAAATCAGACCTGTTGTTGCGGCATTCGGCGGCGACGGACGAGCCCCAGGCCCAGCAGACCCGAACCCAGAAGCACGAGCGACCCCGGTTCCGGCACCTGCACCGGCCTTGTCAGGTTCATGATGGCCTCGATGCCGACGAAGGCCTCGAAATCCGCCGTTGCCGCGCCGGGAGCAAAAACACCGCCGTCAATCACCAACTCGCCCAAGATCGTCTCCATTGCCAAGGGTAGGAGAATGAAGTCGAAACTGGCCATGCCGGCGTCGGACACCAAACCGCCGAATTCCCCGGTTGGAACCCCGCCGATTTCATTGCCAAAAAGGGTATCGGAAACGACATCGGTAAAGAAAAACTCGCCGCCCGAGTCATCGAGTGTGAATTCCGAATCCGAAAAGGCGTCGGCCCCGGATGAGGCGGCTGAATTGCTGAACATGACCTTGACGGTGACCTTAAAGGTGTCGGTCGGCGATGTGTTTTCGAGATCGAGCGTCAAATCAATCGCCAACTGGAACTCCGAAGTCTCGATCGCATCAATATCAGCGTGCATTCCGAAGCCGTCGCCGATATCGGTGAGCGTCCCCGGCAGCGGATTGGGGCCCGGACCAACAAGGGCGCCGCTAAAAGGTGTTCCAACAGCGACCCCGCCTTCTACCTTCGAAATATCACCGGTCTGGGTCACCGGACCGAAATTATCTAATGGATCGGCGGCGAATGCCGCGTCGTAAAAGACCTCGCCAATTATGGACAGGGCCGGGTCAATCGGCACTGCTTGCGCATCAGGCGTCATGACCGCGGCGCCGAGACCGGCCGCAAACGCAAACGCCAACCGCCTGTCACAAATATATTGCATCATCTCAATCCCCTGTTGCCGGTGCCGAAACCCGGCCATCACCAAGCGCGCCAGGACAGCAGCGTGGTCGCGGGGATATGATGCAAGATTTATGACAGTTCGAGACTTCGCAGCGCATTCAAGACGTTACGCCGCGGCCGGCCGGGCAGCATCGGCGATCTGTAAAGTTTTCCGACACCGCCGCGTCCCGGCCCGAAATAGTGCTTTAATTGCCGGCCGTTCCGCGCCGCGGCCGCGGCAGAAGCGCGGTTTGCCCATCCTTGATTTGAACCTGGCTCTCGCCGCCGTCATCGGCGTCGTCGAAATCATCAAAGTCATCGAACTCGTCAAATTCCTCAATCGAATCCTGTGCCGGCGCGCCGTTCCTGATGTCGCCCTCCCGGAGTTGGCGATAGTAACTGCGCAAGGCCGAATAATAATCCAGCGACGTCTCACGCAGGTCGTCCAACGTGTCGATATTGCGCTCATAGAGATCGACGCCCTCGACCCCGACCCGCACATAGGACAGATATTGCTGGTCTCCGTCGAGCAGCACCCAGGTCAGTGGGTCCATCAGGATATCGACGCCGAAACCAAAGCCGTCGCGCAACGAGGATGGCCCCAGGACCGGCAACACGATGTAGACGCCTTCCCCCGCGCCCCAGGTTCCCAGAGTCTGTCCGAAATCCTCGGACCGGTGCTCCAGGCCCCATTTCCTGGCGGGGTCGAACAGGCCGCCAACGCCAACGGTGCTGTTAACGGCAAACCGCTTGATCGTTACCCCGGCCTGCGCCATGTCGCCTTGCAACACATTGTTCGCCAGATAAACTGGCGATCTCAAATTCCATATGAAATTGGTGATCATGCGGCGGAAGAATTCGGGAAAGACCGTCCGATAGGTCATGGTTATCGGGCGCAGAACAACCTTGTCCAGGCCAGTATTGAATTTGAGCATCGCCCGGTTGAAAGGCTCGATCGGATCATTTTTCTGTTTGTAATAGGCCAGCGCCTCAGGATCGGAGGCGGGGGGTTTGGTGGCGCAGGCGCCAAGGGTCAGAAGCCCCGCACAACATACCGCAAAAACCCCACGGGGCTGAAACCAAGACCGGCTCATCACGCTCTGCCTTCTAATGGACATTTCCTCTGCACGCCGCTTTGCGACATCAAAACTAGGGTCTGAGCCCAATGCCCTAGCTATCACAGCCATCCCGGAAACGCCAGTCGCAGCCTCCTCTCCCGGCCGGCACTGGCGCAATTGTGAACGAACGTGAAAACAAGGCTTAACAATATATAAGGATATGTTTATATATGTTTGCACAAGGCTGATGTGACCGGATGTCAGCCGGGATTGCAATGTGGAACAGGCGATGGAACAGGTTCTGGGAGCTTTAAGGGCGGCGGCCGAGCCAACACGGCTCAGGCTTCTGGCGTTGCTGACGCGAAGCGAATTGACGGTTACCGAGCTGACGCAAATTCTCGGCCAAAGCCAGCCCAGGATTTCGCGCCACCTGAAGCTGATGTGCGAAGCCGGTCTGATCGACCGGTTCCGCGAAGGCACGTGGGCTTTTTATCGACTTGCCGAGAACGAAAAATACGCCCGGATGGGTCGCGTCCTTGTCGCGCTCATCCCCGATGACGACGAAACGCTGGCTCGTGACATCGAACGGCTGGAGACGATCAAGAAGGCCCGCGCCGAGGCCGCCAGCACATATTTCCGCGCCAACGCCGAAGACTGGGACCGCATCCGTTCGCTCCACGTGCCCGAGGCCGATGTCGAGAAAGCGATCCTGGGCGTCATCGGCGATGGCGAATTCGGCGAGCTGCTTGATATCGGCACAGGCACCGGACGCATGCTGGAGCTGTTTGCGCCGAAAATGAGCCGCGGCATCGGTGTCGATCTGAGCCGCGAAATGCTGGCCGTGGCTCGCGCCAACCTCGACCGGCAGAAAGTCGCCAATGCCCAGGTCCGCCAAAGCGACATGTACAATCTCAGTTTGTCGAGCGGCTCGATGGACGTCGTTTTGTTTCACCAGGTGCTGCATTTCGCTGATAATCCGGGCGCCGCAGTCGCCGAGGCTGAACGCGTTCTCAAGCCGGGCGGCCGGATGGTAATCGTCGACTTTGCACCCCACGAACTGGAATTCCTCCGCACCGATCATGCCCACCGGCGGCTCGGTTTCTCCGATGATGAAGTGGTGCGGTGGTGCCAGGCCACGGGTCTGCGGGCCAAACCGGCGCGCCATCTTGAAGGAAAGGATCTTACTGTGACCATATGGCTGGCCGAAAAGGTCTCCCCTGCCGATGATCTGGCGGGCGCGGCCCAATGATCAGTGCCACCAACAAGCAGTCCCGTTTGAACGATCGCGGCTTCGAAGGTCATCGCCTGTTTGAACTTTTGCGCTCAAACATTCAGGTGTCGTTCGAGTTTTTCCCTCCCAACACGCCGGAGATGACGACGACCTTATGGAAGGTCGTCCGCCGGCTTGAGCCGTTGGCCCCACGATTTGTCTCGGTCACTTACGGCGCCGGCGGCAGCACGCGCGAGCGCACCCATGATCTGGTGAGCCGGATACTCAACGAGACCGAGCTGACGCCCGCCGCCCACCTGACCTGCATTGGCGCGTCCCGGGATGAAATCGACGAAATCGCACGCGGATATTGGGAGGCCGGCGTCCGCCACATCGTCGCACTGAGGGGCGATCCCCCGGCGAATACCAAGCAATATCAGCCGCACCCCAATGGCTATGCCTACGCCTCCGGTCTTGTCCGCGGGCTTCGGCGCATCGCCGACTTCGAGATTAGCGTGGCCGCCTATCCCGAAACCCATCCCGAGGCGCCGTCCCCGGAGTTGGATCTCGACAATTTGAAACGCAAGATCGACGCCGGGGCGACCCGCGCGATCACCCAGTATTTTTTCGATCCGCGGATTTATCTTCGGTTCCGCGACAAGGCGCGGGCGGCGGGCATCACGGTCCCGATCGTGCCGGGCCTGCTGCCGGTCACGAATGTCCGTCAGCTCAAACGATTCAGCGCCATGTGCGGGGCGACGGTCCCCGGATGGCTCACTCATTTGTTCGAGGGGCTCGACGATAATCCCGACATCCGCAATCTGGTCGCGGCCTCGGTGGTCGCCGAACAGTGCCGCGAGCTGGTGCCCGAAGGGGTGGACGAGATCCACTTCTACACCCTGAACCGGGCGGAACTCAGTTACGCCATTTGCCATATTCTCGGTTTGCGCCCGCGGGCGAACAGTTTGTAAAGGAATTACAGTGATCAATCGACAGGCCGACAGGACCTCGGAACTCGCGCGTCTTCTCGAACATCGGATTCTGGTGCTCGACGGGGCGATGGGCACCATGATCCAGGATTACGGGCTCGACGAGGACGGATATCGCGCCCGGCGCTTCGCCGATCATGCCTGCAATCTAAAGGGCAATCTCGATGTCATTTCGCTGACCCAGCCGCGAATCATCAAGGAAATCCATCACGCCTATCTGTCGGCGGGCGCCGATATAATCGAGACCAACACATTCAGCGCCACCTCGATCGCCCAGGCGGATTTCGGGCTCCAGGATCTGGCCCATGAGCTCAATTTTGAAAGCGCCCGGATCGCCAGGGAAGCCGCGGACGAAGCTTCGACCAATGAACAGCCGCGCTTTGTCGCCGGCACGCTGGGGCCGACCAACCGCACCGCCTCGATCTCGCCGGATGTGACCAATCCCGGCCATCGCAACGTCACCTTCGATGAATTGGCGGCGGCTTATGGCGAAGCGGCGCGTGGTTTGGCTGACGGCGGCGTCGATATCCTGCTGATTGAGACCATCTTCGACACCTTGAACGCCAAGGCCGCGATCCACGCCTTGCTGAAGCTGTTTGACGAACAGGGTTTCCGGCTCCCGATCATGATTTCGGGCACCATCACCGACGCCTCGGGTCGCACCCTGTCAGGCCAGACCACCCAGGCTTTCTGGAATTCGGTCGCCCATGCGCGGCCATTGAGCATCGGTCTTAATTGCGCCCTCGGGGCCCGCCAATTGCGCCCCTATATCCAGGAACTGGCAAAAGTCGCCGGCACCTGTGTAAGCGCCCATCCCAACGCTGGGCTCCCTAACGAATTCGGTGAATATGAAGAATCGGCGGCCGCGACCGCCGCCATGATCCGGGATTTTGCCGAAACCGGCCTGGTCAACATCGTCGGCGGGTGCTGCGGCACGACCCCCGATCACATTTCGGCAATTGCCGCGGCGGTCGCCGGCCTTTCCCCGCGCCAGGCGCCGGACATCGAACCCCGGTGCCGCCTGAGTGGCCTGGAGCCGCTCAACTTCGACAAGGTGACCAGCTTCGTCAATGTCGGCGAGCGTTGCAACGTCGCCGGTTCGGCCAGGTTCAAGCGGTTGATCCTGGAGGAGGATTACGACAGCGCGCTCGATGTCGCCCGGACCCAGGTCGCCAACGGCGCCCAGGTCATCGACGTCAATATGGACGAGGCGATGCTGGATTCAAAAGCCGCGATGATCCGGTTTCTGAATCTCGTCGCTTCGGAGCCGGACATCAGCCGGGTCCCGGTCATGATCGACTCCTCGAAATGGCCGGTGATCGAGGCCGGCCTGAAGTGCATTCAGGGCAAGGGCATTGTCAATTCCATCAGCCTGAAGGAAGGCGAGGAAGCATTCATCAACCACGCGCGCGAAATCATGCACCATGGCGCCGCCGCGATCGTGATGGCTTTCGATGAAACGGGTCAGGCCGACAGCCGCGAGCGCATGATCGAGATTTGCACGCGGTCTTATAAGATCCTCACGGAGGTGGTCGGCTTCGCGCCCGAGGACATCATTTTCGATCCCAACGTGTTTCCGGTCGCCACCGGCATCGAGGAGCATCGCAATTTCTCTCTCGACTACATCGCGGCGACGCGCGAGATTAAGCAAAGCCTGCCCCATGCCCTGATCAGCGGCGGCGTGTCCAACATGTCGTTCTCATTTCGGGGCAACAACCCGGTGCGCGAGGCGATGCATGCCGTGTTTCTCTATCACGCCATCGCGGCAGGCATGGACATGGGCATCGTCAATGCCGGCCAGCTTGCGGTCTACGCCGACATTCCCGACGATCTTCGCGAGCGCGTCGAGGACGTGGTCCTGAACCGTCGGGATGACGCGACCGACCGGCTGCTGGAAATTGCGGATTCCGTCAGGGGTCAGGCCAAGGCAAAGACCCGGGATATGTCATGGCGCGAGGGCACGGTGCCGGAGCGCCTGACTCACGCGCTGGTCGAGGGCATCACCGATTTTATTATTGAGGATACCGAAGAGGCGCGGCTTGGGACGGACCGGCCGATCGAGGTGATCGAAGGCCCGTTGATGGACGGCATGAATGTCGTCGGCGATCTGTTCGGCTCGGGCCAGATGTTCCTGCCCCAGGTTGTCAAAAGCGCGCGGGTGATGAAACAGGCCGTGACCCATCTGGTGCCCTTTCTGGAGGCCGACAAGGCGGCCAACGGCATCCCGCATTCAAATGGCAAAATCCTGCTCGCCACAGTCAAGGGCGATGTCCACGATATCGGCAAGAACATCGTCGGCGTCGTGCTTCAGTGCAATAATTACGAGGTGATCGATCTCGGCGTCATGGTGCCCTACGCCAGAATCCTGGACGCGGCGCGGGAGCACGATGTCGATCTGATCGGACTGTCCGGGCTGATTACGCCATCGCTGGAGGAAATGACCTCGGTGGCCGAGGAATTGCAGCGCGACGGCTTCAAGCCCCCTTTGCTGATCGGCGGCGCGACCACCTCCCGGGTTCACACCGCGGTTAAAATCGCGCCCAAATATGAAAGCCCGACGGTCCATGTTCATGATGCCTCGCGCGCCGTGGGCGTCGCCAGCGCCCTGTTGAGCACAACCCAACGCGCCGACTTTGCAGCGGGCGTGGCCAGGGAATATGCGGAAGTTCGGACCCGGCACGACCGGCGCGCCAAGACCCAGCGTCAGCAATCCCTGCGGGAGGCGCGGGCCGCGCGGCTGCCGATCTCCTGGCAAGGCTATCAACCGCCCAAGCCGACGTTCCTGGGGGTCCGGACGTTCGAAGACTATCCGATCGAGGAACTGGCCGCGCGGATCGACTGGACCCCGTTCTTCCGCACCTGGGAACTGGCGGGCACCTATCCGCGAATTCTGGACGACGACAAGGTGGGTCCGGCGGCGCGCGCCCTGCTCGCCGACGCGAGAGACATGCTGGGCCGCATCGCTGAGGAGGGCTGGCTGACAGCCCGGGCCGTCGTTGGCTTTTTCCCGGCCAGCGCGGTCGGCGACGACGTCGAGATTTTCACCGACGACAGCCGCGAGCACGTGCGCACGGTGTCCCACTTCCTGCGTCAGCAAATGGCCAAAGGCAGGGGCCGCGCCAATCTGTGTCTCTCTGATTTCGTCGCCCCCAAGGACACCGGACTGGCCGATTACATTGGCGGCTTCGCGCTGACCGCCGGAATCGGGATCGAGGACAAACTCGGCGAATTCGCGGCGGCCGAGGACGACTACAGCTCGATCATGCTCAAGGCGCTCGCCGACCGGCTGGCGGAGGCCTTCGCCGAACGCATGCACGAGCGCGTCCGCAAGGAATTCTGGAGCTACGCGGCCGATGAAAGCCTGACCAATGAGGAGCTGATCAAGGAAAAATATCAGGGCATTCGCCCCGCGCCGGGCTATCCGGCCTGTCCCGATCACTCCGAAAAGCCCGGCTTGTTCGACCTGCTGGGCGCGGAACAAAACGCCGGCGTCATCCTGACGGAAAACCATGCCATGCTGCCCGGCGCCAGTGTGTGCGGCTATTATTTCTCGCACCCCCAGTCGCAATATTTCGGCCTCGGCCGCATCGCCCAGGACCAGGTCGAGGACTACGCCCACCGAAAGGGCCTGCCGCTGTCGCAGGTCGAACGCATTCTGGCGCCGAATTTGGGCTATGAGAGGAATTCGGACCAGAAATCGGAAGCGGCCGCGTAACCGTTCTCACGGGGTCCGCCACTTGCGGGAGCGGACGGCCCTGCTATATCTTCACTACTTTCAAGCGCAGGCGAAAGTGAGTGGGGACGCGACAATGACGGGTGGGGCGCGGGATATATTGCGGCCGTTTGAGCGCTATGTAAAGGCAGCCAACCGGAAGATCGCCACCGGCGAGGCGCGGGAGCTCAGCTTTCGCTCAGGCCTTGAGAATCTTCTGTCCGACCTCGAATTTCCCATGGTTCTCAACGAGCCCAAACGCATTGAATGCGGGGCCCCCGATCTTGCGGTGATGCGCGGCGGTCTTCCTGTCGGCCACATCGAAACCAAGACCGTCAATGCGCCCCTCGATCAGATCGAAAGGACCGGGCAGCTCCAACGCTACTTCGAGGGGCTGAATAATCTGATCCTGACGGACTACATCGAGTTCCGCCATTATATCGCCGGCGAACGGCAGACGACGGCCCGGCTCGCCGATTGGAACGGTAAAAAGCAGCGGTTTGAGCTGAACGGCCAGGGCGCTGAAAATGTCAGATTCCTGCTCGACCGGTTCCTGGACGCGGACTGCGAGGCCCCGGCGATCACCACCACCAAAAACCTCGCCGCCAGGATGGCCGGTTGCGCCCGGCAAATGCGCTTCGCCATAACCCAGGCGCTCGAACTCGAGAAACAGGAGGCCGGGGACGCGGGCAAGCCGCTTCGGGACATGCCGATTCATGGCCAGTTGGATGGCATGAGGCAAATCCTCATCCATGACATGACCGCGGACGATTACGCCGACATGGAGGCGCAGACAATTTGCTACGGAATGTTCTCGGCGCGCTTTCACACACCGGACAAGGATACCTTCACCCGCGAGACCGCCCAGTTCCGCCTCCCCTCCACCAACCCTTTCCTGGCCAAAGCCTTCGTGCGCATCGGCGGCGTCGAGCTTGACGAAAGAGTGGCCTGGGCCGCCGACGAGTTGGCGGCGGTCCTGAACCGGACCGACATGCGGGCGATCGAGAGCGAGTTCAAGGGCAAGACCCGGCGCGGCGATCCGGTTGTCTATTTTTATGAACATTTCCTCGATCAGTATGATCCCAGGCGCCGCGAGGAACGAGGCGTCTATTACACACCGGGGCCGGTCGTGTCCTACATCGTCCGCAGCGTCGATGAAATTCTCAAACGGGATTTCGGCCTCGACCGCGGCCTCGCCGATGAGAGGACGGTCCCGTCGGCGGCCGAAGACGGGGTCACGTCCCACAAGGTCCACATTCTCGATCCGGCGGCGGGAACCGGAACCTTTCTCGACGGCGTGATCGACTTTATCCGCGACACTTATTTCAACGGCCTGCAAGGGCTGTGGCGGTCCTATGTGCGCGAACACCTGCTGCCGCGCCTCCACGGCTTCGAGTTCCTGATGGCGCCCTACGCAATCGCGCACCTGAAGCTGGACCGCGAGCTCGCCGAGACCGGAGCCGAGCTTTATTCCAGCGAGCGGGTCAACGTGTTCCTGACCAACACCCTTGAAGAACCCCATGGACCGGAGCACACCCTTCCCTTCACCCAGTGGCTGGCGGACGAGGCCGGAGCGGCCAGCGACGTCAAGCGCGACAAGCCGGTGATGGTGGTGCTCGGCAACCCGCCCTATTCCGGCCATTCCGCCAATCCGTCCGAGCGAACGGAAGCGAAGCAAAAGGGCGCGACCTATGAGCGCTATCACCGGGGCAAGAAACGCCCCGAATTAGCCACCGCGACGCGGGACCTGAAGGCGGTCAAACAACGCACCTTCATCGGCCACCTCCTGCGCGGCTGGGATTCGATCGCCGAACAAGAGACCGGCAGCTATTTCCATGTCGATGGCGCGCCGCTCGACGAGAAGAACCCGAAATATATCCATGACGATTACGTGAAGTTCATTCGCTTCGCCCAGTGGCGCATCGAGCGTACCGGCCATGGAATAATCGGTTTCATTACCAATAACAGTTATCTGGACAGTCCCACGCTGCGAGGCATGAGGCAGTGCCTGATTGACACTTTTGACGAGATTTACATCATCGATTTGCACGGCAACGAGAAGCGCAAGGAGGTCGCCCCGGATGGTTCCAAAGATGAAAACGTGTTCGGGATTACTCTTGGGGTGTCAATCTGCCTCCTTATAAAGCGTAAAGAGGGCGGTGGCGAACGGGCGAAAGTATTCCACGCGGAGATTTGGGGGCCCAACGAGCAAAAGGGGGAGTACCCCGACGCGGTCGGTAAATACGCATGGCTGTCGGTTCATCATGTTGGCGCAACCCGCTGGGCCGAACTGTCTCCTGCCTCGCCGGATTACGTGTTTGTGCCCAGAGACGAAACTCTGGGCGCGGAATATAAGGATGGCTGGCCGCTCCCGGAAATTCTGCCTCTGAACGTCCACGGTTTTAAGAGCCATCGTGATCATTTCGCTGTGGCCTTTTCTGAGAACGAGATGCACCAACGCATTGCCGACATGCGAAGGCTCACCATTTCCGACGATGAAATCCGTGCAAAGTACAATTTAAGGGATAACCGTGACTGGCAATTGGACAAAGGACGAGAGAAACTGCGAGCGATGGGAGACGATTGGCTCAACCCACATATTCGGTGTTCATACCGGCCGTTCGACAGCCGATACTGCTATCTTGACTATGCGATAATGGATCGACCCGGGCGTGAGATCTTGGATCATGTATTCCAAAAGAACAACCTCTGCCTTGGCGCCGGCCGCCAGGGCCAAGCCGTAAATGACCATGAATGGAATTTGGTTACAGCCAGCGCTTATCCATTAGACACAAACGGATTTCGGCGCGGCGGTGTGACCGTCTTTCCGCTCTTTGTGTTCGCAGACAAAACAACCAGTCAGCTTCAGGTCGACGGTCAATATGTAGCCCAGTTTGAAGACAATTCCCTTGCTTCCAATGGCAAACAGCCCAATCTCGCGCCCGGGTTCACCAAGGCGCTTGGCGAACGCACCGGCCTCGACTTCATTACCGACGCCACGGGCGATCTGGCCACCGATTTCGGCCCCGAGGATGTTTTTCATTACATCTACGCCATCCTTCACGCGCCATCCTACCGGGAGCGTTATCGCGATTTCCTGAAAACCGACTTCCCGCGCATTCCACTGCCGGGCGGCGCTGATTCATTCCGGTCGCTATGCGGGCTCGGGCGGCGTCTTGTGGATTTGCATCTGATGCGCGCCAATGGGCCCGCCAAACCGAATTTCGACGCCGGGGGCTCGGATGAGGTCGAAAAACCGCGTTATGAGCGGGAGTTGGAGCGGGTCTGGATCAACCAGGCGCAATATTTCGAACCGGTCCCGCAAGCGGTATGGGAATTCCGGGTCGGCGGCTATCAGCCGGCGGAAAAATGGCTCAAGGACCGCAAGGGCCGCGCGCTCAAGCACGACGATATTCAGCACTACCGCTCGATCATCGCCGCCATGGGCGAGACCATCCAGTTGATGACGGAAATCGATGCCGTGATCGAGAAAGCAGGCGGCTGGCCGTTATGACAGCTTTCAACCCTGCGCCCGGTTGCTCACAGGGCGCAGACGCGAATTGTCTTGACTTCCCGGCGCCAAAGCGCCTTAGTGGCGCCAGCGACACTCCCTTCAAGGTCAAATTTAGATCGCTCGCCGGCCCGGCAGCTTCTTTAGGGTCGGCCACGTTTCTTTCCGATATATGTGGGCGTTTCGTTAGACGGGTCTCTGCCATGGGCACGCCGCGTCGGCAATGCTTGCATCGTGCTTGCGCGCTCGCCGTCCCGCTTTCGGGGCGGGGGGCACGACCATTTGATCGAGAAAGAAAAACAACACATGACCGATTTTGCGGGCCTCGAATTGGCCCAGCCCATCCTTCGCGCCATCTCGGACGAAGGCTACACCACCGCCACCCCCATACAGGACAAGTCCATCCCGCCGCTGCTTGAGGGGCGCGACCTGCTGGGCGTCGCCCAGACCGGCACCGGCAAGACGGCCGCCTTCGCGCTGCCCCTGCTGCACCGCCTGGCGAAAAACGCGGGCAAGCCCCACCGCCGCCAGCCGCGCGCATTGATCCTGGCCCCGACCCGCGAACTGGCGGGCCAGATCGGCGACAGCCTGCGCAGCTACGGCCGCCATTTGCGCCTGCGCTCGGCGGTGGTCTTCGGCGGCACCTCCATCCGTCCCCAGATCAAGGCTTTGGCCCGAGGCATCCACGTGCTGGTCGCCACCCCGGGGCGGCTCCTCGACCTGATGAACCAGGGCCATTTGCGGCTTGGTGCGGTCGAGGTTTTCACCCTCGATGAGGCGGACCGCATGCTCGACATGGGCTTCATCCCCGACGTGAAGAGGATTGCCGCCGCCCTGCCCGAGCGCCGCCAGACGGTGCTGTTCTCGGCTACCATGCCAAAATCGGTCCAGCGTCTGGCCGACACTCTGCTGAACGATCCGGTACGGGTCGAGGTCGCCCCGGCGGCAACCACCGCCGAGAAGGTGGAGCAGCGGGTCCTTTTCGTGCCCAAGGACAAGAAGCGGGCGCTTATCGGCGAATTGCTGAACGACAAGGACTATGAGCGGGTGCTCGTCTTCACCCGCACCAAGCACGGCGCCGACCGCGTCGCCAAGCACCTGCACCAAAGCGGCATCCGGTCGGACGCCATCCACGGCAACAAGGCCCAGAACGCCCGGCAGCGGGCTCTCAGGGACTTCCGCTCCGGGCGCATTCGGGCGCTGGTGGCGACAGACATCGCCTCGCGCGGCATCGATGTCGAGGGCGTGACCCATGTCATCAACTTCGAGCTGCCCGACGAACCTGAAAGCTACGTGCATCGTATCGGTCGCACGGCACGCGCCGGGGCGGCCGGCGTCGCCATCTCGTTCTGCGACCACGGCGAGCGCGCCACCCTGCGCGTCATCGAGAAGACCATCCGCCAGAGCGTGCCGGTGATCGAGGACCACCCCTACCACGCGGCCGAGATCGCCAACGACCCCGGCCGGGCCAAGCGCGGCCCCCAGCGGAAGAAGCGCCCGGGCCAACGCCGCCGCAACCCCCAGCGCCCCAAGAGGACAGCCAGCAAGGCGGCGTAGCCTCCGAGACCAGGCAACGGCCGGAAAAAAGAGGATAGGGGGACGAATAAGGGGGATATGGCGATAACGGATTTCGTGCTTTGCCCGTTTACCCCCACCGCCTCCTCATTTCGAGTGCTCGCCGACCGGTCTTCCGGTTGAGGGGAATGGGTAGCCTGTAGCGCCGCGCACTGACCCGCCACGTGCGGGCCCCGATCAGATCGAACAGACCGGGCAGATCGAACAGACCGGGCAGATCGAACAGACCGGGCAGATCGAACAGACCGGGCAGCTCCAACTACCACGAACAGCGCTTTGCGCTCTAAGTATCCAAAAAGCTCCGCAGCTTTCGTGACCGGCTCGGATGCTTGAGCTTCCGGAGCGCCTTGGCTTCGATCTGGCGGATGCGTTCGCGGGTGACCGAGAATTGCTGGCCGACCTCTTCAAGGGTGTGGTCGGTATTCATGCCAATGCCGAAGCGCATCCGCAGCACCCGTTCCTCGCGCGCGGTGAGCGACGCCAGCACCCGGGTCGTGGTCTCGCGCAAATTGCCGTTGATCGCGGCGTCCAGGGGCTGGACCGCGTTCTTGTCCTCGATAAAGTCACCGAGATGGCTGTCGTCTTCATCGCCAATCGGGGTTTCAAGGCTGATCGGCTCCTTGGCGATTTTGAGAACCTTGCGAACCTTGTCGAGCTGCATGCCCAGCTTGGCCGCCACTTCCTCGGGCGTCGGCTCGCGGCCGATCTCGTGCAGCATCTGGCGAGATGTGCGCACCAGCTTGTTGATCGTCTCGATCATGTGCACCGGGATGCGGATGGTGCGCGCCTGGTCGGCGATCGAGCGGGTGATCGCCTGGCGGATCCACCAGGTGGCGTAGGTCGAGAACTTGTAGCCGCGCCGGTACTCGAACT
>JBHHWG010000047.1:0-21626 GCA_046756385.1 Sphingomonadales bacterium | reverse complement strand
ATGCTGGCTGAGTTTAGCTGATCTGAAATCGCGGGCCAACCGCAACTACCAGGCCGCCAGCGAAGAAAAGGTCTTCAGTTTAGCTGATCTGAAATCGCGGGCCAACCGCAACTTAGGTTGAAGAGTTGAAGGATTGATGCCGAGTTTAGCTGATCTGAAATCGCGGGCCAACCGCAACCTCCGCCCGCGCGTATATTTCCAGGACATGAGTTTAGCTGATCTGAAATCGCGGGCCAACCGCAACCTTAAAATCAACACCGTGACGCGTCGAAAAGTTTAGCTGATCTGAAATCGCGGGCCAACCGCAACACATCAGGGCCGGGCTGCCGTCTTTCTTGGTAGTTTAGCTGATCTGAAATCGCGGGCCAACCGCAACGTGACATTTCGGCGCAAGGGCGCAAAACGCGAGTTTAGCTGATCTGAAATCGCGGGCCAACCGCAACGACGCGCCGGTGATGCCGCTTAATATGGGAAGTTTAGCTGATCTGAAATCGCGGGCCAACCGCAACGATCCATTGGGTATCCCGGCCCCCGGCCGGAGTTTAGCTGATCTGAAATCGCGGGCCAACCGCAACTGAATGGCGCGGCTCAACTGCACACCGAGGTAGTTTAGCTGATCTGAAATCGCGGGCCAACCGCAACTGATCTGGTCAAGATCATCCCAGCCTTCCTTAGTTTAGCTGATCTGAAATCGCGGGCCAACCGCAACGGTCCAACGAGGACGGCTATATCAATAGCGAGTTTAGCTGATCTGAAATCGCGGGCCAACCGCAACGAGCGCGGCGGTACATGCCTGGCCGCTCGCAGTTTAGCTGATCTGAAATCGCGGGCCAACCGCAACTGCGTCACCAGCCGATCGGTGGGCCTCGTCAGTTTAGCTGATCTGAAATCGCGGGCCAACCGCAACGGCGTTGGTCAGTCAGACCTGGGATTTGTTAGTTTAGCTGATCTGAAATCGCGGGCCAACCGCAACTCGCGGCCAGCGAGTACATGGTTGATGTGAAGTTTAGCTGATCTGAAATCGCGGGCCAACCGCAACTGCCCTGGGTCGCGGCCCTGAACAGCTTCATGCTATACCGCTTGGATATATTTTCGCGGCTTGCTATCCTGCTCCTGGCTGGCTGGCAGGACGGGCGGCGTTGGTCATGGCGAAAGAGGGCCTGGGCGATGGATAAGGACTTTCTGGAGGACTTCGAAAAGGGGCAGACCATGGTCTCGCCCGGGCGCACGATCACCGAATCGGATATTCATTCCTTCGCCGCGCTGACCGGCGACTGGCACCCGATCCATACCGATGTCACAATTGCCAGGCAAGGGCCGTTTGGCGAGCCGATCGCCCACGGCTTGCTGATTTTATCGATCGGCAGCGCCCTTGGCTACAGGTTGGGGCAGTATGTCCTGCTGCCGAAATCCTTCATCGCTTTCTACGGCATTCAGGACCTGCGATTCACGGCCCCGGTCAAGGTGGGCGATACCATACATCTGGCGGTCGAAGTGATCGATGTCGTCTTCAAGGACGACCGCCGGGGCGTCGTGGTTTCGCGAAACGAGATCAGGAACCAGAATGGCGAGCCGGTCTGCGTCTTCACCGCCCAGTTTTTGTGCGGACGCAGGCCGAAGCAGGCCGAAGCAGGCAAATAAGACCGATCAACCGGTGCGCTTATATCCGAAAACGCTCCAAGGCCGGGCCATCGCCCCGAGTCGGAATATTTTACAGGTGTCATAAGCCTTAACGGACGCGCTAATCGGTTGAAAAATATATGACATTTGGCGATTCGGCCGCTGAATCATAAAGAAAATCCCTCGATTTACCATCCATCGTGTCGGTGAATTTTACAGTTCAACGGCAGCGCCGCTTCAAGTGATTGAAAAATAGGTTGTTTCTGTGCTTGGCCCGATAATTGCTTTTTCAATGGCGGGGATAGCGGAAAGCGCAATCGCGCGTCGCTACCAAAGGCCCTATCAATGGCCGCTAACAAGGATTGGCGCCATGGCCGTCGAACCGGGCAGAAGGCATGGAAAATCAAAACCGGCCGCCACGATCGGGAACCTGGCTTACCGGGCGCGGCGTCATGGGTGAACCGCGCTGGACAGCAAGGCGGGCAGCGGTCATTGTTGCGGTCCTCGCCGTTTTATTCTGGATTTTCGTGGCGTCGGTTCTGGATTGCCTGGTGTTTCACACCATCATGTGTTGAAGACGCCGTTGGCCCCCGTCCTGCCGACGGGCCGCTCCTATCCATCAAATGATTCCATAAGAGCTGAAAGCGCTCTAAAATTCGCGGATGCCATCAGGCGACGCCGCCATGAAGGAGATTTGGTTATGAGCGAAGGTTTGTCCGAGCATCTGTCGCGAGCCATGGACAGCCTTGTCAAGGCAATCTGGGACACCGACGCCGACAATTTGCCGTTCTGGCGGGCCAAGGCAACCAGAATCGTCCGAATAACGGTTGCAGTGGGGCGCGATTTTCTCCGCGGGCAGCTGAGCCTGCGCGCCACGAGCCTGGTCTTTACAACTCTGCTTTCCCTGGCGCCGTTGCTGGCGGTTGCTTTTTCAGTGCTCAAGGGGTTTGAGGTTCACAACGAATTGCAGCCGGCGCTTCAGCGTTTTCTGGAGCCTCTGGGCGAAAAAAGTGTCGAGATAACCGAGCGGATCATCGGATTCGTCGAGAATGTAAAGGCCGGCGTTATCGGTTCGGTCGGTCTGGGCGTGCTGTTCTACACGATCATTTCCCTGATGCACAAAATCGAGCAAGCCTTCAATTTTACCTGGCATGTGAGCCAGCATCGTTCGATGTCCGAACGTTTCAGCGATTATCTGAGCGTGATCATCGTCGGGCCGGTGCTGGTTTTCTCCTCGCTTGGTATTACCGCCACGGTGGTGGGGTCCGCCACTTTCGCCGGGTTGGCGGCGATTCAGCCGTTCGGCTGGATCATCGGTCTGCTGGGCACGCTTTTACCTTATGTCATGATCGTTGGCGCGTTCACTTTCATCTATGTGTTCATGCCCAATACCAGGGTTCAGCTTCGCTCGGCCGTTGCCGGGGCGTTGGTGGCCGGTATCATGTGGCAATCGACCGGGTGGCTGTTCGCCGCCTTTGTCGCGAATTCGCCAAACTATGCCGCGATCTATTCCGCTTTCGCCACGCTGGTCATTTTCATGATCTGGCTTTACGTCAGTTGGCTGGTGTTGCTGGTGGGCGCGTCGGTGGCGTTTTATCACCAGCACCCGGAATATCTGTCGAAGCGGCCGGGCCAGCTTGCCCTGAGCAACCGGATGGGGGAGAGGCTGGCGTTAATGGTGGTGAACCGGATCGGCGCCAGTTACTACCATGACCGGCCGGCCCCAAGCCGGCACGCGCTGGCGCGGCGCCTGGATGTTCCGGTGGAAATGGTCGGGCGCGTTCTAAGGACGCTTGAGCAGGCGCGGGTGATCAAGTCGACGGGCGACGACCCGCCAGCGTTTCTACCTGCCCGCCCGCCCGAGGACACCAGTTTGAAAAACGTGCTTGATGCGATCAGGGCCACGGGTGAACATGTGCGCTTCAACGTCGACAGCTTGTCGGGCGAGCCCACCATCGACCGGGTCTTCGATCGGCTGGATGCGGCGGCGGAGCAAGCGCTGGAAGGGCTTAGCATCAAGGACCTGGCCATCAAGGATCTGGCGTTGTCCGAGAGTGATGCCGCCGATCAGCCCAAACAATTTGTGCCGCGCGCCGGCTAGGGTCTGAACCGAGAACCATAAAGAAAACTGTTGCCATGACCGAAGAGATTTTCCGCAACGACGCTTATGTCAAATCCTGCCGCGCTGTCGTCACCAGGGTGGACGAACGCGGCGTTCAGCTCGACCGGACGGTGTTTTATCCCATGGGCGGCGGCCAGCCGGGCGATGCCGGTGTGCTGAAGTGCGCCGACGGAAGCGAGATTGCCGTCATCGACTGCCGCAAGGATCGCGAGACCGGCGACCACCTGCACATCCTGAAGGACGAGGGGCATGCTCTGGAAGTCGGGCAGCAGGTCACGGCCGAAATCGACTGGGAGCGGCGGTATCGGCTCATGCGGATGCATAGTTGCCTGCATGTCTTGTGCGCGGTCGTACCCGGCGCGGTGACCGGCGGTCAGATCGGCGATGGCGCGGGGCGGCTCGATTTCGATCTGCCGGAGGCAACGCTCGACAAGGAACAGGTGACAGCGGCGCTCAACCGGCTGATTGAGGCCGGTCATAAGTTGAGCGCGCGATGGATAACCGATGATGAAATGGCCGCCCGTCCTGAATTGGTGCGAACCATGTCGGTCAAGCCGCCAAGCGGCGTCGGTCGCGTGCGGCTGATCGAAATCGGGGAGGTCGATCTCCAGCCTTGCGGCGGCACCCATGTGCGCTCGACCGCTGAGATCGGGCAGGTCATCGTGACCAGGATCGAAAAGAAGGGGCGGCAAAACCGCCGGGTCCGGGTGACGCTAGTACAATGATCCCGGTCTTTCCTTGAGCGCGAAGCCGGCGATCAAATAGATGGCGGCGGTGGCGATTGGAAACAGTAGAAACGCAATGACAGCAACCAGCCGCACCACCAGGCTGTCGATGCGAAAGCTGTCGGCCATGCCGGCGCAGACGCCCCTGATCAGGCCTTTGTGCGGGTCCCGGTAGAGTTTCCTGGCGCGGAAACGGCTTCCGGAAAAGTTTGAATGGGTCATCACGAATTCCTCTTTTTGTGCGTATCGGCGTCCAAATTTTCCGCGGCCAGATCCTTTGGGGCTTGGCGGCGTTTTCGGCTCTTTTTCAAGGCCGCCAGTTCGGCCAGGACCTCGTCATCGACCTCCAGATCGGCAAGCTCGGCTTCCAGCGTTTTTTCCTTGCCCAGATCGTAGGCCTCGATCTCGCCTTCGGCGCCGTCGAGTTGTTTCTCGAGCCGCTCCATGCGATCCAGCGCCTCGTCAGGGCGGGGGCGGGGGCGGGGGCGTGGTGCGGGACGCCGGGCCCGGCCCATGGCTTGGTAGCGGTCACGGGCCTCGCCCAGCTTGGCGCGCAATTTCGCGATCTGATCGTCATGCTCGGCGACAGCTTCCGTGGCATCCGCGAGGACCAGGCGCGCCTCCTCGACCGTGTCGCGCAACTTGATCTTCTGAAGGAGGGCGGTCCTGGCCATATCCTCGTGGCCCTCGGACAACGCCTTTTCGGCCTTGGTCTGCAACTCCGCGCGGAGATCGTCGAGTTGGCCCAGCCGGCGTTCCAGCGACCGTCTGTCCGCGATGGTCCGGGCAGCCATGGCACGGGCGTCGGCGATGGATTCCTGAATTTGCACGATCATCAGGCGGGCCACTTTCTCGGGCTGTTCCGCTCGGTCCAGGATCGCGTGAATGTTGGAGTTGATGATGTCGCTCACTCGGGAAATCGTACCCATATTGCTGCTCCGATTATTGTCGTGGCGCGGCGTCCTTTTGGCTCTCTGACCCCTGCTCTCTGATCTCTGAAATTGCATGAACCATGCCAGCTTGGGGCGGCGGCCTAAGGGGTTGAAAATGAAGCCGTTTCAGGGTGCTGGGCGAGGGCGGGGTTGTTTCTGGATTGGAAAAAGTCGGATGGTTTGATGATTTGTCAGAACTATTGCGGATTTGCGCGATATTCCCCGGCGGCGGGAACCGCTGCTCATTCGAACGATATCGTTGTGTTGGGTTGCAATTGCCGGTAAATCTGGATCAATACCCGTCTTGCACCACCAAATGGAGGTATTTGGCCCATGTTGCGCCATTTTAACTGGATTGTGCCACTGTTCCTCGCCGGCATTCTATTGTCGCCGCCAGTGGCTGCCCAGGACGCGGATGACACTTTCGACCAGGATACGATCTTCAATGAAGCGGACGAATTCTTCGGCGGCGCGTCGGAGGGGTTGGCGAAGGTCGTGGAAAAGGTTTTCAGCGAGCAGGGCCGGCCCAATGCCTATATCACCGGCCAGGTGATTGGCGGGGCGCTTATCGTGGGCGTTCGCTATGGCGACGGTCGTTTGACCCACAAGATATTCGGCGAGCAGCGCGTTTATTGGCGCGGGCCTTCGATTGGCGTCGATGCCGGCGCCGAAGGGTCGAAGGTTTTCATGCTGGTTTATCACTTGCCGGATATTGAGCAGATTTTCCAAACCTTTGCCGCGCTCGAGGGCAGCGCCTATTTCATTGGCGGTATCGGCGTGAACTACCAGCAGCGTGACGACATTATCCTGGCCCCGATCCGCACCGGCGTCGGCCTGCGGTTTGGCGCCAATCTCGGATATGTGAAGTTCACCAGGAAGCGCTCATATTTGCCGTTCTAGCAGGCTGGTGAGGGGCTGCATTCGTGATATCTGAAACAATCAACCACATGGTCATTGACCATGCCGATTGCCTGCATGAAGGCGTAGCAGATGGTCGGGCCGACGAAATTGAAGCCTTGTGCCTTGAGGGCCTTGCTCATCGCTTTGCTTTGATCGGTTGCGGCCGGCAGTTCCGAGAGCGTCTTCCATTTGTTCTGAAGGATGCGACCATCGGTGAATTGCCACAGGAAGGCGTCAAAGCTGCCGGGGCCTTTTTCCATGATTTCCAGCCACGCCCGCGCGTTCTTTACCGTTGACACTATTTTGGCGCGGTTGCGCACGATTCCGGGGTCGTTCATCAGGATTTCGATCTTGTCGCTGTCGTATCTGGCGATTGTTTCGGGATCGAACTGATCGAAGGCGCGGCGGAAATTCTCCCGTTTTCGCAGGATTGTGATCCACGACAGGCCGGCCTGGAAGCCGTCGAGAATCAGTTTTTCATAAAGCGCGCGATCATCATGCTCGGGCACCCCCCACTCGTTGTCGTGATAGTCGATATAGAGGGGATCGTCACTCGGCCAGCCGCAGCGAAAAACCTTGTCAATAGTCATTTGGACAGCTCCATCCATGCCGGTTTCATGGGTACGACACGGGTCGCTTCGGCGAAAAGCGGTTGTTCCGCGCCGGGTGCCGGGCCGGGCGCTGGGCCGGGCGCTGGGCCGGGCGCTGGGTCGACATGTTCAAGGCGTAAAAGTGCCATGGCCCGATCGTCAAGGCCGGTTCGTATCGATCCGACTTCCCGGTCGCCGAGCCTGATCGGGGTGCCGGGCGGGGGCAATGGGCCGTCGAGCGCGACCGGGATCAACCGTTTGCGAACCCCGCCACGATGCTTGGTCCGCGCCGTCAGTTCCTGGCCAACGAAACAGCCCTTTTCGAAATCGACCCCCCGCAACAAGTCGAAATTGGCTTCCAGCAGGAAGGCCTTGCCCGCATCTATGTCGCGGCTGCCATCGGGAATGCCGTGGCTCAGGCGGTGGCGCTCATAATCCTCGAAGGTTCCCATCACCGCGCCGCGTGCCCGGAAAGCGCCCGTGATCCGGTCGTGGGGAATAATCGCTCGAATGCCCATCCGGGCGAGGCGGGGGTCGCAAAAGACCACGCCTTCCGCCTCGGGGCATGCCGCGCCGGCGTCATTCAGTTGCCCGAATAATCGGTCAGCGCCGTCTCCGAACGCCGCCCCGACGGCGAATCGGTCGGTGGCGTTCCCGATCGTTATATCCGCGCGAAGCTTGTAGAGCGTGAGCCGTTTTTGCAGGTCCTCGATCCTGGCTCTTTCGCAGTCGAGCAGAATTTGGTCTTCGTGCAACACCACAAAAAAGTCGAACAGATATTTGCCCTGAGGGGTCAGAAGGGCCGCGAAAATAGCGCTCGACAATGAGACCCTGTTCATGTCGCCTGAAACAAGGCCCTGGAGAAATTCGCGGCCGTCGGGGCCCGATATCGAGATCACGCCCCGTTGGGCCAGAATGACAGCGCTCGGTCGGTCCATGGCAATTTGATATCCCTGCTGGCTTGATGATGTTCCAAAGTCGGAATGTTAACGCGCTCTGATCTTTTGATCGATCTTGCGGCGTATATTATAGGGCGAATATTCTATCAATCGACGCGGTATTTTATACAACAGCCGTTACATTGCGCCTCGTGAAGACATCTGCTTCCTTCACGCGGGGATATCTTTCCCCTATGTTGGAAAAGTGACCAATGCCGGATTTCTTTCTGAGTAGGTTCATTAATGGCCGAACATTACGATCTGATCATCCGCGGGGCGACCTGCGTCTTTCATGCCGGCGTCAGCCAGTCGGACATCGGTGTTGTGGATGGCCGAACCGCGGCCATGGGAGATCTTGCACACGCAACCGGGGATCTTGAGATAGATGCAACCGGGCTGCATTTGCTGCCAGGCGTTATCGACAGCCAGGTCCATTTTCGCGAGCCTGGCGGTGAAGACAAGGAAGACTTCGAAAGCGGCAGCAGGGCCGCGGCATTGGGCGGCGTCACGGCGGTCTTTGAAATGCCCAATACCTCGCCGCCGACGACCACGGCCGAGGCGCTCGGGAACAAGATCGATTTGGCCTCGGGCCGCATGTGGTGCGATTTCGCATTTTATGTCGGGGCCACGGCGGACAACGCCAGCCAGTTGCACGAGCTTGAGCGGCTGCCCGGTTGCTGCGGCGTCAAAATTTTCATGGGATCGTCGACCGGCGATCTTCTGGTGGCCGACGACGAAACATTGCGTCAGGTGCTAACCAACACGCGCAGGCGCGTCGCCGTGCACGCTGAAGATGAAAAGCGGCTGGTTGAGCGCAAGTTCATCGGGCGGAAAAAGGTCAGTAACCATCCCATGTGGCGGGACGCCGAGACCGCCTTTATCGCGACCGAGCGGATCGTCGGGCTGGCGCGCGAAGCCGGAAGGCGGGTTCATATTCTTCATGTGTCAACGGCCAAGGAGATATCGTTCCTGAGTCTGAACCGGGACATCGCCACGGTCGAGGTGACGCCCCAGCATCTGACGCTGGCGGCGCCCGACTGTTATCACAATCTTGGCGCCAGGGCACAGATGAACCCGCCGATCCGGTCGGCGGAACATCGGGCCGTGTTGTGGCGTGGGGTGATCCTGGGCGTTGTCGATGTCATCGGCTCGGATCACGCCCCTCACAGCCTGGAGGAAAAAGACGCCCCCTATCCCCGGTCACCGTCCGGAATGCCGGGGATTCAGACCTTGCTGCCGCTGATGCTCGATCACGTGGCTCAAAACCGGCTTTCACTGCTTCAGCTCGTCGACCTTACCAGTGCCGGGGCGGCGCGGATATTCGGGATAGCCGGCAAGGGACGATTGGCGGTCGGCAATGATGCCGATTACACGCTCGTGGATCTGAAGGCGGAGCGCACGATCGAGAATTCCTGGATCGCGAGCAAGTGCGGATGGACCCCCTTTGACGGTCAGAAAGTAACCGGCTGGCCCGTGGGGACCATTGTCCGGGGCAGTCGCGTGATGTGGGAAGGCGAACTGAGCGACGCAGCCCCGGGCCGTCCAATGCGGTTCCTCGAAACTCTGTAAGCGCCCTGATTTCGGCTGTCCGCGGCGACTCGATTTATGGCGCGTTTTTAGTTATAATGGGCTAATCGACAATGTGTAGTGCGGCTGTTGGCATTCAGACCGGCTTGGTATGCGTTGGAGACAGCGTGGATGGACCCGAAGATCATACGGGGCGGCGCCCGGATTACGGGCCAGAACCGCCGTGCCGGGCCGAATGGTCCAGAGGGCGGGCCGTGGCAAGCCTTTGCCAATCAGCGGTTCGACCGCCGTCACGGCGATCGCCGCATGGGCCAGGGCAGGCGCAAGGGAAACCGGGATTTTTCCTGCTTCAGCGCACCGTTTCTCACCCACTGCCTGAACCAGTTCGGAGATAGCCGGAGCGACCGCCTCAGCGCCATTGCCGCCCAGACCTATAAAAAGGCGAACCGACGCCCCCGGTAAGGGGGACGCCGGTCGCATGCCGCAAAACCTGAAAGGATCAGGCGGCCCTGCTCGTTGGGCTTGAGGTCTCGTCCTCGCCATGTGGGTCAGCTATTTTCGGGCCCGCCAAAATGGGAATTGCGCGCGGCTTTATGGCCTCGGGTAGCTCGCGCACAAGGTCGATCTCCAGGAGCCCGTTGGCCAGCCTCGCTCCGGTCACGACGATGTAATCCGCGAGTTGAAAGCTGCGCTTGAAAGCGCGGCTTGCTATGCCGCGATGAAGATAGGTCCGACCATCCGCGTCGTCGCTGTCCTTGCCGGTGATGCTGAGCGTGTTCTCAGCGGCCGTAATTTCAAGCTGCTGCTCGGCAAAACCGGCCACCGCCATCGAGATGCGGTATTGATCTTCGCCCAGCGTCTCAATGTTGTAAGGCGGATAGGTCGGCGACGGCTCGCCTAATTGCTCAAACGCGGAATTTACAAGCCGCGAGGTCCGATCGAAGCCAACAGCCGAGCGAAAGAGGGGGGTCAAGTCAAAAGTACGCATGGATATCCTCCTTTGAAGCGATACCAAATGTTTGGCGCGCCACCATGGCCACGCCTTTTTACTGTCGAATAGTGGACCCGTGCTTGGCATCCACTACACGATAGATGGGGATGACCTCGCTCTGTTCAAGAGGGGCTAGTTGCGCTGTTTCTCATTGTCCGGCTGTTCGCTGTGATCGTTTTCGGCGGGTCCGGAGGCCGGTGCGATTTTGGACAACTCCTCGGGCAGTGTCGTCTCGACGCTTGTCGGGTTGTCGTACCGAATAAGGTCATAGATAGCCACGACGGCGACAGCCAATGCCAGGACCGTTCCCAGGGTTGCCAGCAATATCAATTTTCGCGGCGAAAGCATTTTGCTTCCTCAAGTCGGCCGGCGGCGTCAGCCATTGCGCACCAACTGAAAACAAGCAAAAACCGTACCAGTTTCCACAGGTGATGGTTTTGGGGGGCTGGGGCAGGGCGGCCGCTACCCACTGTAAGGAATTTCGACAGCACGACATTGCAAACGGCGCGGGGAAGCGCTGTCATTTCAATCGCTTGCCCGGTAGCCGATCGTGCGAGGGTCGATATCGAGGACTGTAAAGGATTCCGACAGTCCGCTTCCCGGCCCGCCCACACCGCATCCCTTTATGCGTATACCCCCGGATCAGTGGATCCGATAGGACGCCGCTGCAAAACGATATTCTGCTGGGGACAGGGTCTTGCGGGACACCACGGCCACTGAATGCAGCGTGGCGTCTATGTTCGCGGTCCAGAAGTCGAGAAACTTCTTGAGCTGAGGATAGTTAGGCGCAACGTCATATTGTTGCCAAATGAAAGTTTGAACGAGACTTGGATGATCCGGCATGTAGTACAGAATCTCTGCCGTCGCCAGATGGTAGTTTTGCATCGTCAGGTCTAAATTCGCCATCGTTCACTCCACTTTCTATTCGGTTGCTAAAACCTCCATTGGTTTGCCGCTTACATTTCCATTCTGGCGTATTTCTATTGACGAAATACTAACAGATCGGCGCTGTGCTCGGTGCCATGCATTCAACAATTCGGGCATGAAGTCGGTATGCATGATCCCTATGTCGTTTTGAGGATCGATTCGGTCGAGAAGCCAGCATACGAGAAATTCGAGGTCGAAAGCGAGCAACAGCAACTGATTGAAGACTTGCTGGACGAGGGAATCGGTAAGGAACTGTCCGGCACCTTGACCGACACCGCCGCAGCCGCGGTGGCCTTCCGCTCGGTCGGATCGTTGGTCAAGACGTCCCAGGAAGGCAAGACTTTGCCAGCCGGCGCTGAGCTCGAAAAAGCGAGGGCGAGGTTTACCAATGAACTTGCCAAGCTTCCCGCCGATGTTCAGGGAACGATTGGCGAATTGTTGAAATTCTAGAGCGCTTTCCGCTCTTATGGGGGCATTTGAGGGACGAGCGCGGCCCGCCGGCGGCGTTGCCGCGCTTGCCCATGTCGACTGATCAGGTCAGAACTTCGTTTGTTTTAGCCGCGAGGAATGGGCCACGAAGAATGGGCCACGAAGAATGGGCCACGAAGAATGGATTGTCGTAGACCGGCGCCTTACCGTATTTAAGCGGCTGACCATCCAGGGTTACGACGGTTCCGCCCGCGGCCAGAAGGACCGCATGGCCGGCTCCGGTATCCCATTCCATGGTGCGCCCGAGGCGCGGATAAAGGTCGGCCTCGCCAGCTGCCACGAGGCAGAATTTGAGCGAACTGCCCGCTGAAATCAGTTCCTTCACGTCGAACCGCTCCAGATATTCGTCGGTCTTGGCGTCGCGGTGGGAGCGGCTGGCGACCACCGTCAAACCGTCGGCGGGTGACGGTCTAACCGAAATCGGCCGCGCCGCGCCCCAAGCCCCGGCGTCGTCGGTCTCCCGGACCCATGCGCCGTCGGGGGTGCCCCAAAAAAGCCGGCCCCGCGCCGGTGCAAAAACGACCCCCAGGGTCGGTGTGCCATCCTCAATGAGCGCGATATTGACCGTGAATTCACCGTTGCGGCTTATGAACTCCCTGGTCCCATCGAGGGGGTCGACGAGCCAGAACCGATCGCCGACAGTTTCCGGCGCGCCGTCTCTGGCGACACGTTCCTCCGCGATAACCGGGATATCCGGCGTCAGTACCGAGAGTCGTGCCAGGATCAATTTCTCGGCGGCCTCGTCGGCGTTGGTGACCGGACTGCGATCGTCCTTGGTCCGCACGGTGACGTCATTGTTGTAAATGTCGAGAATGACCGCCCCGGCCGCCAGGGCAATGTCGGTTAGTTGGTCGGCAATTACCGACCGATCGATGTTGACCATCGTCGTCTCCTTATCCGGTGGCAAGCAATGCCGTAATTGATGCGTGCGGGTCAAGCACAAGATAGAGTTTGATGTCGAGCCTTGGCAGTGCTTTGGCTTTGCCGCATATTGGGGGCATGAATGAGTTTATAATCAAGCCGTCGCCGGCCAATCCGCTTCTAAGCAAACGGGTCGCCGGCGTGGATCACAGCCAAGCGGTGTGTGAGCTGTCCGTACCCATGGAACGGGCGCTTGGACTGTATCTCAACGATCGTGAAATCGTCACCATGATGACGATCGGGGACTATGCCGAATATCTGGCGGTCGGCTTCCTGCTCAATCAGAACATGCTGACGGCGGACGATGAAATCACCGGAATCGACGTCGATCACGAGGTCGACGTGGTGGTCGTGCGGACCCGGCAACGGACTGATTTTGAGAGCAAGCTCAAAAAAAAGACCATGACCTCGGGCTGCGCTCAGGGCACTGTGTTCGGCGACATTATGGAAAAGTTCGACCACATCGTTTTGCCCGACGATGCGGTGATGCGCACGTCCTGGCTTTATGCCTTGTCGCGCAAGATCAATACGACCGACAGCCTGTATCTGGAGGCCGGGGCCGTGCATGGCTGCGTGCTGTGTCAGCGGGACCGGCCGCTGGTTTACATGGAGGATGTCGGCAGACATAACGCGGTCGACAAGATCGCCGGCTATATGTTTGTCAATGATATGCCCGCACCGGACAAGATCATGTACACCACCGGCCGGCTCACCAGTGAAATGGTGATCAAATGCGTCCAGATGCAGATCCCGATTCTGATGTCGCGCTCGGGGTTCACGGCTTCCGGGGTCGAGCTGGCAAAACGCGCCGGGCTGACGCTGATCGGGCGGGCCAAGGGGAAGCGGTTTATCTGTGTGTCCGGCGAGCACCGCCTGGTCTTCGATGCGGACCCGTCCAATATCCCGGCCGAAAGCGTCAAAATCCAACGAAAGGCAAGCTTGCGTGACTGAGCGATCAACCGCGCCAGAGATGGTCGCGGTCCTCTTGGCGGGCGGGCTTGCGCGGCGCATGGGCGGAGGCGACAAATGTTTGCGCCAGATCGCCGGCAGGAGCTTGCTTTCCCGGGTCATCGAGCGCATCGGTCCTCAAGTCGACAGGCTGATCCTCAATGCGGGCGGCGATCCGGAGCGCTTTGCAGCTTATGACTTGCCGGTCGTTCCCGATGTCGTGCCCGGGTTTGCCGGTCCGCTCGCCGGGGTGCTGACCGGGTTGGAATGGGTTCGCGGCCACGCGCCCCGGGCGGGCTCGATCGTCACCGTGCCGACGGACACGCCATTCCTGCCCCATGATCTTGTGGAACGGCTCCGTCGGGCGGTCAGTGACGACGAGGCGGAGCTGGCCTGCGCCAGCACCAACGGCCGAACCCATCCGGTGGTGGGCCTGTGGCCTGTTGGTGTGGCGGACGATTTGCGCCGCGCGATTATTGACGAAGGTGTGCGCAAAATCGACCTTTGGACCGCGCGCTACAAACTGGCCGTCGTGGAATGGGACGCCGATCCGATTGACCCGTTCTTCAACGTCAACCGGGAACAGGATTTGGCGGCGGCCTGGAGCCTGATGGAAATGGTAGACCACAATCCCGGCTGAAAAATGGATTCCTTTCAACGGCGAGATCATCGCCTTCTTTTCCAAAACGCCTCATCGTGCTACAGGAGAACCGGTGGCTGACGGGGGAGCGGCCCATGTTAGGGAACCAGATTCGGATCATGGTCAAGGACAAGCGTGCTTTATTTGAGATACCGCCCGGCGTCAGACTGACGCAAGAAGTTATCGAGGCCATCTATAAGCGTCACAAGCGCTTTGTCGACCGAAATCCCAATGGCGTCCGCGCGGTCGCAACACGGTGTGATTTGTCGGCGCTGAATCTGACCGACATGGATTTCAGCGACGCCAAATTCCTTGAGTGCAATTTCTCGCGCGCCGACCTGGCCGGGACCAATTTCGACTATGGCGACCTTTTCGGCGCCCGTTTCGATTGGGCCGATCTGACCAGGTCCAGGTTCACCAGGGCCGATTTGCGCGGCGCGGGTTTCAAGCAAGCGAAGCTGGTCGATGCCGACTTCAGCGGGGCCGATTTCCGGATGGGGAAAATCGCCAATCTTGACGATGCGACAAGCGTCGTGTCTTTCGGCGAGAAAGCGGCCGGCTGTTCGTTTCGTCAGTCGGAGCTAAGCGGCGTAAACTTCAGTTCGGCCAATTTGAGCGGCGCCGATTTCACCGGCGCCAATCTAAAGGGAGCCAATCTCGAAGAAGCGAATCTCGACGGGGTCATTTTTCATGGCGCGGACCTCTCGGGAGCCAGGCTCAGATTCGCATCCGTAAACGGGGCTGATTTTCGTGGGGCCGCGCTGTCGTCGGCGGAACTGAGTCAGACCGACATGACGGGCGCCATCAAACAACGCCGCAGGGACAACCGGCACCGGGGGCTGGAGCAAATCATCAAGGACCATCTGGCATGGCTGGACAGCGGGGCCCAGACAGCGCAACAGCTTGATCTTTCTCAATTTGATCTTGCCGGGGCGGATTTAAGCGGCCTCAACCTGGCCGCGGGGGATTTTCACCTGGCCAATCTGCACCGGGCGAATTTGTCGCAGTCCGTATTGATCGGCGCGAATTTGGCGACCACCGACCTGACGGAAGCAAATTTGGCCCACGCCGATCTGCGCGGCGCCGACCTGAGCAACGCCAATCTGGAGGGGGCCGATCTTCGTCACGTCAAACTGGGATTGCTGCCGGCCACCGGGCGGCTGACCAATTTCACATTCGCCCGGCTGTCCGGCGCGCGCCTGCGCGGCTTTGAAATCAAGAAGGCGGTGGTTAAAGGTGCGGATTTCAAAGGCGTGATCGTCACTTGAACCAAATCAACGGGTCATTGGAAAGACTCTAACTTTGGAGTCTCATGTCACAGCCTCGTTCCCGATTTTTTCGACCCGCGCCGCGCAGTATTTGAACTCCGGGATTTTCCCGAACGGATCAAGGGCCGGATTGGTCAGGATGTTGGCCGCGGCTTCGGCGTAACAAAACGGGATGAACACCGCGCCCCTGGCAACGCCGCTGTCGATCCGGACCGTCAATTCAATGACGCCGCGCCGGGTGGCGACCCGGATTTTTTCGCCGGGCTCGACACCAAGCGCGCGCAGATCGGCGGGGCACATCGAGGCGATGGCTTCGGGTTCCAGCACATCCAGGACCGTGGCGCGCCGGGTCATGACGCCGGTATGCCAATGTTCAAGCTGGCGGCCGGTCGTCAGGATCATCGGGAACTCATCGTCGGGGCGCTCATCGGGTGGAATGATCGTGGCCGGCACGAAGCGGGCCTTGCCGTCGGCCGTTGGAAAACCATCGCCGAAAACCACCGCCCGACCCGGGGCGTCCGGAGCCGGACACGGATAAGTCACGGCGCTTTCGCGCTCCAGCCGTTCCCAGGAAATGTTGTCGAGGGACGGCATCGTGCGCGCCATCTCGGCAAAGACATCGCGGGGGTGACCGTAATGCCAGTTCAGGCCGATCCCCCGGGCCATCTCCTGAATGATCCACCAGTCCTGGCGGGCGTTGCCGGGCAGTTCCAGGGCCTTGCGTCCGATCTGGACCTGCCGGTTGCTATTGGTGACGGCGCCGTCTTTTTCGGGCCATGCGGAAGCGGGCAGAATGACGTCGGCGAATTGCGCGGTTTCGGTCAGGAAAATATCCTGGACCACAAGATGTTCGAGCTTGGCCAGCGCGGCTCTGGCATGGAGGGCATCGGGGTCCGACATCGCCGGATTTTCGCCCATGATATACATGCCCTTGATCGCGTCGGCGTGAATCGCGTCCATGATCTCGACCACGGTCAGGCCCTTTTCCGGGTCCAGGGTGGCGTCCCAGGCCTGCTCGAAAAATTCCCGGGTTCCGATCTCGTTCACGGGCTGGTAATCCGGGTACATCATGGGGATCAGGCCGGCGTCGGACGCGCCCTGAACATTGTTCTGGCCCCGAAGCGGATGCAGGCCGGCGCCGGGCCGTCCGATATGCCCGCACATCAGCGCCAGCGCGATCAGGCAGCGCGCGTTGTCGGTGCCGTGAACATGCTGCGACACGCCCATGCCCCAGAAGATCATGGCCGATCGGGCGGTGGCGTAAGCGCGGGCCACGATCCGGATCAGCTCCGGATCGATGCCGCAGATCCTGGACATCCGTTCCGGCGCATAGTCCTTCAGATGCTCCGCAAACTCGTCGAAACCCCTGGTGTGTTTTTCAATATAATTGGGGCTGTAGAGTTTCTCGGTCACAATCACATTCATGATTGCGTTGAGCAGCGCAACGTCGGCTCCCGGCGTGAATTGCACCATGTGGGTGGCGAACCGGCCCAGGCCGTTGCCCCGCGGGTCCATCACAATGAGCGTCTTGCCCGCCTTGGCGGCATTCTTGAAAAATGTCGCGGCGACGGGATGATTTTCCGGCGGATTGCAGCCGATGGTGATGATCACATCGGCCTCCTCGGCGTCCGTGAACGGCGCCGTGACCGCGCCCGATCCGATCCCTTCCAAAAGTGCCGCGACCGAGGAGGCGTGGCACAGCCGGGTGCAGTGATCGACATTGTTGTTGCCGAAGCCGGTGCGCACCAGTTTCTGGAACAAATAGGCTTCTTCATTGGAACATTTGGCCGAGCCGAAACCGGCCAGCGACCGGTCGCCGTCGCGCTCGCGTATTCGTTTCAGCCCATTCGCCGCATAATCGAGCGCCTCTTCCCAGCTGGCTTTGCGAAAATGAGTGTAGGGATTGGCCGGGTCGATTTCGGGATAAAGCTCCTTGGGCGCGTCGTCGCGCCGGATCAAGGGTTCGGTCAATCGATCGGGATGCGCCACATAATCGAAGCCGAACCGCCCTTTTACGCACAACCGGTTCGCGTTGCCGGGGCCGTCGCGGCCGTCAACCGATTGTAGTTTCCCGTCCTTGACGTTGTAGGTCAGTTGGCAGCCTACACCACAATAGGGGCATACGCTGTGGACCCGGCGATCGGCTTTCGGCAGGCCCCTGCCGGCCTCGTCCACCAGGGTTGCCGCCATCAGTGCGCCGGTCGGGCAGGCCTGCACGCATTCACCGCAGGCGACGCAGGTGCTGTCGGCCATGGGATCGTCCAGATCGAACACGATCCTGGCGTTGCCGCCGCGGTTCGCCATGCCGATAACGTCGTTGACCTGAACCTCCCGGCAAGCGCGCACACAAAGGTTGCAGTGAATGCAGGCGTCCAGGCTGACGCGCATCGCCGGATGGCTTGAGTCGGCGGGCACGGTTTCATGGGCGGGGAGGCGGCTGGTTTCCACACCCATGCGTTCGGCCCATTTCCAGAATTCTGAATCCGGGTCATGGGCCTGATCGCGCGGCGGCTGATCGGCGACCAGCAGTTCCATGACCATGCGCCGGGCCGAGCTGGCGCGCTCGGTGGTTGTGCCCACCTTCATTCCCGGGGCGGGCTTTCGCATGCAGGACGCCGCAAGCACCCGCTCACCCTCAACTTCGACCATGCAGGCCCGGCAGTTGCCATCGGGCCGGTAGCCCGGTTCCGGGCGGTAACAGAGATGCGGGATATCGGTCCCCTCCCGCCTGGAGACCTGCCAGATCGTCTCATCGGAACGGGCTTCGACCTCTCGGCCATCGAGCAGGAATTTGATCGGTTCACTCATGATTTCAATCTCTTCACTTGCTCGCGCAACTGTCCGCGCCGGTCTCCGCCTTGAAATGCTCCAGGACCGAGGCGATTGGATTGCCCGCCGCCTGCCCGAGCCCGCAGATCGATGCATCCCGCATGACCTGCACCAACTCGCTCAGCAGGGTTTCATCCCAAGCGGTTTCTCCCATGAGTTTCACCGCTTTTTCGGTTCCCAGCCGGCACGGAGAACACTGTCCGCAGCTTTCATCTTCGAAGAACCGCAACAGATTGAGCGCTACGTCGCGCATATTGTCCTGATCCGAGAGGACGATTACCGCCGCCGAACCCAGGAAACAGCCGTGCTTTTCCAGCGTGCCGAAGTCGAGCGGCACATCCGCCAGCGTGGCGGGCAGGATGCCGCCCGACGCGCCGCCCGGAAGATAGGCCTTGAACTCATGCCCGTCCGCGATCCCGCCGCAATATTGGTCGATCAGTTGGCGCGCCGTGATGCCTGCCGGGGCGAGTTTCACCCCCGGCGACCTGACCCGGCCCGACACCGAAAAGCTGCGCAGTCCTTTCGATCCGTTGCGGCCTTTGGCGGCAAAAGCCTCGGGTCCGTCCTCGATGATCTCGCGCAGCCAATAGACGGTCTCGACATTGTGGATCAGGGTGGGGCGGCCGAACAGGCCAGCCTGGGCTGGAAACGGCGGCTTGTGACGGGGCAGGCCACGCTTGCCCTCAATACTTTCAAGCATCGCCGATTCCTCGCCGCAGATGTAAGCGCCGGCGCCGCGCCGCAGTTGAATGAAGCCCGGCTTGACGATGCCTTCATTCTCCAGTTTCTCAATCTCGCGTTGTAATATTTTACGAATGGCCGGGTATTCATCGCGCAGATAAATATAGGCTGCTTCCGCCTCGATGGCCCAGGCGGTTATCAGCATTCCTTCAGCAAAGCGGTGGGGTTCCCGCTCCAGATAGAAACGATCCTTGAAAGTGCCCGGCTCGCCTTCATCGGCGTTGATTACAAGAATGCGCGGGCCCGGTTCCGCGCGGACGAACCGCCATTTGCGCGCGGCGGGAAAGCCTGCCCCGCCCAGGCCCCGAAGACCGGCCGTGTCCAGAAGTTCGATTACGCTCGCAACGCCTCTCGTCCCATCCCGGCACGCCTTCAGGAGCTTGTAACCGCCATCGGCCAGGTAAGCCGGAAGGTCCTGATAGTCAGGCATTTCAGGTTGCAGGCGCCGACCGGCCACGGCATCCCGAACGGTTTCAGGGCTCGCGTGGTCAATGTGATTATGGCCGACCTCGGCCACGGGCGCGGTGTCGCAGCGGCCCATGCAGGGCGCGCGCACGATCTTCACTTTTTGGCCGGATATTTGCTGATCGGGATTTTCCGTCAGGCCTTGCAGAAGTTGCTGCGCGCCCATCAGTTGGCAAGTCAAACTGTCGCAGACGCGCACCGTGATTTCGGCGGGTTCCGTCTGGTCGTCGTCGACGACATCGAAATGGGCATAAAAGGTGGCGACCTCGTAGACTTCTGCCATCGCCAGCCTCATTTCGTAAGCCAGGGCTGCCAGGTGGCGCGGCGACAGGCAATGATATTCGTCCTGGATCAAATGCAGAAATTCAACCAGCAGATCCCGTCGGCGTGGGCGGTCACCGATCAGCGACCGGATTTCCTGAAGGGCCTTCTCGTCGACCTGACGGCCCTTCTTGTAACCGCTTGTGCGCTTTCCCTTCTTACCCAGGTGGCGCGCCTTACCCGGATGGCTGAAGCGTTTGGCTTCGGTTCGGCCGATCGTGTCACTGATTGTCATTGCCTGACCTTGCATCAAAGGGTGTTGCCCGGCTGGGGTTGTCGGTGAAATTTATGGCGAAATCCGATAAAGTCTTTTCGGACTGGTGGGCGCGGCGCTCAAGGAATCCCCGACTTTTGCCCCACAATAACCGTTCCTTAACATGGGTCGGTTTGAATATCATAGGCAACAGTACACTAAGGTGGGGTGGCCTTACAAATTCAAGAAGGTGAAAGGGAATGGGAGATATTGATCTTGCGGCCTTGCTTTGTTCGCGCCTGTGTCATGATCTTGTAAGTCCAGTCGGCGCAATTTCCAACGGCGCTGAAATTCTGGACGAGGACGTTGACGAGGATATGCGCCGGCAGGCGGTAAAATTGATGTCGCACAGTGCGCATCAGGCTGCCCTGCGATTGCAGTTTTTCCGGATGGCGTTTGGAACCGCCGGTGTGTCAACTCAGCCCGCCGGGGTCCTGGAGGCGCACAAGGTCGCGTCCAGATTTTTCGAGGACGGTAAGGTTACGCTTCAGTGGGAGCTGCCGCGGTTGGTTCTCACAAGAAATGCCGTAAAGCTTTTGCTTAATATGATACTCGTTGGCGGCGAAGCCTTGGTGCGCGGGGGCGGTCTCAAAGTTACGGTCGAGCAGGTTCGCGGCGGCGTTCGGCTGACGGTTGCGGCAACGGGAGCCGGCGTCAAATTGCACGAGAATATTGACGCGCTGCTCAATGGTTCCGTGCATGATTCCGAGCTCGAAACGCGCACCGCGCCGGCGAAGTTGGCGGGTGATTTGGCGCGGGAGATGGGCGCTACGCTCGTGGCGGAAAAATACGGCGATAATCAAGTGTTGCTGCTGGCCCAGGTTGGCAAGTAGTGAGCCGAGAGTGAGAACTATCCTTTACAGCTTTTTAACTTGTTTAGGTGATCGTGCAATAATGTGTGAAGAGCGATTTATTTCCGTTGGCGGCGGTTTGGCGTCTAAACGAGCCCAACGCGATCAGAAGGCACGAAGCGATGGATGATCTTCTCAACGAATTTCTCACGGAAACTGCTGAAAATATTGACTCCGTTGATAGCGAGCTTATCAAGCTGGAGCAGGATCCGGGCAACAAGTCTGTTCTCGATAATATTTTCCGGTTGGTTCACACAATTAAAGGGACCTGTGGATTTCTGGGGCTGCCCCGCCTTGAAGCGGTGGCCCACGCATCGGAAAACGTGCTTGGTAAATTTCGCGATGGCGAAATTGAGGTTACTCCCGATTCGATCACGCTGATTCTTGAATCTCTCGATCAGATTAAAGTTATCCTCGCCACGCTGGAACAAAAGGAAAAGGAGCCGGAGGGCTCTGATGCCGAGCTGATCGAGAATCTCAATTTGATTGCTGACGGCGCCGGCTCCGCGGGGCTTGGGCGGGCCGATCAAGAGCCCACGCTCGATGAACTTGAAGCGGCGTTCGAGGCGGCGCCGTCACCGGACGATGTTGCCGCGGCTGAGGATGCCAGCACTGGAGATCAAAGTCT